>CALISW010000174.1 GCA_938041655.1 uncultured Thiotrichales bacterium | reverse complement strand
CACGCACTGGTGGCAGCAGTGCAAACGGCATCAGCATTCAAGCGGACCCACAGAACAACGCGATCATCATTACCGGCCCACCGGCTGCACAGCAGGAAATCAAACGCGTCATCTCACAGCTGGATATTCGTCGTGCCCAGGTGATGATTGAAGCGATCATTGCTGAAGTGCGTCTCGATCTAGCCAAAGAGCTTGGCGCTTCTTTTGCCAGTCTCGGTCAAAGAGGCAATGGTGAAGCTCCAGCAGCTGTGACTAATCTGGGTGGACTAACCAGTACTGTGCTTGGCATACAACAAGCCGCTAGCGGTGGCTCAGCAGCTGGCGTCTCAATTCCAGCGGGTCTGTTAGTCGGTGGCGGTGACTTCAATGTTAATGGGGATCGCTGGGGTATTATCGTACAGGCGCTAGCTGGAGATACAGCGACCAATATCCTTTCCACCCCGACCATAGTCACGCTCGATAATGAAGAGTCAGAATTTATCGTTGGTCAAAACGTTCCATTCCTGACTGGTAGTTTTACCGGCACCAACACCGGTTCGACCAATCCTTTTCAAACCATTGAACGTCAAGATATCGGTCTTACCTTGCGTGTTAAGCCACAGATTAATGACGGCACCGGAATAAAACTGGAAATAGAACAGGAAAGTTCCAGCATCAGCAACAGTGCCGCTGCCGTCAGTGCCAGCGACATTATCACCAACACACGCTCTATCAAAACCAGTGTTATGGCAGAAGATGGCCAAGTCATTGTTCTTGGAGGCTTGATTGATGACACCTTCACTGACTCACAGGAAAAAGTACCTTTCTTTGGTGATATACCGGTGCTTGGACATTTGTTTAAATCCACCGCAACCCAGAAAGTGAAAACCAGTTTGATGGTGTTCATTCGACCAGTGATCTTGCGAGATGCTGCTCTGGCTGATGCCTACACACGACAAAAGTATTCAGCACTACGTGACCGACAACTCGATGGCAACATCGATAACCGTGGGCTGATCAAGGATTCTGCCGGGCGCCTGCCTGAACTGGATGAGTTGATTACCCAACTACCTGACATGAACGACGAACTGATTACTCAGTACTAGGGGGCTAAACCGCGATGGCATTTCAACCCTCTACCCGCTTTCCACAACCCAGTTATCAGTTTGCCAAGCGCCATGGTGTATTAGTTGGTGAACAACAGGAAGGTGACCTGACGGTTATGTTCCGCCCACCCTTGAAACCCACTGTGGTTGCAGAGCTACGACGCTTCCTGGAAACACCCTTTAATCTAAAGCAAGTCAAAAGCGATGATTTTGAACGCTTCTTAAGCGATCACTATGAAGGTGATGGTGACAGTGATCTGAATAGCATGGCCGACATGGGCGATGAACTGGATCTGGATGATTTTGATTCACTGGCTGAAAGTCAGGACTTGCTTGACTCCGATGATGATGCACCAATCATTCGCTTCATCAACACCATACTCAAGCAAGCGATCAAAGAAGGTGCTTCAGATATTCACTTTGAGCCTTATGAAAACCAGTTAATAGTACGCACCCGCGTCGACGGTATTCTGCATGAGATCACGAGCCAACCCAGCCGAGTTATTCCGGTGGTTATTTCACGCCTGAAAGTTATGGCGGAACTGGACATTGCCGAGAAACGCATACCGCAGGATGGTCGTATTACCCGTAAGGTCGGTGGTAAAACCGTTGATATGCGTGTTTCTACCTTGCCTTCTGGTTCCAGTGAACGCGTGGTATTACGACTGCTGGATCGACAAGCCGGCAAGTTGACCATGGAACAACTGGGTATGTCGAAAATCAACCTGCAAGGTTTGAACAAGTGCATTGAAAAACCGCATGGTATCTTTCTCGTTACTGGCCCTACCGGTTCTGGTAAAACGACTACGCTGTATGCGTCGCTGGATAAACTCAACGACAGCAAACGCAACATACTCACAGTTGAAGACCCGATTGAATACTATATAGATGGTATCGGCCAGACCCAGGTGAACAACAAAGTCGACATGAGTTTTTCTCGTGGACTGCGTGCCATTCTGCGTCAGGATCCGGACGTAGTAATGGTCGGTGAGATACGTGATCTGGAAACGGCCGAGATATCGGTACAGGCCAGTTTAACCGGCCACATGGTATTTTCAACACTGCACACCAACACGGCCATCGGCGCTATTACCCGCTTGAGAGATATGGGTGTAGAACCTTTTCTACTCTCTTCTACGGTTACCGGGGTCTTGGCGCAACGACTGATCAGAAGATTGTGCGAGCACTGTAAAGAACCGCATGAAATGACCGAGAGTGAAGCTAAAAAACTCGGTATGCCGGACCAAATCAACAGCCCTATTTTCAAAGCCACTGGCTGCTCACAATGTAACGGCCTCGGTTATGCCGGACGAACCGGTATCCACGAATTGGTTACCATCGATGAAGAAATTCAAACCTTGATACACGATGGTGCTGGCGAGCATGAACTTGAAAAAGTCGCGCGCAAAACCAGCGGCTCAATCCTCGATGATGGTGCACAAAAAGTGCTACAGGGGATAACCACGATTGAAGAAGTGTTACGCGTCTGTCGTGAAGCCTGATGGCTGCCTATGAGTATCAGGCCCTCAACCCGAGTGGCAAGGAAGAAAGCGGTGTAATCGAAGGTGACTCGCCACGTGCCGCCAATCAGCAGCTCAAAGATCGCCACTTAATTCCGCTATCGGTCAAAGAAATACAAGAAGGCAAGAGTTCCAACTCCCTGCAAACCTATCGGCGTCACATACGCATTGGTGATCTGTCTTTATTTACCCGACAACTCGCCACGCTGATTTCATCGGGCACACCGCTGGAAGAGTCACTGGCTACCATCTCTCGACAAACCGAGAAAAAAGCAGTGCAACGCATAGTGCTTGGTGTTCGCTCCAAGGTAGTCGAAGGCCATTCACTAGCTGATAGCATGGGGCAGTTTCCGACCGTATTCCCTGCCATGTTTCGTGCCACCGTTTCTGCCGGCGAACAGTCAGGGCATCTGGATGATATTCTGGAACGTCTCGCTGATTACACCGAAGATCATCAGGCAACCCAGCAAGCTATCATAGCCAAACTGGTCTACCCGATTATCCTTACCCTGGTTTGTGTTGGCGCTATCGTCGCCTTACTAATTTATGTCATCCCAACCTTTGTTGATATTTTCGATAACATGGGTCGTGAACTTCCCACTTTAACCCTGACGTTGATCGCGATCAGTGAGTTCCTGCAAAAATGGGGAGTTCTGATGGCGCTAATCATCGGCATAGTGGTAGCGCTGTTCATGCTCGGCTATAAACGCAATAGCGGCTTACGCTATAGCGTCGATAAATTTAATTTACGCATCCCTTTGTTTGGCAACCTGATCAAGGGTCGTCAGACCGCCGCCTTTTCGCGGACCCTGGGTATTCTGGCATCTAGTGGCGTACCGATTATCACAGCACTTAAACATGCCGGTGATGTGGTCACCAATATGCCAATGCGCGAAGCAATTCGCACCGCCACTGAAAAGATTCGTGAAGGTGCCAGCATCAGTGGCTCGCTAAAACGCTCCAAACTGTTCCCGCCCATGACCGTACATTTAATCGGCAGTGGTGAAAGCAGTGGTAACCTTGAACAAATGCTGGAACGGGCTGCCGATCAACAGGAGCGTGAAACTAAAAACACGCTGGATGCCTTTGTCAGCCTGTTTGAACCGATACTGATCGTGATTATGGGTGGCGTGATAGTGACCATAGTTATGGCCATATTGTCTCCGATTCTCGACTTTGGGGAACTGATTCAATAAGTGTTCCGGCTGTATTTGAACCAGACCTCATTATCCACCCCGGTTTTTTGCAACCACCCCCACAGTAGCTATACTTGCTATAAGGCAAATGACCCTGAACATTCCTGAAAAATCAGAGTCAGAATTACTAACCCTATTGGAGTAATACGTGAAAACAATAGCTAAAAAATCACAATCCGGTTTTACCCTGATCGAAATCATGGTGGTGGTAGTCATTATTGGCTTACTCGCTGCTGTAGTTGGACCCAAAGTATTTAAAAATGTTGGCAAGGCTAACATTGCCAAAGTCAAAACAGACATTCGTGCCATTGAATCTTCGCTGAACCTGTATCGACTGGATAACTTCAGTTATCCCAGTAGTGACCAGGGACTGCAAGCATTGGTTAGCGAACCGGGTGGCTCACCTGAAGCCCGTAACTGGCAAGAAGGCGGTTATATTCCGCGTCTACCCAAAGATCCGTGGGGACGTGAATATCAATACCTGAGTCCGGGCGAGCAAGGTGAAATGGATATCTTCACCTATGGCAAAGACGGTGCCAGTGGTGGCTCCGGAGAAGATGCTGATCTAAGCAACTGGGATCTGGATTAAGTCTTACGGTTTGATCGTGAATTATGAACAACAACATCAACAATCAGTCTGGCTTCACACTGATAGAACTGATCGTTGTAGTGTTCATCATTGCCTTAATCGCGGTACTGGCAGTACCGCGATTCTTCAGCAACCCGGCTGCGAAATCTGTCGCACGAGAAAGTGAAAAACTCTCCACACTGGTTCATTTAGCTCGCGAAGAAGCAATATTCGAAGGGCGCAATTATGCGCTGGGATTTTCTGAACAAGGTTACAGTTTTTATGTGCCCAGTGAAGGTAAAGCCGACACACCCTGGGTACCCATCTCATCAGGTCAGGATCGCATGCTGGGTATGCGCGATTTTCCCGGCGGGCATGAGGTGAATCTTTCAATAGAAGATCTCGAGGTTGAACTCGACGAAGAGTTACCTGAAAGCCCACAAATTTTTATTCTCTCCAGTGGCGAAACCACACCTTTTGAATACCAAATCAGCTACGAAGATACCGAAGGGCGACTGGTTGGCTTCGACACCCTTGGACGCTTGCTGGAATATGAAGATGATGAATAAAAAACCAGAAGCGGGTTTTACCCTGATCGAAGTCATTGTCGCGCTCTTCATTCTGGCCATGGCCATGGCAGCGGTACTGAGTAGTGTCGGCAATATTTCCGACCAGACTCGCATCATGGAAGAAAAAACCTTCGCCCACTGGGTAGCGACGAATAAAATGGCTGAATACCACTATGAAACCAACTGGTTGCGACCAGGCACTAGTAGCGGCGATGCAGAAATGGCCGGGCGTGAGTGGGTCTGGGAAACTACCGTTACCGATACGGAAGAAGACGACATGCGACGGGTTGATATCCGGGTAGCGCCGGCTGATGCCGACAAAGATACTTTTACCACGCTGTTAACCGGCTTCATTTCCAAACCACAATGATGAAAAAGCAAAACGGTTTTACGCTGATTGAAATCATGGTGGTGATGTTCATCATTGCCGTGATGTGTGGCTTTGGTTATGCCGGGCTAAATAACACGATCAAGCAAAGTGGCAAGATTGAGCAACTGCGTGAGCAACTGGAAAACCTGCAACTAACCATGTCCTTATTGCAGCAGGATCTTACCCAAACAGTCAATCGCAACATCATCAATGAATACGGCAGTGAAGAACATGCCCTGCTAGCCGAAGAAAACAGTACTGAACTCCTTAAATTGACCCGCCTCGGCTGGACCAACCCGGCAGGACAAGCACGCAGCAGCATGACCCGGGTTGAATGGCTGATTGACGATGACAGCAATCTGGTGCGTCGTCACTGGTATGAACTCGATCGTGCGCCGGGCGCAGAACCGATAGACACGGTACTACTAGAAGACATAGAAAGTGTTGAAATGCAGTTTCTCGACGAGAACAACAGCTGGCAACCGATCTGGCCCAACATCAATAATCTTGGCGCCGGTGGTACTTTACCAACCATTCCCAAAGTCGCTGACATTACTTTCGTCACCAAACGCTGGGGTGAAGTACGACGCGTGTTTCATTTGGTAGAAGTAGTTCCGATACCTTCAGTAAATTTTGGAGATAATCAACAACCTCCTCCACCAACAGGTGAGCGACCAAGAGAAGGTGAGGAAGAAGAAGGCGAAGGCGAAGAAAACGAGAATGACGACGATGACTTCAGGACTGAACGTTAATGTATTCATCACCCTCTAAGCAACGCGGCATCGCTATGGTCATCGCTATTTCAATCATGATGATTGGGGTGATTACCGCAACGACTCTGTTGGCCAAGCAACAACTTTCACTGCGCAAAGGTAGCAATCTGATCATGCGCGATCAGGCGGCTGAATATAATGTGGCTGCAGAAAAGTGGGCGAAAATCTGGCTGGCAAAAGATGAGAATGAATACGATGCGGCTGATGATGACTGGGCAACCGAACTGCCGCCACTACCCGTAGATGGCGGCGTGATTATTGCTCAGCTATTCGACCTCCAAGGCCGTATCAATATCAATAGCTTTGACGCCCGTGACATTGCGATGCCGCAACGCAAACAAAATGTTACTCCCCCTACTCCTGATCCCGTCGAACAACAACAAGCCATCTACAATGAACTGGCGTTGCTACAGAACATCAACCCTAAAACCGCCCATATCAAAGACTGGATTGATGCTGACGATACCCCTACCGCCTCTAGCGGAGCAGAAACGAATACGTATATGGGTATGGAACGTCCGTACCGAGCTGCTAACAAGCAAGCAATTACTATATCCGAATATCGTCTATTGCCTGAAGTGACTGATGAGGAATACCAGTTATTTCGAGAGCCTGAACAGGAATATGAGGACCCTCGCATCGCCTTAACGGCTTTGCCCGGTTACACCAAAATTAACCTCAATTTCGCACCATTATCACTATTAACGGCCATTATTGGCGACCCGGTTGCAGCCGAACAGCTATATGAAGAAATTCAGGTGACGCCGTTCGATAATTTGGACAAAATCACTACCTCTCTGCAGTCGTATAATGTGAAAATAGGCGATGAGGATGGTCAGAATATCGACTATGTGACTCCTGAAGTCTTCACCGTAGAAAGTAATTACTTCCTATTGGTATCAAAGACTTATATTGGACGTACCCAATCGATCCTGTACAGTGTCCTGTATCGCGATGCACAGAAAAAAGTGCACGTCATTAACCGCAGTTATGGAACGATCTAAATGGATTTGATCTACATACGTATACCTGAAAATCTGGCTGATAATTACAGCTGGATCAGGGTTAATGACGGCAGTACTCAGGCAATCCGTCACGGTAGTATGCTCGATGCCTCGGAAGATGCCAAAGGTGCGCAGGTAGTAATGCTCGCACCGAGTGAACAAATCCTGTTAACCAGCGCTGAAATTCCTACCAAAAAAGCCAGCGTGCGTTTGAAAGCAATTCCGAATATTCTGGATGACGAGTTGGCAACCGATGTCGAAGAGACGCATTTCAGTATTGGCCCGGTGATCGATGATCTCACCCCGATAGCAGCGGTCAACAAACGTTTGATTGAAGGCTGGATCGGTTTGGCCAAAGCCCATAACTTACACCCGCGCGCCATTGTTCCTGATGTACTTTCAGTGCCTTGGCATGAAGGCAGCTGGAGCATCCTGATTGAAGAAAATCAGGCGTTGGTGAGAACCGGCATTGCCAGTGGCTATAGTTGTCACCCGGCTGTGCTCGACACCTTGCTGCAAACTTCATTAGAACAAGAGCTGCCCGCGCAAATTCGAATCTGGTTGGCAGATGGTGTAGAAACAGAACTGGATTTACCACAAGATCAAATTGAAATCACCAGCGAAGACTGTCGTGCCGGACCACTGGAAATTTTATCGACCGGCTGGAAATCTAAACAGAGTATCGATTTACAACAAGGCGAATATGGCCTGGGTCAAAACATCGGTTTGAAACTTAAGCCGTGGCGCTGGGCAGCAATGTTGCTAGGTGCATTTCTGCTACTACAAGTCGTCAGCATGTTCATAGAACAACAACAATTACAGACACAACAGACCGAACTACGTGCCGAGATAGAAAAAGTTTTCAAATCCAATTTTCCTAAAGCACGTACTACCAGCGGCATGCGCAAGCGCATGAGTGATCGCCTTACCGAACTTGGTGAAACCGATGCCAGTGCTATAGATATGCTGCCCATACTAGCGCAGAGCACTGAGGTAATACTGGATAAAAAAGGCGCCAAACTCGAAGACATTGCTTTTCGTAGTGGTGATCTTGAACTGGTAGTATCAGCAGGCAGCCTTTCCGAACTAGATACGTTAAAAGATGCTATCGCTAAAAGCACCGGCAAGCAGATTGGCTTTAGTGCCAATTCTACCGATGGTAAAAATCTAGGCAGGATCAAGATACTGGGTAATGACGAATGAAAGACTGGTTCGATAATTTACAAGCCAGAGAGCGCATGATCGTCATGGTTGGTGGTGTGATTACGTTGCTGATTTTATTGTGGGCACTAATCTGGAACCCTATTACCAGCCGCACCGCTGAATTGCGCACTGAAGTTAACAGCGATAGAGAATTGCTCGTCTGGATGCAAGATGCCAGTACCCGCATCAAGGTAGCTGAAAGCTCGGGGGCAATTAAACCTAAATACAACGTTAATATAATAACAGCCGTTGAAAGCACCTCAAAAAGAAAAGGGTTAAGATCGTCAATCACTAGTATGAAACCAGATGGTGAGAACAAGATTAATCTCGACATCAAAGACGCCAGCTTTGATGATATGATTCTTTGGCAAGGACAATTGTTAACAGAGTACGGTATTCGAGCTGAGCAATTTTCAGCCAAACCAAGCGACAAATCAGGCTTGGTTAATGCCAGGTTAACCCTGACTCGCTAAACGGCAAGACACTATGAAAATTTCAAAACTAGCTGTGCTGGTACTGCTAGCTGTATTTATTATTAGTTTAATCGTGCTGGCGCCTGCCAGACTTATCTATCGTTTTTTGCCAGAAAACAGCCCGATCCAACTTTCCAATCTTGGCGGCAGTATCTGGCGCGGCAACGCGCAACAAGTAATCTACCAAAACCAGAATCTGGGCAACCTGGACTGGCGCTTAAAACCAACTGCTTTGCTAACCGGTAAACTAGGCAGTAATTTTACGCTCAGGCACCCTGATTATCAGGCTGAAGGTAATCTCAAGGCAGGCTCGGATAATCTACTGATACTGACTGACACTACTGTCAAAATCAGTGCTGACAAACTCCCCCTTGAAGGCATTGCCTCTGCGGTTAAAGCCAATGGCGTGGTTAACGCAAACATTGATTCACTAACATTACGTGAACAAAAACTAGATCAAATTCAGGCTCGCATTAACTGGAAAGATGCCAGTGTCAGTGCTCCTGTCGAACTGGAACTGGGCGAAATAATTATTGATGCACAAGGTGAAGATGGAAATATTAATGCTGTCATCAAG
>CALISW010000173.1 GCA_938041655.1 uncultured Thiotrichales bacterium | reverse complement strand
TTACATGGATCGCAAATTGAATATGAAACCACTGGCAATCCTGTTTGCGATTGCTTGTGTAGTGAGTTCATTTGGTTCTGGCAGCTTGCCACAAATTAATAATATGGCGCAGTCGGTTGAAGCCTCATTCAACATCAAACCAATCTGGACGGGCGCAGTTGGTGCAGTCCTGATGGGGCTGGTCATTATCGGAGGCATCAAGCGCATCGCCGCCTTTACCTCCAAGGTAGTTCCAGTAATGGCAGGGCTGTATTTGATCGGCGCGGCCAGTGTTATTTTTGCCAATCTGGGCAATATCGGGCCAGCATTTATTTCGATCTTTAAAGATGCATTCAATGGCTCTGCTGCCACAGGTGGATTCCTCGGTGCAACTTTTGCTTACGCCTTTAGCAAAGGTGTTGCCCGCGGCCTATACTCCAACGAAGCTGGTCAAGGTTCAGCGCCAATCGCGCACGCGTCGGCAAAAACCAAAGAGCCAATTTCTGAAGGCATGGTTTCCTTACTCGAACCATTTATTGACACCTTGCTCATTTGCACCATTACTGGTCTGGTAATTATTTCTTCAGGTGTCTGGACAGAGAAATTTGAGAACGATTTCCAGTCATCAGATATGACCTTCATTCAGGGCAATTATCAGGAAAACAATCAGGAGCAGCGTCAAAACCTGTTCCACATGCTCAATGAGACTGGCGAATCTAGTGTTGTAAAATACAGCGGCTCGCTAAACATTGTTGACGGTAATGCCATCGAATCAGATTTCACCATTATCAACTCACGCTCAATTGCAGAAAATGTGCGCTTTAACATCAATGATCAGGCATTTTCCAGTGAAGAAGCCTTCACCGGTTTAATCCAGATCGAAGACGGCACGCTACAAACAGAGGGCGTACAAGTGCGTGGTAAATCCTTGATTCATTCCGCCTCACTAACCACCAAAGCATTCACTAGAGGTTTCTTTGGCGAGAGCGGCAAATATATTGTGACCATATGTCTGCTGTTGTTTGCCTTTTCAACTGCGGTAGCCTGGTCGTATTATGGTGACAGAGCAATAACCTATTTGTTTGGCGTTAAAGCTATTACCCCGTACAGAATTGTCTATGTCATTGCATTTTTCCTCGCCTCTTTTTCCGACACGACATTAATCTGGAACTTTGCCTTGATTACGGTGGCAGTCATGACCATCCCAAACCTGTTTGCCATTCTGTTGTTAAGTAAAGACATGAAGCAAACCGTCAACGATTACTTTGAAAACGTGAAGTCATGAGTCGTGCATGAAAATTCTGGTACTTTCCAATCAGGATCTTGCCAGCTGCATTGCTTTAAACCACTTATTACATGAACTAAGCCAGGCGCAACATCAGTTGCGCCTGTTCTTGTCTGCCAAGGTGGGCAGCAACAAAGCACAGCCGCCAGCACTGAAAACGCTAAAGCATTTTGAGCAAGCTCTATTTATAGACACGATTTTTCCCGAGCTTGAGCAACAAACAACTACCGCCGATTACCTGAGTTTCAAGCAACTCGCAGAACAGTATTGTGATAGACCGTTTTTGATTGAAAACAGGATCAATAACGAAGCCGGGATTACTCGAACTGCTGATTACCAACCAGACCTGATTATTTCAATTCGTTATGGCGTGATACTCAAAAAGCAAATCATCGAGATACCACGTTTGGGAATCATCAACCTGCACTCAGGTGCGTTACCCGAATACCGAGGCGTAATGGCCACCTTTTGGGCAATGCTCAATGGCGAAAAATCTATTCACACCACATTGCACTGGATAGATAGCAGCGCTATTGATGATGGCGGGATTATTGGCATGACAAAACAGAGTGTTGATTACAATAAATCTTACCTTGAGAACGTTCTGTCTTTGTATCCTGAAGCTGTACAATTAATACTCGAAACCGTTGCAACATTGTCTGCCGCTCAAACTATACTCACTCAAGTAAGTTTTGGTCAGGACAATTATTATTCTTTTCCAGGAGATAGCGATCTGGAAAAATTCCAACAAGACGGCTATCAATTAGTCAGTCAAACCGCGATCCAGAAACTCATCAATGATAAATTCACTGCGAGATAAACAGGAACCACATGACCACCATTAGAACAGCAACCGCATCTGACTTACCCGCCATCTATGATCTGGTAACCGAGTTAGCCATCTACGAAAAAGAACCGGATGCAGTGACTGCCACCCTGGAGGATTATCAACGCGACTTCGCCGAGGGCGTGTTTGAATCCCAGGTTGCCGAATTGGATGGAGTTGTTATCGGCATGACCCTCTACTACCTCACCTACTCTACCTGGCGTGGCAAAATGCTCTATCTCGAAGACTTTGTAGTGAGTCAAACACATCGACGTACTGGTGCCGGTGAGCTGCTCTTCAACCGCGTACTCGAAGTCGCAAAAGAAAAGAATTGTCGTCTACTCAAATGGCAGGTACTGGACTGGAACAAACCCGCTCTAGATTTTTACGCCAAGCACAATGCCACCATCGAAAAAGACTGGTGGAACGGCAAGATAATATTTTAGTTATTACTCGGTTTTAAGATCGACTGCCACCGTATCATCTTCATCGAGAATACCGGCATCAGGATCATTAAAGATATCGGCGTCAAACTCGCCTTCACTTTTAGCCACGATCAATGAAACCGCGGCATCACCGGTAATATTGACCGAGGTCCTAATCATATCCAGCAAACGATCAACCACCAGGATCAAGGCAATGCCGTCTACCGGCAAACCCAATTGGCCGAAAATCAGGGTCAACATAATCACACCTGCACTGGGAACACCGGCTGAACCTATTGAAGCCAATACAGCCATTAGTACTACCGTGGCGTAACCAGTCAAACCGAGCTCTACGTTATACATATTAGCGATAAAGACTGTCGCCACACCCTGCATTATCGCAGTGCCATCCATGTTAATGGTCGCACCTAGAGGCACTGTAAATGACCCAACAGAATTACTTACGCCCAGGCGCTTGGTCACGGTCCTCAAGGTTACCGGAATGGTGGCATTGGAACTGGAGGTACTAAACGCAAACAACTGATTAGCACGCATTTTTTTCATGAAGGTTTTTACGTTCAATCCGGTAAAAGCTTTGAGAATAAGTAAAATCACTACAAACAAATGCAACATCAAACATAGCACCAGCACAACCGCGTATTCGCCCAGCTTGATCATCAAGTCTATACCCAGATCTGCCACTGATTTTGCGATCAGCGCAAACACCGCATAAGGCGCACACCACATGATAATCTGTACCATTTTCATCATCACTTCATTGGCTAGCCCGGCAGCATCAATCAATGGCTGTGCCCTGCTGCCTACCATCAACATACTCATGGCAACCATAATCGAGAAAAATATAACCGCCAACATTTGTCCTTGCGCCATCGCCTGAATAGGATTGGCCGGGATAATACTCAACACCACATCTACAAAAGTAGGTGCTTCTTTAGCTGAAAATGATGTGTCAGCAACCGCATTCACGCCTTCCCCTATACCCAACATTGCTGCCAGGGCCACACTAAAGCTGATCGCTATTGCGGTAGTTAACAAATACAAACAAATAGTCTTGCCACCAACCCTGCCCAGCTTGCTCAGGTTACCTATACCGGTAACACCCACTATCAAAGAGAAAAACACCAACGGCACTACAATCATTTTCAAGGCATTTACAAACAACTTTCCAATGGTATGAAATATGCCATCCACTAGATACGTGTTGGCAAATGAACCATCGACATTGAAGCCACCCAGATTAATGATCAATCCGACAATCACGCCCAGCAGCATGCCGGCAATGACCTTAAAAGTAAGACTGGAAGTATTTATTTTGCTCATGAGGATTTATTATTCTTATGACAAGTTGATTTTAGTTTACCACGCAACAGACTCGCATCAATGCTTTGCCAACAATATGCTATTCAATTTCTATGCAAACTCATAACCTGCAGTAAACAAGCCTGTGTTCCAGAAATAATAACAATGCATTAGCTTGACTAGACTCTAAAAAGAAAAATTGAGGTTAAACCAGTAGATTGAAGTGCAGGTGATAGCTTTAAAAGAAACGCCGCACTTTAAATTTCCATATAAAAAGTGCAGCATTTCCTCTTCACGTCCCTGTGGAACAGTGAGTGAAGCCTGTTTGCCAATGAACTTCGGCAATAGCTATTTAAAGTAGCCTTATTGCAGACAAATGGTAGCTGTACTCAAATATTATTAGAACAAGATCACAGCCGTAACTCACCAGTTGGAACTTCATTCACGTTGTTGCATTTAGCTACAAATCAAGAAAAATAAAGTGTGCGAAATTGCTCACAACCAGACGGTAGAAAAAAAAGGATGAAGTGCAATAGCATATTCATAGTAAACTGCTCGACATAATAAAAAACGGAGCCACACATGAAAAAGAATCTCTACTTTGTATTAGTCGTACTATTAGTTTTGTTTGGCTGCAACGCTAAAGAACCTGCAACAGACAACACACTATTGATAAATAACGTCAATGGTTACAGCATGACCGATAATGGTCTGCAGCAGTTTGGCGCGATTCTGATTGACGCTGGTAAAGTAGTAAAAACCGGCGCGACTGATTCTCTAAATGCACAAACCACAAATCCGATTGTTAATGGCGGTGGCAAGACGCTATTGCCAGGCTTGATTGATGCGCATGGTCATGTTTTGGGTCTGGGTAGACTGCGCATGGAAGTGGATTTGGTTGGCGCACAAAGTATAGAAGAAGCCTTGCAACGCATTGCTGTTTTCGCCAACGAAAATCCGGACTTACCCTGGATCATTGGTCAGGGCTGGAATCAGGTTTTCTGGCCAGGTAAAGAATATCCAACGGCTGCGGATCTGGACTCTCTAAACCTGGGTAAACCGATCTGGATGGAGCGTGTTGACGGCCATGCAGGCTGGGCAAATTCAGCAGCAATGGAAATTGCAGAGGTTACAGCAGAAACCGTATCACCCGCTGGTGGCGAAATAATCACAAACGACGATGGTGTCCCGAGCGGTATCTTTATTGATTTGTCGATGCCGCTGGTGGTGCAACATCTACCGAAAGCGGATGACACAACGCAACGCAAAGCCTTGCAACTCTCTCAAGCTGAAACCAGTTCTCTCGGGCTAACCTCGGTACACGATGCTGGAGTAAACGCCAGCTTGATTCCACTGTTAAAAGAGTTTGCCGAGAAAGATCAATTACCCACCCGTTTATACACAATGCTAGGTGGTGAAGAAGCATTTGATCAGTTTCAGACACCACTGACGGGATATGCGGATGACAAGCTTTCGGTCAGATCAGTCAAGCTTTACGCTGACGGTGCATTGGGTAGTCGCGGTGCGGCGATGATTGCTCCGTATAACGATCGCGAAGATTCGCGCGGTCTTTTATTTGAGTCTCAAGAAGATATGAACCGCATGGTGAGTAAAATCCACGCCGCCGGTTTTCAGGTTAACGTGCACGCGATTGGCGATTTGGCGAATCAACAGGTGCTCAATGCCTTTGCCGAACTGGGGCCGCAAGCCAACGCAAAAATGCGCCACCGTATTGAGCACGCTCAGGTAATCGATATTGACGACCTTAAACGTTTTAGCCAACTCAATGTAATTGCCAGCATGCAGCCTACCCACGCCACCTCTGATATGAACATGGCAGAAGACCGGGTCGGCGCAGCACGCATCAAGGGCGCCTATGCCTGGAAAACTTTATTGGACGATAACGCGAGGATTGCGGCGGGCTCAGATTTTCCGGTGGAATCTGCCAACCCGTTCTGGGGTTTACACGCGGCAGTTACTCGTCAAAATCAAAGTAATGAACCAGCACAAGGGTGGTATAAAAATGAAGCCATGAGCCGTGAGCAGGCGCTGTATACCTTTACACTCGGCGCAGCTTACGCCGCCCATCAGGATAAAATCCTGGGGTCTTTAGAGCCAGGCAAGTGGGCTGATTTCATTTTGATTGATCAGGATTTCTTCAAGATACCGGCAGAAAATATCTGGCAGATTGAGGTACTCGAGACCTGGCAGGCGGGCCGCCAGGTCTACAAGAAACCCTGATTAATTACTGCTGAAGCTGAGCTGATCATTCTTCACATCAACCTTGATAGTCTGACCAGCACCAAACTCACCCGCGAGCATCTTCTCAGCGAGCGGGTTTTCAACCAGCTGCTGTATCGCTCGCTTGAGTGGACGAGC
>CALISW010000172.1 GCA_938041655.1 uncultured Thiotrichales bacterium | reverse complement strand
GTGTTATAACGTATCTCAATTTCCAGCGGGTTGTCTTTACTGTAACCAGCTTGCTGGAATAACTCATTAGCCAACGCTTCTCTTTCCGCTTTAGATAAATCAGCTTCTGGTGGCGTGGCATTCGTATAATTCAGTACGCCCTTTGGCACCCATGAATAAAAAGGAATGTGCCCCGTACCTAGAACCTTTTCCGTCAGAATATTACGGTCCACTGCTAGAGAAAGAGCGCGACGCAACTCAAGGTTATCCTTAAACGGTGGCTTGGTTAAATTGAAGCCGTAGTAATAGATACCCAAATATGGCGCAACGATAAATTCATCATAAAGATTTTCTTTAACCCATTTGAATTGCTCAAACGGCATGTCGTAAGTCATGTCCAGCTCACCCGCGCGGTAACGCTTGAGCTCGGTTGATTGATCTTCAATCGGGAAAAAGCGTACTTTGTCGATAGCGTTGTTTTCGTTATCCCAGTAGTAGGGGTTACGCTCGACATCAAGATGAGATTGCACTACCCACTCCGTCAATTTAAACGCACCATTGGAAATCAACTTACCGGCACGAAACATATTCTCATCATTATTAGCCGCAAATCCTACCGGCATTGGGTAAGTACTGGCGTGATTTAACAAACCCAGAAAATACGGGGTCGGCCCATTCAGAGTTACTTTCAGCGTGTAGTCATCAATCACTTCAGCACCCAACGATTCAACTGGCTTGGTACCTGCAATAATTTCTTCGGCATTCAAAATAGGAGCCAGGATTTGGGAGTATTTGGAACCGGTGGCTGGATTAACACTGCGCTGCAGACCGTAAGCAAAATCATGTGCAGTTACGGGAGTGCCATCAGACCATTTACCGTTCTTGCGAATCTTGAAGGTATAAATCAAGCCATCGTCAGATATCTCCCATGACTCGGCACCACCTGGAATAATGCTGCCATCTCGTGCCTCGAGGGTTAATCCTTCATACAAGTCACGATGTACATTCGAAGATGGCACGCCTTCCGCTTTGTGCGGGTCCAGAGTCTGGATTTCCGAACCATTACCTCGACGCAAATACTGCTCGCTATGCTTCTCTCCTGTGTTGACCATAGTGGTCTTGACTGGCCGGTCCAAATTACTGGCTTTGTCATTGCCAGAACCTGTCGTAGTGGTGTCACCAGATTCTCCACCACAAGCTACGATTAACAATAAGGTGCAACACAAAACCAATAGATGCTGGATACGCTTCAAGGTAACACTCCGAATAGTTTGTTGGTATGACCTGAGAGGTCAGAATTGCGCTGAATTATAGCACCGTGAAGGCAAGAATTGGAATTAACGGGAAATACTAAGATATTGTTATTAAAAAGAAATAACCTAGCGCACCACACCTCGTTCGCTTTTTTTGACGAATGTCACTAATCGTTGAACTTCTGGATGTTTAGTCGAGAGCAGTTCAATCTCCGCCTCATTCTTGTCAGCACTTTTAAACATCAAACGAAAACACTTATGCAATGCCGATATCGTGTCTGCTTCAAAACCACGTCGTTTGAGCCCTTCCTTATTGATACCAACCGCTCTTGCCGGGTTTCCGGACGCCAAGACATAGGGCGGCAAATCCCGATTTAGCGCGGAACCCATGCCGGCAAATGAATGCTCACCAATTTTCCCAAATTGATGCACCAGACTAAAACCTGCAAGAATCGCATTTTCACCCACTTCAGCATGACCTGCTAACGAGGCGGCGTTTGAAAACACTACATTGTCTCCAATCACACAGTCATGCGCTATATGTACATACGCCATGAACAAACCGTGATTGCCAATCAGTGTTTTACCAATGCCAGTGGCAGTTCCGCGGTGGACAGTAGTGAATTCCCTGAAGGTATTGTGATCCCCAATGATCAGCTCGGTTTTTTCGCCCGCAAACTTCAGGTCCTGGGGCTGTTCGCCAATCGATGAGAATTGAAAGAAATGATTGGATTTCCCGATGGTGGCCGGACCATTGATTACAACATGAGGCCCAATTACGGTACCAGCACCGACGCTCACGCCTGCCCCGATTATAGAATAAGCACCCACTTCGACATCATCTGCCAAACTCGCTGCAGGGTCGATAATTGCTGTGGCATGAATCATTTATACTTTTTTCTCGGCACAAAGAATACTGGCGCTGGCAGCAGTCTCGCCGTCAACCGTTGCAACGGCATCCACCTTCAGCATGCCACGACGGTATTGGCGCGGTTCAATAGTCAATATCAATTGATCACCGGGAATAACCTGCCGGCGGAATTTAGCATTATCAATACCGGTAAATAAATACAGATATTCATCCATATCACCACGCTCGCGCAGTGATTGAAACGCGTACAAGCCGGTAGCTTGTGCTAGCGCCTCAAGAATCAATACGCCTGGCATAATCGGGTGACCTGGAAAGTGTCCTTGAAAATATGGCTCATTGGCAGTGACATTTTTCAACGCCACCAATTTCTCATCCTTCGCGTATTCAAGGATACGATCAACTAACAACATCGGATACCGATGTGGCAACAAGTCGAGTATCTTGCTGATATCAGTCGAGTTTAAATCTTTGTTATTCATGAATTCTTTTCCAGTTTCTTAACACGTTTGAACAGCTCGTTCAGACGTCGCAAGCGTACCGCGTTTTTTCTCCATTCTCCAGTTTCCTGGACCGGCATACCCGAAGAATAAACCCCTTTCTTTAATGAATGGGTTACCATACTTTTTCCTGTTAGCGTCGTACCATCAGCAATAGTTAGATGGCCAGCAATACCCACATCGCCGGCAATATTACAATACGCGCCAATCTTCGCACTGCCTGCAATACCAACACAGGCAGCCATCGCTGTATGCTCGCCAATAGTCACGTTGTGACCGATCTGAATATGATTATCCAACTTGACGCCGTTACCGATACGAGTATCACCAATCGCCCCTCTGTCGATGGTGGTACAGGCACCGATTTCAACATCGTCCCCGACAATAACTCTTCCGACTTGCGGTATCTTTACCCAACTGCCTTTATCGTTGGCAAATCCGAAGCCATCAGCACCCAATACAGCCCCTGAATGAATAATATTTCTGGCACCTAGTACTACTCCATCCAATAAGGTGACGTTTGGCTCTACTCTGGTATTATCGCCAACCTTCACATCTTTACCAACATAAGAACCAGCACCGATTACTACCCCTCTAGCAATGTTGGCACCTGCCTCAACCACTACATTCGGGCCAATGCTAGCGTCAGGGTCAATTTCTGCTTTTGAATCTATGACAGCAGTCGCGTGTATTCCAGCAGATGGAGCAGAAGCAGGATAGAGCAGCTGGGCTGTCAACGCATAACTTAAATAGGGGTTGTCGCTAATAATCACAGCCGGGCTATTAGCAGCATCTTTATCTTGTTCGCGCATAATGATCACAGCTGCATTGCTGTGCTCAACTTCTTTTAAATAGGCGGGGTTACTGAGAAATGAAATACTTCCATTATCAGCATTGGCTAGCGTAGCGACTTTCGAGATTTCGACGCCACCGTCTCCCTCGAAGGTCTGGCCAATTTTTTCGGCAATCTCAGCGACTGATAATTTCACTGTACCGTTAAGGCCTTTAATCGCTCCAGCACCAGAGATGTCATGTCAACGCGCTTACTCGCAAACAACACACTTTCACTGACAACCAGATCGTAACTTTCTCGTTCAGCCACATCAACGATAGCTTTGTAGACATCTTCCTGAATACTTTTGAGGGCTTCATTTCGAGCCAAACTAAAGTCTTCAGTGAAAATATCTTGTAGACGTTTCAGCTCTCTACTTTGTTCCCGAATTTTCAACTCGAGTGCATCAGATTCAGCACGGGATAGTTCATTACTGGCATCAGTGTAATTCTCTTCCAGCCTTCTGATTTCTTCTCGCTCTGCCAGTATTGCTCGCTCGCGCTCAACAAAGCTCGCTTTCAGCCGATCAGTAGCCACCTTCGCCTGCGGAGCTTCCTGCATCAACAGAGAAATATTAACCGACCCAATCTTTGTTTCGGCATGCAACGGTAAGGCCAGCGCATACAGCGATAGAATTAAAATACTTAAATGTATTTTTACCTTGGGCATAAAGCTAGAACTGAACACCTACGTTAAATTGAAATGATTCGCGCTCGTCTCTTGGGCCATAATTGATCGGCTTGGCAAAACTGAAGGTTAACGGCGCGACTGGCGACAACCAGCGCATTGAAATACCAACGGATGTTCGCAGCTGGTCAGCCTCAAAATCACTGGCATTGGCATAAATGTTACCGGCATCAAGGAACAAGCCGGTTCGAATAGAGCGATTATCCGCCGCAAATGGTGTTGGGAAAATTAATTCATTGGTAACCTGCACTTTGAGGTTACCGCCAATGGGGTCGTCATTTGAAATCGCTGTTGCCACCGAACGAGGTCCGAGACTGTTGGTTTCAAAACCACGCAAACTGCGGATGCCTCCCAAATAAAACTTCTCAAAGAATGGCACATCAGAGGTGTCGTTGTAGGCTTCACCGTAGGAGATATCTGTCTTCAAAGCATAGATGAATCCGGTATCGAAAATCGGTACAAATAAACTGTTTTGATAAGTTAACTTCCAGTATTCCAGATCACTACCAGGTATGACGGCTTGAAAGCTCAATATATTTTGCATCCCTTTATCCGGGAAAATTGAGCGGTTACGCGTGTCATGCGAATAGGCAAGATTTAAAATAAATTGGTCGTAGCGGTTACCATTGGCATCAAGAAAGTCAGTAATCTCTACCGGCGTGAACACCGACGAAGTAATCTCGGTCTGCTCATAGCCTAATGAGGCACGTAAATAACTAACTTCTGATAGCGGTATGCCGTAGCTTGCCGAGAAACCGAATCGATCAGCCAGATACTCGGCGAGAAAATTTTCACCGGCATTCGTCTTTCTGTAAAAAGCACTGAAGCCTCGACTTACACCATCAACGGTGTAGTAAGGATTGGTATATGAGAGGCTGTACACCTCATTAAAACGAGAGTTGTTAAACTGCAGCGCCATACTGTTACCAGTACCGAGGAAGTTATCCTCTTGTACGCCGAGACCAAAAATAAAGCCACTGTCGCCCGAGTAACCAGCCGTTGCCGTGAAGTTACCGGCCAAACGTTCTTTGACCTTGACTTCGATATCAACCTGATCGTCCTCTCCTACTACCGGGGTGGTATCGATTTCTACTTCTTCAATAAAGGGCAATCGTTCAATTCTTACTTTCGAACGGTCAACATTAGGTTTGGAATACCAAGCGCCTTCCATCTGGCGCATTTCACGCCGAAACACCTCATCCTGTGTTTTGTAGTTACCACGGAAATGCACACGACGAACATAAACGCGCTTACCAGGCTCAATGATGAAGTTTAGATCCACTTCATTGGTGTCATTATCCACATCGGGTCGAATATCCACCTCAGCAAAGGCATAACCTCGCGAACCAAGAATACTTTTATAACCGTCGATACTATTGACTACCGCGGCACGCGAAAACACCTTATCAACATGATGCTCGACAGCACTCAACATTTGCTCTTCAGTGAAAATTAATTCACCTTCCACATTCACACTTCTTACTGTGAATTGCTCACCCTCATCAACATTTAAAGTGACATAGATATCTTCTTTGTCAGGGGTGATCGTGACTTGTGAACTTTCCAGGTCATAATTGAGGTAACCATTATCCAGATATTTTGAATCCAGCGTTTCGAGATCACCCTGCAATTTAACCTGTGAGTATTGATCTTTACTACTGAGTGGGTTCCACCATGGTGGTATGCCGGTCTCGAATTCCTTGAGTAATTCTTTCTCGGTGAAATCATTGTTACCGATAATATTGATATTTTTTATTTTAGCGTTGTCGCCTTCTTTTATATCAATCGCGATTGCGACCCGGTTGTCTTGCTGGAATTGCATATCGGTGTCGATAGCAACATTATATTTTCCGCGTGAAAGATATTGTTCTTTCAGCTCTCGCTCCAGACCCTCTACCACTGAGCGGTTATATACCTGACCTTTAGCAATACCGGAACTCTTTAACGCGTTGGTTAAATCCGCTGACTCAATTGCTTTATTGCCATCAAAGGTGATACTTGAAATTGCTGGCCGCTCTTTTACTTTGACTACCAACACATTGCCATCTACACCAATATCGATCGTTTCGAAGAAATCACTTTGGTAAAGACTCTTGATCAACTGGGTTGCCTTGGCGGGATAAAACGAGTCACCGATATCGATAGGCAGATAGGTGTAAACCGTGCCCTCGGAAATTCTGTCCAATCCTTCGAGACGGATATTGCCAACAGTCATTTCTGCAGCTTGTGAATTAGCTGACTCGATAGTCAGAATGCAGAAGACTGCAACAGCGATTACTTTGGTAAAAACATTCATACAGTAAACAACCTACTTAAATCATTATAAAAAGCCAGGAACATCAAGCCTCCCAGCATCGCTAACCCCACCCGTTGACCGACCGCCTCAACGGCTGCTGATACAGGACTTCCCTTGATCATCTCAATCAAATAGAAAAACAAGTGCCCGCCATCAAGTATCGGGATTGGCAAAAGGTTAAGTATACCCAAACTAACGCTAATCATGGCTAAAAATCCCAGAAAAGCAGCCACACCAATGGCGGCACTCACACCGGCATATTCAGCAATAGAAATCGGCCCACTGATATTCTTGGTAGATGCTTGTCCGGTTACTAATTTAGTCAGTACGCGCATAGTTAATGCGGTCAAACTCCAGGTTTGCTGTACACCTTTACCAATAGAACGGAAAAAGCCAAATTTCTCCTTTACCCGGACCGAATCATAGGCGCTGGCATCAACTTTTGGACCGGCACCAATTTTTCCAACCATACTGCCTTTTTCCACTACCCCACGAGGAGTCAGAGCCATCGAGAACGTCTGGCTATCTCTGCGGATAACTATTTCGATTTCACGATCTGGAGCTGCACGTATTAAATCGACCAAGCTCATCCAGTCAGAGACTTGTTGGCCATCGGCACTGATTACCTGGTCGCCGGATTTGATGCCTGCTTGCGTTGCCGCACCATCAGGGGAAAGAGCGCCTATAGTTGCTGCCAGTGTCGGCCGCCAAGGCTCTATCCCGAGATAATCAAGCAGCATCTCGTCACCGAGAATTTTGCGACTGTCACTCAAATCGATACGATGTGTTTTTTGCGCGCCATTTTTGCTGGTGACATCGACTTCAATTACGCCAGTATCCAGCGCTTCACTCACCATAGTTATGGAAGCTGTTTGCCAACTTACCACTGGCTTCTTATTTATTGCAGTAATCAGATCATCTGCTTCAAAACCGGCCTGCACCGCTATAGAGTCTGGCTGCATTTCACCGAGCATTGGTTTAACGCCATTTACACCGACCATGTACATGCAAGCAAAGGCTACGATCGCAAACAAAAAGTTTGCCAGCGGTCCAGCAGCGACTATCGCAAAGCGCGCCCAAACCGATTGGCGATTAAAAGCGCGCGGCAAATCTTCATCGGCCACATTACCTTCACGCTCGTCCGCCATTTTGACGTAGCCACCCAATGGAATCATTGCAATCTGATATTCGGTTTCATCTGCTCCCACTTTCGACCACAACGGCTTACCAAAACCGACAGAAAAACGCAGCACCTTTACACCCAGCTTTCTGGCCACCCAGAAATGTCCGAACTCGTGTATGGTCACCAAAATTGCAATGGCAACAATAAAATAAAATACACTTTGAATAACACTCATAGACTAATCACTATCGTGGGACTCATCCAGTACTGGCTTCGTTATAGCCGGATTCCTTTTGTATTACTTCAAGGGCTATGCGGCGCGTTTCTTTATCGACCGCCAGAATACCGTCAAGTTCAGTTTCATGACCATTGATATTAGCTTGCAAGGTCTCCTCAACGACACCACAAATACCCGTATATGAGATCTGTTTTTGTAAAAATGCCTCAACCGCAATCTCATTGGCTGCATTTAAGACTATCGAAGCCACTCCTCCGGCTTGATAAGCCTCACGCGCTATCCTGATAGCAGGAAAATGCTTTTCATTGGGCGCTTCAAACTCAAGCCCCACAATTGACCTGAAATCCAGCGACTGCACACCTGATGTCGTTCGTTCCGGCCATGCCATCGCATGCGCGATAGGTGTCCGCATATCCGGGTTACCCATTTGTGCCAGTACCGACCCATCTGTATACGAAACCATTGAATGCACAATACTCTGGGGGTGTACCACGATTTCAATTTGCTCACACTCGACATCAAATAACCAACACGCCTCAATATACTCAAGACCTTTATTCATCATGGTTGAAGAATCCACGCTGATTTTTTTACCCATATCCCAATTAGGATGATGACAGGCTTGTTCCGGTGTTATATGAGCAAGCTGCTCAGTGGGAGTAGTTCTAAAGGGTCCGCCAGAACCTGTCAGCAAGATTTTTTCAATTCCTTGAGTGCCCGTTGGTAAACACTGAAAGATGGCATTATGTTCACTGTCGATCGGTAATAACTCTGCGCCTGATATTGCCACACAATCTATGAATAATTTACCCGACATAACCAACGCTTCTTTGTTAGCTAGCAATACACGCTTACCAGCTTGAGCAGCAGCCAGCGTAGGCTGCAGTCCTGCGGCACCGACGATACCAGCCATTACCTGATCTACCTGCTCATGCTTGGCGATTGTTTCAAGACCTTCTACACCACTCAACAACTCGGTATTCAGTCCAGCATTCTGCAAGCGCTCTTTAAACTCAGCATATTTTTGCTCATCAGCAACCACCGCAAAGGACGGTTTGAATTTTTGGCATTGTTCAAACAGTAAATCTGTATTTTGAAAACAGCTCAGGGCAAATACCGAAAACCGTTCCGGGTTTATCTCGATCACCTGAAGTGTACTAACTCCAATCGAACCGGTAGAGCCAAGAATGGAAACCTGCTGTGGTTGCATCAGGCCACCAGTATCCAATGCAGACCAGCATAAAAAACAGGTAGGACAGCGATATGACTATCGAGGCGATCGAGCACACCACCATGACCTGGCAAGATGTTGCCACTGTCTTTATGACCGGACTCTCTTTTCAACATGCTGAAGAACAAATCACCCAACACAGAAACCAGGCTCATCAACACACTCAGCAAAATAAACGACAGCGCACTGGAACCCGGAACCGGTAATAACAAGGAAGCAAACAAGGCAATAATGAATACCGCTACCACACCACCAAATAATCCTTCGCGAGTCTTGCCAGGGCTTAAATGTGGTGACAATTTTTTCTCGCCAAATTGTTTGCCAACAAAGTAAGCACCCACATCAGCAATAGCGGTAATGATCAGTGCATAAAGCAACCAGACTGGAGAGAGTTGATGCAAGCCGACCGCAGCAGCAAACGCCGCAGATAAAAGTAATGGCGCCGCGGCGGCTAATAATGTTTGTTCTCTGGGAGGGGTGTCATCAACCTGACGATAACTCCAAAGCCCGACCAAGACCATTATCCAGGCAAAAAATGCCAGCGTTAATATGACACTGGTGAGCCATGTTTCTCGCAGCACATAGGTCAATACCAGACAAACCGCTACTACTGTCAAAAACAATCCCTTCAGCAATACATCTGTTTGACTGGTGAGCCTGCTCCACTCCCAAGCTGCAATCATCAATATCACAGCCGAGACTAGCGCCACTACCCAGTTCGGCATCAGCGTCACCAGAACAATTGCCACTACTGCCATGATAACGCCACTAATTATGCGTTGCTTTAGCATCAACCCAGCTCCTTCAACTGCTCGCTGGTTTTACCGAAACGTCGCTCACGGTCCTGATAATATTCAAGAGCAGATCCAAATTGATCGGCATCCATTTGTGGCCAATACAAATCCGTGAAATATAACTCGGTATAGGCCAACTGCCACACCAGAAAATTACTAATACGATATTCACCGCCGGTGCGAATCATCAAATCTGGTGCTGGTACATCACCAGTACTCAAGCCATCTTCTATCAGGTTTGAGGTAATCTCATCTGGCTGCAGTGAACCTTGCTGCACTTGCTCAGCCAGCCGCTGTACCGACTGGGTAATGTCCCAATGACCGCCATAGTTGGCAGCAATCAAGACCTGCATTTGATCACAATGCTGAGTTGAGTCTTCTGCGGCTTGCATAGCCTTGGCGACTTTTTCTGGAAAACGACTTTGATCTCCAAGAATGCGTAATCGAATATTATTTTCAGCAAGTTGACCAGCCTCTTTCCCTAGTGCCGACAAAAACAAATCCATTAACGCCGAAACTTCTTTTTCAGGGCGGTTCCAATTTTCTGAACTGAAGGCAAACAGGGTTAAATAACGAACACCAGCACGCGCAAAATACTCAATCGCGGTGCGCGCCACATCGACACCTTTCTTATGTCCCGCGCTACGCGGCAGATGTTTACTTTTCGCCCACCGACCATTGCCATCCATAATAATGGCAACATGTTGTGGAGGTATAGATGACATAGGCACTGCTGGAGAAACTCCTGCCTATACTTCCATTAATTCTTTTTCTTTCGCTTCCAGATGCACGTCAATTTCAGCGACTGCCTTGTCAGTCACTTCCTGCACTCTGGTTTCTGATTTGCGCAAATCATCTTCAGAAATTTCTTTGGCCTTCTCCAGCTCCTTCAGATCGCTAATCGCATCGCGTCGAATATTTCGTACCGCCACACGACCACCTTCGGCTTCGCCGCGAACAACTTTAACCAATTCCTTGCGACGCTCTTCGGTAAGCATTGGCATAGGTACGCGTATCATTTTGCCAGCTGAGGCGGGGTTTAAACCCAGGTCTGCTGTCATGATCGCTTTTTCAACCTTCGGGACCATGGCGTCTTCCCAGGGTGTCACTGTCAATGTTCTTGAATCTTCCACACCAACATTCGCCACCTGACCCAATGGCGTATCAGTGCCATAGTAGTCAACCATAATATGGTCGAGCAAACTGGTATGCGCACGCCCTGTTCTAATTTTTGCAAATTCCTGACTCAGGGATCCAATACTTTTCTGCATTCTCTCTGCAGCATCTTTGAGAATATCTTCTATCATATTAACCTCGCTCCACGTACGTACCAATATCTTCGCCAGCAACAACCTTGGCCAAATAACCCTCTTGATACAAATTAAATACCCGCATAGGTATATGGTTATCTCTACACAATACCATCGCGGTGGCATCCATCACATTCAATTTTTTCACTATTGCTTCATCGTAGCTCAGTGTTTTATACATAATAGCGTCAGGATTCTTTTTAGGATCAGAATCATAAACACCATCAACCTTGGTTGCTTTTATCATCAGGTCAGCATTAATTTCACTGGCTCTTAATGCCGCCGCAGAATCGGTGGTGAAGTAAGGATTACCAGTGCCAGCGGCAAAGATGGTAACGCGCCCTTTTTCCAGATGTCGTACCGCTCTTCTACGAATATAGTCTTCACAGACCGAGTTTATCGGAAGTGCCGACATGACCCGAGTAAAGATGCCTTGCTGTTCCAGCGCGTCCTGCATAGACAATGAATTGATCACTGTTGCCAACATGCCCATTTGATCGGCCGCGACCCGATCCATTCCTGCTTCGGCCAGACCGGCACCACGGAATATATTGCCACCACCAATCACCACGGCGATTTCAACGCCGAGCGCATTCAACGCTTTAATTTCACCCGCAATTCGGGCAATCATGGCCGGCTCAATACCATAGTCTGCGTCACCCATCAGAGCCTCACCACTTAATTTCAGCAGCACTCTTTTATATGCAAGATCCTTAGCCATAACTACCCCGTCTTGAATGAGAATTATTGATAAAAAAAAGGACATCATCGATGTCCTTTTTAAGTTAGTCGCCTTTGACCTGTTTCATTACTTCGGCCGCAAAATCTTCTTCTTCTACCTCTATACCCTCACCTACTTCGAAGCGGGTAAACGAGGCGACTTCAGCGCCTGCGTCTTTAAGTAGTGCTGCAACTGTTTTATCCGGGTCTTTGACAAAGTCCTGACCCAGCAAAGTGATTTCAGCAAGATACTTACGCAACCTTCCGGTCACCATTTTCTCGGCAATCTCAGGTGGCTTGCCACTCTCGATAGCCTGGGCGGTGAAGATCTCTTTTTCCTTCGCCACCAGATCAGCAGGAACATCATCTTCAGCTACACAGACCGGCTTACTCGCTGCTACGTGCATGGCAATATCTTTAGCAAGCTCATCATCACCACCTACCAGTTCGGTTAAGACACCGATTTTCACGCCGTGTTGGTAGCTGCCCATTTTGCCAGCGCTGGTCTCTTGATAATGTGCGCGGCGAATCTGAACATTTTCACCAATCTTACCAACCAGAGTTTGACGCAGTGTTTCGATAGAACCTTCACCGGCATCAAGCTCAGATAGCTGTGCAACATCGGTAGTTCCAGTGGCCAGTATCTGATCAGCAACAGAATTAGCGAAACCATTAAAGCCTTCATCTTTTGCTACGAAATCAGTTTCACAGTTAATCTCAACCAACGCTGCCTTGGAGCCATCATCAGATATTCTGATGACGACAACACCATCAGCAGCTGTACGACCGGCTTTTTTATCCGCTTGTGCTGCGCCTGATTTACGCATCGCTTCAACCGCCGCTTCCATATCACCTTCGCTGGCAGTCAATGCTTTCTTGCACTCCATCATGCCTGCACCTGTACGCTCGCGCAGTTCTTTCACCATTGCAGCAGAAATTTGCATGCTAATACTCCGTTTAAATTCGTTTTATTCTTCTTCGCCAGAATCTTTGCTTGGCAGCTTGCCGCCATCCAGTTCATCCTGCCATTTTTCCAGCTCATCCCATTTACCGTCCGCCGCCATCTGCGACTGTTGTGGCCAGGTCTCAGGATCATGAGCTGCAAAGCGACCACCGGCATCAGCCAGTATCTTGCGAACATCATCTGCGCTAGCAGCGCCAAGATTTGCAAAAGTGTTTATACCTGCAGCGTGTAACAGCTCTTCGATTTTAGGGCCTATGCCTTCTATGCGAGTCAGGTTATCTTTTTCAGCAGCTTCAGCGGCCGGGGCTGCTTCAGCCTCTACCGTCTCAGTTTTCTCGACGGCGGCCGGTGCTTCTGCAGCGGCGGCAGCTTTTACTGAATGCGATTTTCCAGTTGAAGCAGGAGCTGCTTTCTTCGGC
>CALISW010000171.1 GCA_938041655.1 uncultured Thiotrichales bacterium | reverse complement strand
GTCGGCATTATGCTCCCACAAAAATTTATTGATCAGCACGCCCGCACAATTAACCAGCAAACTGACTTCATCATATTGCTCACTGGCAAACTCTTGCAAAGCCTGCACCTCGGCAGGGTTTGAGATGTCTGCAACAAAGATAGCTGTTTGCCCGCAGCACTGTGGTGACTCTTTGATGGTCTTTGAGGCCGCAGTCAACGCGGCTTCATCCACATCGGTCATGATGATGTTCATGCCATTGATGCTGGCATGCGTAGATACTGCCAGGCCAATGCCGGACGCGGCTCCGGTAATGACGGCACATTTATTCTCAAGTTTTTTCAAATTTATTCTCGTGCTTTAGTCAGCGAAGTGCATGTGATTAGTGCGAAACGGAAATAGTGACCTGCAATATTAGTTAGCTCATTCAGGTGGCGAGATATCCGCCATCAACCGGGTAATAGCCGCCCGAGACAAATGATGCATCGTCTGAGCATAAGGCGGCAATAAATTTAGCCACTTCTTGTGCCTTACCCATGCGTGCCATAGGTGTCATGGCTAAAACGCCTCCCAGTGCTTCTTCATCCTGTGTGACCATGTCGGTCATGGGAGTTTCAATAAAGCCTGGAGCGACCGCCAATGATCGTATGTTTTGTGCGCCATATTCTGCTGCAATTGTTTTCGATAAGCCAACCACAGCATGCTTGGTTGCTACATAGGGTGATATGCCAGGGTTGGAAATTTGTCCCATGATCGACGAGATAAAGACAATTACACCTCCGCCATCGGATTCGAGCATTTGAGTGAGCCCATATTTGGCGGTATAAAAGGCACCGTTTAAATTTACATCAATAATGTTATGCCAGGTCTCCAGTGGCATGTCAGCGGTGAAGCCATCTTCAGGGCCGCCAGAGACGCCGGCATTGGCAATGACAAAATCAACTCGCCCGAAGTGTTTTACTATACTGGCAAATGCTTCTTTTACTTGTGTTGCTTCATTGACGTTGACCATCAATGGCAACGCTTTGCCTCCAGCTGAGTTAATCAGCTCGACTGTTGCATCTAACCCTTGCTGATTACGGTCAAGGATGGCAATTTTAGCGCCGCGCCTGGCAAACTCAATGGCTGTTGCTTGTCCTATTCCGGAAGCTCCGCCGGTGACAACACAAACTTTGTTTTCAAATTTCATTTTCGAGCCTTTCGTTATTACTCAGGCTGGGTCAATTGTTTCCGGTAGATCACTCAGGGATACACGAACCGAGGTGGCAATGATCTCGTATAACATGCCGCTTTGGATGCTGCCTTTTTCTCCAAGATCAGCAGACAAATGTTTTGCTTCTTTATCACTGATTTCACGTTGGCTTAGTTCACCAACCATGGTGACATTGCGGTTGCCAATATCAGTTGGCACAAAAAATCCATAGTCTTTAAAGGCGACGCGAATTACCTGATCGTCTTGTTGCGCGATAAAGAAACATCCCTTTTTTTGGCACACCTTTTTTACTGTGGCTGTGACAGCTATTGTTTGGTCTTCGTATGTTTTTGGTTCGGTCAGAAGCTCGCTGATTTTGGTCAATGCGGGTAATGTTTCAATGGGGGCTCCGAAGGTTTCCGAGGTTTCATCTGTTTGTACAGGTTCGGAAAGTCTTAGAGTCTCAGCATTTACAACACTGGCCAAAAAAAGTAGAGAAAACAGGGTTAACAGGGTCTTCATAGGTCTGGATTCATGAGCAATAGGGTGTTTTATACTAACAGCTCAAAGCTTTCGTGAGAAAAATTTTTCATGAGTGGCTCGAGATTATTGAAATAATGTTTACTTAAGCTCAAGCACTTTAACAATAGAATGAGCATTAGCTGCTGGCGCCATAATATGTACACCGGCTAAGCCCTCGATATTTCTAAATTCATGAATGAGTTCCGCAGCTACTTTAATGCCTTCTTTCTTTTGTTCTTTGGCATCGCCGGCAGCTTCAATTCGCTGAATAATATCTTCAGGTACATTTACGCCATACAGGTTATCGTTCATCCAGCGCGCAGATTTTGCTGATGCAATAGGGCCAACTCCCAATAGCACGCTTATCTTTTCGGTGACCCCTTTGTCTAGCAGACGTTGAATATATCTGGAGGCTATTCCTGCATCAAAACAAAATTGTGTCTGTGCAAATTGCGCGCCAGCCTCTATTTTTTTCAACATGCCCGATGGTTCCCAGTCAGGCGCAGGATCCGTTGGCATCTCGGCGGCACCGAGAAGAAAGTCGGGTGCTTCGAGAATTTTTTTACCGGTGGGTAAAATTTCCTGGTCACGCATATCACGCATCAGAGTCATGACTTCCGCTGAATTAAGATCAAATACAGGCTTCGCATCCGGTTGATCTCCTCCGGCAGGGTCGTCACCAGTAAGAATCAAGACGTTTTCTATCCCTTGTGCCGCTGCGCCTAAAATGTCGGCATTCAATGCCAGCCGATTTCGGTCGCGACAGGTGATTTGCCAAACGGGTTCGAGATCATGGGCTACCAGAATTGCCGCGGCTGCCGCACTGCTCATGGTAGTGCTGGCGCCTGCTCCATCAGTTAGATTTACAGCGTCTACCAGGCCGCGCAAGATTTCCGCCTCCTCTAATAGAGCCTTGGGGCCAGCTGAGCGCGGTGGCACAACCTCAGCTGTAATGGCAAATTTGCCCTGGTCCAAACGATCTTTTAATTGGCTCATTGGTATCTCAACAATTGGTTCGATAAGCAGTCTAGCAAAACGTTACTATGCAACGTAGTTTGGGCCGCTGTTTTGGTATTGATAGAAATAAACAGGTCGTATTTCCGCTAGCCGATACAGCATGTAGCAAAAAATAGCGTTAGCAAATTCCAATGTTAGTATTTGTTGGTATTTAACCACCATCCACAACTCATGACCCAATCCAAATCTCGAGCACATACAATAGATAGCAGCAATTTTCGCAAACTGTATATCGGAGGTGAGTGGGTTACGCCTTCAACAGATCGAATTCTGGATGTGGTTTCCCCCTTTACCGAGGAGGTTGTCTTTCAGGTAGCAGAAGCTGAGATTGCAGATGTCGATGCAGCGGTTACTGCCGCACATCAGGCGTTTGAGAGTGGGCCGTGGCCACGCATGACTCCACTGGAACGTGCCAAGGTTCTGGAAGCATTTGCTAGAGACTTACGCAGTCGTTCAGCTGACTTTGCCACTTCATGGACTGAATCAACCGGCGTGATTACTTCGATGTCGGATAACTCACTTGAATATGCAGTTTCAGCAGTTGATCGCTCAATTGAGCAGGCTGGTTCATTCCCATTTATTGAAAAACACCCCCCCGAAAATGGTGGCAATATGTTGGTGCATGAACCGGTTGGCGTAGTGGCGGCCATCGCACCATGGAATGCGCCACTGGCATCGATGTTAACCAAAGTAGGGCCGGCATTAGTAGCAGGCTGCACTATTATTGTGAAGCCGGCACCACAGACGCCGATTGAAGCGTACATGATTGCTGAATGTGCTCACGCTTCAGGTTTTCCGCCCGGAGTTATTAATTTAGTCACTGCCGAGCGTGACGCCTCTGATCATTTAGTGCGTCATGCGAATGTAGATAAAGTCAGTTTTACAGGCAGCGTTGCAACCGGTCAGCGGATTGCCTCGGTTTGTGCTGATCGTATTGCACGCGTAACGTTAGAGCTTGGTGGAAAATCGGCTGCTATCGTGCTGGATGATTACGATCTGAAAACTGCAGCCCATGATCTGGCGGGAGGTATCACTGTACTCAGTGGGCAGAATTGTGCTGCTCTCACACGCATTATAGTTTCTCGCGGCCGCCACGATGAGTTTGTTGAACATCTGGTTGCAGCCATGGAAAAAATCAGCATTGGTGACCCTTATGATCCAGAGACGCAGTTAGGGCCAATCACCATGAAATCTCAGCTTGAACGCATTGAAAGTTATATTGCTAAAGGTGTCGAAGAGGGTGCTACACTGGCTACAGGTGGTAAACGTCCCTCGCATCTGACGCGAGGGTTTTACATTGAACCAACAGTATTTGCGAATGTTGATAACAACATGACAATTGCCCAGGAAGAAATATTTGGTCCGGTACTGTGCGTCATACCGTGCTCAGATGAAGCAGATGCGATTTGCATCGCCAACGACTCACCGTATGGATTAAATGGATCTGTCTACACCAATGACAATCACAAAGCGTATAAAATTGCGCGTCAATTACGATCCGGCACTGTTGGCCACAACGGCACTAAAGCAAGTTTTGCGATTGCATTTGGCGGCTTTGGTCAATCAGGTCTGGGGCGTGAAGGTGGGCTTAAAGGATTGTTGCCATACCTTGAGCCCAAGACAATCATGTTAGACGAACAACCAGAAGAAATATTTTCATAGTCAGAGCTTATTGCGGTTTCATATCCTCACGATTAATGCCGGCAACGCTGACCGGGGTGGTCATAGCATCACGTCGGAACGGCTCGCCCAATTCCTGATTGAGTACTACTTCCAGGAATGTGGTTTCGCCATCTTTCATTTGTGCAGCAATCGCCGTGTCTAGTGCGTTGGTGAGTTCATCCGGTGTGGTGACTTGAAAGCCATTCACGCCGCATGCTTTGGCGATTTCAGCGTAGTTAACATCGGTGTCCAGCTCTGTGCCGACAAAGTTGTCATCAAACCAGAGAGTATTATTTCGTTTCTCGGCACCCCATTGATAATTGCGGAAGATGACCATGGTAATGGCTGGCCATTCTTTGCGGCCGCACGCCGTCATTTCATTCATGGAAATACCAAAAGCACCGTCGCCAGCGAAACCGATCACGGGCCGATCGGGTCGTCCGATTTTTGCACCGAGAATCGCTGGAAAGCCATAGCCACAAGAGCCAAACATGCCGGGTGCTAAATATTGGCGGCCGCTTTCAAAAGAAGGATAAGCATTGCCAATCGCACAGTTATTGCCAATATCGGTTGAAATGATCGCAGTATCGGGCAACGCTTTTTGAATAGCACGCCATGCTTGCCTGGCTGACATACGATCCGGGTGATCTTTACGTGCACGTTCGTTCCAGTTAGTTCCATCATCGTCAGCTTCATGGTCCATGCTTGCGAGTTCTTCTTCCCATGATGCTTTGGTTGCAGCAATCATCTCTTTTCGCGCGTCTCTATCGGTGTCTCCGGCCGTGTCAGATAATGCATTCAGAATTTGTTCGGCAACACGTCCAGCATCACCGCGAATACCTACAGTCACTGGCTTGGTGAGTCCGATACGGTCCGCGTTGATATCAACTTGTATGATTTTTGCGTTGGTGGGCCAGTAGTCAAGCCCGTAACCGGGCAGGGTAGAGAATGGGTTGAGGCGTGTACCCAGAGCCAATACCACATCGGCTTTAGCAATCATTTCCATAGCTGCCTTTGAGCCGTTATAACCCAGAGCACCAACATGCAGCGGATGTTTTCCCGGGAAAGCGTCATTGTGTTGATAGCCACAGCATACCGGTGCGTCCAGTTTTTCAGCCAGTGTGGCAGAGGCGGCTATGGCATCGCCAATCACTACTCCGCCACCATTGAGTATCACAGGAAATTTAGCGTCGGATAATAATGCTGCAGCGGTTTGTACTGCTTGTTCGCCACCAGCCAATGGTTCGAATTCAACCGGCAGCGGAAGTTCAATATCAATCACTTGAGTCCAGAAATCCCGGGGTACATTTATTTGTGCTGGTGCTGAGCGTTTATGCGCCATAGCTATGACACGATCAAGAACTTCTGCCATGCGGGTTGGGTCTTTAACCTCTTCTTGATAACAGACTACATCTTTAAAGAAGTTCATTTGTGGTACTTCTTGAAAGCCTCCTTGCCCAATGGTTTTGTTGGCAGCTTGTGGGGTAACCAGTAATAGTGGAGTGTGGTTCCAGTACGCGCTGGCAATTGCAGTAACAAAGTTGGTAATGCCAGGACCATTTTGTGCAATCGCCATCGACATCTTTCCTGAAGCGCGACTATAGCCATCCGCTGACATGCCTGCAGTATTCTCATGTGCGGTATCCCAGAAGGTGATTCCTGCAGCAGGAAATAAGTCGGATACAGGCATCATCGCAGAACCAATAATGCCGAAAGCATGTTCGATTCCGTGCATTTGCAGTACTTTTACAAATGCTTCTTCAGTGGTCATTTTCACGTTACTTGTTCTCCAGAAAGATTTTTATATTTCGGTTATTGCTGTGTCGATTGCCGCAACAATTATATCGATGTCTTGCGTGGTAGCAATCAATGCGGGGCATAAAGCAATCGTATTATTGTATTCTCTAAAGCTACGATTGGTGCGGCCAATTAGGACGCCATTTTCAAGGCAGTGAGCGGCGATTTTAATAATTACTGCTTCATCAACTGGATCTTTACTTTGCCGGTCTTTGACCAGTTCAAGACCAGCCAATAATCCTTTGCCGCGAACATCGCCTATGATGTCGTGCTTTGCTTTAAGTTCATGCAGGCGAGTTTTGAGATATTCGCCCACTGTGGTGGCGTTTTCCAGTAGATGTTCCTCTTCCAGAATTTTCAAGTTTTCAAGAGCTGCCGCGGGCCCGCCAGTGCAACCTCCGAAAGTAGAAACATCACGAAAATAATCCATGCGTTTTGAATCACCCTGTTTGAACTCTTCAAAGATCGCTTCGGTTGTTACGGTGCAAGAAATAGCGGCATAACCCGAAGCGACGCCTTTGGCCATGGTGACAATATCGGGCTGCACGCCATAGTGTTGATAGCCAAACCATTTACCCGTACGCCCCAGTCCACAGACGACTTCATCAATGATCAAAAGAACATTGTATTGTGTGCAAATTGACTGGATCCGTTCCCAATAACCGTCCGGTGGTGTGATGATGCCACCGCCAGCTGTGATCGGCTCCAGAATAACCGCGCCGATATTTTCTTCGCCCTCGGCTAAAATAACCTTTTCGAGTTCATCCGCTGAACGCATACCATAGTTTTCAGAATTCTCATACTGGCAGCGATATTCACAACAGTGTGGCATCTCGACAAAATCCGGTACAAAGGGGCCGTATTGATTCTTGCGTTCGAATTGTCCGGTTGCGCTTAGTGTTGCGATGGTCGTGCCATGATAGTCACGGTCGCGATAAATAATTTTATTCTTCTTGCCACCGTGTTTTTTGTGCGAAAGCTGCCTGACAATTTTAAAC
>CALISW010000170.1 GCA_938041655.1 uncultured Thiotrichales bacterium | reverse complement strand
GTCGTGGAAGCCATAGGCTTTGTGTACTCCAACATGCTTAAAAGAAACTGGTAGGTGGGTACTATTAGCCCACTGAGGCGCGATATTTTATCGGTTAACTTAAGGACTTACTATGGCTATCCGTCAATGTTTGACAGGATTACACTAAATTAAGCTCTAATGACATAAAATTTCAATCTCAGCCCGCTATTCACATATTCTTCGTTTCTATTCTTATCGATTGCTCATCTTGCATTTAGGCGTAAGATAGTCGGAAAAAATCATATTAGAGACAACTAAACGCCTTAATCAGACTCTATAAAAACAGCAAAATAATAATAATTGGAAGCTAGCAGGTGAATCTAACCGAACTCAGTCTCAAACAATGGCCCGCAATCTGCGTGATCATGGCACTCATTGTGCTATTCGGTGTACTTTCTATGTTGCGCCTGCCGATAGAAATGCTCCCCAGAATTGAGCGCCCGCAAATATCGATAGCGACCTTCTGGCGCGCCGCCGCCCCGGAAGAGCTCGAATCAGACATCGTAGAACCGATCGAGGATGTGGTTAGAAATATCCCTGGTCTTCAGGATATGAATTCCTGGATCAGTCGAGGTGGTGGCTGGATTAATCTGACCTTTGAGTTAGGCACCAATATAGATCGCGCCAAGCTGGATGTAATCAACAGAATGAGTCAGGTACAAAACCTGCCGCGCGACGCGAATGAGCCAGCCGTCTCCAGTGGTGGTCAAGGTGGTAACACACCGAACCTGGCATCATTGTTAATTCGCACCCTGCCCGGCAATCCTGAAAAAAATGTAGCGGCCTATCAAGAATTAATCGACCAAGCTGTTGAACCCAGGCTGAGTAGAATTCCTGGCGTATCATCAGTCAATCTAGCTGGACAGCTGGATCGACAACTCATTGTGAATTTCGACGCCCACAGAGCAGCAGCGCTGGGGATTTCAATTCAGGACATTAATGCTGTAATCGGTCGTGCCAGTGATTTATCCGGTGGTTTTGCAGATGTCGGTCGACGACAATACACGGTGCGCTTTATCGGTCAATTTGATCTGGACAACTTCAGACAAATGATCGTGGGCTGGAGTAATGAGCGTCCGGTCTATCTGCACGAAGTTGCCGAAATAGAAATCGACTTTGCCGAACGACAGGGGTTTTCATTACGTAATGGCTACCCTGCCTACTACATAACTTTAGAACGGGAATACGAATCCAATAGTGTTGAAATTCTAGACGGCGTGAATCAAGCCATTAAAGAACTGAACGCCGGCCCACTCAAACAAGCCGGGCTTGCCATAGATCTGAGTTTCGACTCCAGCATACATATTAGACGTGCTATCTCTTTGGTGCGCGGTAATCTTGGTATCGGACTGTTATTGGCCTTGAGTATTCTGTATTTCTTTATGCGCAGTCGACGTGCGATCGCTTTGATAGCAGTGACGGTTCCAATGAGTTTATTGGTCGCTTTCATCGCGTTATCCATGTTCAATAAAACCCTCAATGTCATTTCTTTAGCTGGGCTCGCATTTGCCGTTGGGCTGGTGATGGACGCGGCCATCATCACACTAGAGAACATCACTCGTTTAAAACAAAAAGGCAAAGATACTGAGACCGCTATTCGTATGGGTACTCATCAAATAAGCGGCGCCTTATTTGCATCCACAGCGACCAGTGTCGCTATATTCTTGCCGGTATTTTTTATGCGCGGCATTGAAGGGCAATTATTCAGAGATCTGGCACTAACCTTGGCCGTCGCCGTTTGTGCTTCATTTTTTATCGCAGTCACCATTTTGCCAGTGGTTGCCAGAAAATTCCTGACCGGTACCGATAAAAAAGATCCATGCGCATCGTGGTGGAACAATATCAGTGCACTGGTGCATAAACTCACCGGTAACAAAGCACTTTGTCTGTTCTGGATAGGCAGCATTTTGATTACATCACTACTGGTGATCACCACTATGCTTCCCAAAGCCAATCTATTACCTAATGCAAAATCAGATTCTCTGAATGCCTTTTTTCAGCTTCCTCCCGGCACGACTGTTGACATCCTCGAAGGAGAATTTGGCCAGACGATATCGAGTCGATTAAAACCTTACATGGAGCACAAAAAAGAGCCTCACATACGTGGCTACAACCTGTCGGCATTTAATACTTTTAATGGCATGTTTTTGTATCCATCAGACCCTAATAAAATTGACGAGATGATCGAGATAGTACAAACAGAAACTTTGCGAGATATGCCAGATGTTACTGCTTATGTCAGTCAATCCAGTTTAATCAATTTTGACTTTGACGGCGGCCGCAGTATCAATGTTGATTTTCAGGGACCGAATATTGAACAGCTTGCTGAAGCAGCCAGTACGGCACAACCCATTCTTCGACGACTGCTGCCCGAGGCAATGATACGCCCTATTCCCGGCTTGCAAATTGCAGAACCTGAAATCCAGCTAAAGCCGGATGATCGTCGTTTAACAGCAGCGGGTATGGATAGAAATGCGGTTGCACAAGCTATTAGAACCCTGACCAGTGGCACCTTCATTGGAGAAACATTTGATGGTAATGAACGCATGGATATTATTCTGCGAGGCCCAAGCTGGAACTCACCGGAACAACTGGCCGCCACGCCAATCGCCACACCATTAGCAGGCATTCAAACTATCGGCGAACTTACCAGCATTGAACGCACGGTAGGACCAACCCAGTTATTTCGTTTTGATGGAAGAAGAACCATAACGCTCAGCGTTACTCCTCCGGACCAGATGTCCGTTGAAGAAGCGCTCGAGATCATCCGTGATCAGGCAGGTCCGGAAATTCAGACTGCCATAAGCAAGGACGTCAAAATCAATTATCGGGGCACGGCCGATCAACTTGAAAAAGCCTTGAGCGAAATGGGCAAAAATATCATGCTGGCAATCATAATTCTGTTCTTCATTATGGCTGCCATGTTCAGATCCATTCGGGACAGTTTGCTTGTATTACTGGCAATGCCAATGGCACTGGCTGGCGGAATATTATCGCTACGACTATTAAATGTGTTCAGTAATCAGCCGCTGGACTTACTCACAATGATTGGCTTTGTCATCCTGCTTGGACTGGTTGTCAACAATGCCATATTACTGGTACTACAAACACGTGCCGGTGAAGCAGAAGGCCTGGATCGAGCGACTGCTGTGAAAGAGGCCGTAAGAGTACGAGCAAGACCTATCTACATGAGCACTCTGACCAGTATCTTTGGTATGCTGCCGTTGATGTTAACTCCCGGGCTTGGCTCTGAAATTTACCGGGGGCTGGCAGCGGTAATTATCGGCGGCATGACCTTAAGCGCTCTATTAACACTGGTGTTATTACCCGCCTTGTTGAAACTGGAATTCCCTTCATTTACTAAATTCACTGCGATATCTTCACATGAAACGTAACCTACTAATTATTGTTCTGCTGAGCCTGAGCCAGATGACCCTTGCTGCCAGAGACAATACGAAAACTGTCGAAACTGTTGCAGCAGCAGCGAGACTGATTGAAGAAACCATAGCAGTACCGGGTACAGTCCACACCCGCAATGAAGTCCAACTCACGGCCGGAGTGAATGGACGTCTGTTGATGGTGCATGAGCCAGGCACAGTCATTAAACAAGGTGAGCCAGTAGCTCGCATTGATGACAGCACTCTGCAACTGCAAAAAAGAGAACAACAGGCATTATTAAAACGTGCTGACGTAGAATTACGTCGACAACAACTGGAATTTGACCGCCTGAAAAAACTCAGTGACTCAAAGGCAGTCTCAGAATTCCAGCTGGATAATGTACGCGCCCTGCGAGACCTTGCTAAAACAGAACAGGACATCATCAAGGTTCGGGTCGAACAAATAGATGAACAGATTAAACGAACCTACTCGCAAGCTGATTTTAACGGCATCGTCACTGAACGAATGCATCGCGCAGGCGAAGATGTTGCGCGCGGTCAGATACTAGCGCGTGTGACAGATACTGAAACCCTGGAGGTTCGGGCTTTTGTTCCGTTAAAGTACCTCGAAAACAGCATGCAAGGAACCGAGCTAGACGTGATTCTAAATAATCAGCGACATCGAGGTAAAATTCGCACCCAGATACCAGCCGGCGATGTGCGTTCACAAACTTTTGAAGCACGCATTGATCTCAATAAAACGGGTGAAAAAATTTGGCCGGTTGGTCAGCTCGTTAGTGTCGCCATTCCGGTGAATAACAAAACCGAACGAATCGCCGTACCACGTGATGCCCTGATCTTACGCAATGACGGTATATATGTATTTGTGATTGAAAATGAACTGGCACGACGAGTGACCGTTTCTCTGGGTGACAGCGACCAGGACTGGATTGCAGTAAACGGTAATATCTCAGCCGGTGATACGGTAGTGACACGCGGTGCTGAAACACTGAATGATGGTGATTCGGTCAGGGTCATCAACCCCGCCTGATGTAATCAACCTACGGATCAATAGGTAATTCAAGCTCGGGCAAACCCCATTCACTCCACGAGCCGTCATACACTGCATAATCCGTTCGACCAATCAATTCTGCTCCCAGTGCAAGAATCGCCGCTGTAACTCCTGAGCCACAGCTAAAGATCATTTGCTGATCACCTTCAACTCGCTCATCAAACAACAATTCCAATTTTGATTGCGCGATCATGTGACCATCACCAACCAGCAACTCAAAAGGTAAACATGACGAACCTGGAATATGACCACCGCGTAATTCTGGCCGTGGCTCGGGGGCAGTCGCCTCAAATCGACCTTGCGAACGTGCATCAACCACTGTCGCCCGGGAACTGTGAATTGAAGCCTGCACTTGCAGCTTGTCTTTAACGAGTTCGGGCTGTAGATCTGCCACAAAGTCGCCTGACTCAGCCAACTCCAACTCTCCGGAATTACACGCATGCCCGGCCTCTAACCACGCTGGAAGGCCACCATCCAGCACTGCCACATCCTGATGCCCCATCGCCCGGAACATCCACCATACTCTGGCACTGGAGCGAATACCAAAAGAGTCATAAACCACTATCAAACTATCCTGATTGATCCCCAAACGACGAGCTTCAGTGGTAAATAAATCGGCCGAAGGCAACATATGCGGCAAGCTTGAATCCTGATCACACACCCGGCCATCAAAATCAAAAAACCGTGCCCCCGCAATCCGTTTGTCTAGAAACTCCTCATGCCCATTACGATTTTCTGCCGGCATGTGCCAGGACGCATCTAAAATCACCAGCTGTGGCTGATCAATATTTTCATGCAACCATTCAACGCTAACCAAACTACTCGGTAACTGCATCAGACCCCTCCCCCGTTGTTGGCATGGGTACTTTGAGTAACACCACTGCCCCTGCAATAAAAAACACCAGAATGACAAGAATACCCAAGCGATGAGAGCCCGTTGCGACGGTAACGATTCCCATCAATAACGGACCCAGAAATACCGCCGATTTGCCCATAATATTATAGAAACCAAAAAACTCGGCAACCCGATCTGCAGGAATCAAACGCGTATACAACGCGCGTGACAAGGACTGCACGCCACCCTGCACCAACCCGATCATAATGGCGATATAGTAAAACTCTTGTTCAGTACGAATCAACGAAGCCCATATCGTCACTATCATATACACACCTATGCCAACCAGTAACATCGGCCGGGTGCCATATCGTTTACCTAGCCAACCAAAAACAAGTGTTGCAGGAAAAGCGACAAATTGAGTCAGTAATAGCGCCGTTAACATAGAACTGGTGTCGAACTCGAGCGCACGACCATAATCAATCGCCATTCTAATAATGGTATCTACGCCGTCTATATAGAGAAAGTAGGCGAGTAAAAAAATAGCTACCGAACGATGCTGGCGAATTGATTTCAAGGTAGAAACTACTTCTTGAAAACCTGACACAATGGCCTTGCTCAATGACATTTTTTTACCAGGAGCTTCACCCACAAATAGCAAAATCGGGATACTGAATAATGCCCACCATAATGCCACTAGTAAAAAGGAAACACGGATTGCCTCTATCCCGTTTTCAAGCCCGAAACGTTCAGGCTGCTGGGTCATCCAGTAACAAAAAACAAACATCAAGGCGGAACCAATATACCCAAGCGAATAGCCCAGCGAGGACGTCATATCGAGGTTGCCTGAGGTGCTGACGTTAACCAGTAAAGCATCGTACATAACATTCGCCGCCATATACGACACAACGCCGAGAGTGAATAAGACCAGGCTAACCTGCCAACCACCCGCCTGCACCCAATACAGGCTGCAGGTCATGAGAATCCCCAGCCAGGCAAACAGCGCTAATAAACGTTTCTTGGCGCCACTACGGTCAGCGAATGCACCGAGCACAGGTGCTGCCAACACTATCACTATACTGGCAAGAGAATTCGCGGTACCTAGCTGAAAAGTAACCGCCTCACTGCTCTGGCTGGCTGCCCAGTAAGTGCCATAAATTACCGGATAAAAACCGGTAATTACCACCAGTGTGAAAACCGAGTTCGCCCAGTCATACATCGCCCAAGACAATGACTTCTTATTTATGAAGGACGAAGTGGTGTTGATTTCATTCAATACAGTATTCTCAGTTGGCTCGTCTTACCTGACGCACATTTTCAATCTGCGTCAGTCGGTTAAGTATTACCACTAACTGACCCGCCTCTTCCAGCTGCAAGGTCAACTTCATTAACACTTCCTGGGTATCATAATCAGTATGACTGTCTATACGGACAATCGGAACATTGAGTGATACCAGCTTATTGGTGACGTCGTTCAGTAAACCAGTGCGATCAAATGCTTCTATCTCGATATCGACTGTATAGGCCTTGGTTTCACGCCCCCAGTCTACAGCAACGACGCGATCACGACGCTCTGAGCGCAAATTAATAATATTCGAGCAGTCTTTGCGGTGAATAGTGATGCCTGCGCCGACAGTGATATAACCAACCACCTGATCGCCCGGAATTGGCTTGCAGCACTTGGCAATCTTGGTCAGTAAATTACCCACACCCATGACTTCACTCTGTTGACCAGTGGTGACTGTCGGGCTTATCTTTTTGATCCGCTTGGGAGCAGCTTCAGGTTGAAAATAACCATCCAGCTGGGTCTGCCGGATTTCGCCGCGCCCAATGCCTATCAAGGTAGCGTGTTCACCTGACTGATGAAAATGCTTGGTCAGTTTCTCGAGTATTTCATCGTCGCGAATATTCCAGCGTTTTAAGGTCTGCTCCAGTACACGCTCCCCCGCCTCAAGATTCTCTTCTCTATCCTGCTCATGAAACCAGCGCCTGACTTTGCTGCGTGATCGTGCTGAAACCAGATAGCCTGCATTCGGGTTCATCCAGTCACGACTGGGACGTGTTTGCTTGGCAGTCAAAATCTCCACTGATTGATGTTGCTGCAATTCATAGGTCAGTGGCACAATTTTGCCATCTACTTTGGCACCCCGGGTACGATGGCCAAGATTCGTGTGTATGTTGTAAGCGAAATCCAGTGGTGTTGAGCCTTTGCGCAATTCTACCGCGTCACCTTGAGGAGTCAGCACGAAAACCTTGTCTGGAAAAAGCTCGGCACTGAAGTTTTCAAAGACATTCTCCTGCTCACTGTCCTCCATCAAGTTACGCATGGACAGGATCACCTGTTCCATCGCATCATCTTGAGCGCCGCCCTCTTTATAACGCCAGTGTGCTGCATAACCCAGCTCCGCAAACTCATGCATTTGCTTGGACCGAATCTGGATTTCTACCAACTTCTTTTGCGGACCAATCACTACTGCATGTAGTGACTGATAACCATTTGGTTTGGGGTGCGCAATATAATCGTCAAACTCTTTTTTTATGGTATTCCAGTTGGTATTGATTATCCCCAGCACCATATAACACTCGGCTATGTCAGCCACGATCACCCGCAGCGCGCGTAAATCATAAAGCTCGTCAATATCGATATCTTTTTTCTGCAGCTTTTTCCAAATACTGTAAATGTGTTTTGGTCGACCGCTAATCTCGGACTTGATCTCCTCACCATCCAGTATCTGGTTTAAATGGTTAGCGAACTTAAGTACATAATCTTCACGTTCGACGCGCTTCTCTTCCAGTTTTTTTGCCAGCGACTTGTAAATTTTCGGCTCGATGAATCGAAAAGCCAGATCTTCCATTTCCCACTTCAGCTGTGCAATACCCAGGCGGTTTGCCAGTGGCGCATAAATGTCCAGGGTTTCGCGCGAGATAATATCGCGACGCGGATCGCCTTTTTTAATATTGCGCAAACGTGATACCCGGTAGGCGAGACGGATCAACATGGCTCGAATATCGTTGACCATTGACAACACGAAGCGGCGTAAGCGCTCACTGTTTTCATCGCTATGCATATCATCAGTAAGAAATGGCTTGAAACCATTTAAGTGACGTACATTCTCAACCAGTGTCGCTACCTCAGATGAAAACTGCTTTTTAAATTTCCCTACAGACCAGTCTTCCAACAAGCGGTGGTCAGCCAACACGGCAGCGGCTAGCGTTTCGTCATCAACATGCAGGTCTTTTAGAATCTCCGCAACTTCCAGACCTGAAGGCCGGGTGTTCTCAGCTGCGGGTAATTGCTGGAGCAATTCGCAAGCTTCCTTGTAATATTGAGACACCGCTACAATCTCTTCTGCATCAACCAATGTGGACCAACACCGGCAATATCATAGATCTCACCATGTCTTGTATAACCCAGTTTATGATAGAAATCGCTCGCACTTTCGCGGGCATTACACCAACACAAATCCGCGTCCCGCTCGAGAAGGAAATCTTCCATTGCGGCTATCAACGCTTTCCCATGTCCTTCGCCCCGAACATGCTCTCGAGTTGCCATCGCTCGAAATTGCCAGCCATCGGCTTTGGCCTCATGCGCAGGGTTAATTTGATAAACAGAAACAATGCCGGTTAGTTCATTTTCCGCAAACGATCCAAAATGGGTCGCGCCGGGCAAACTGTCTTCCTCAAACTGACAGGTTGCCAGCGGCAAGCCCGGTCGCAAAATTTCATTGCGAACAGGCCAGGTTTCCTCAACAGAAATTCTACATACATTCATAGCGTGATGACTATAGCGCGAAGCACATATTCCAGCCACACAGATTGATAGCAATGCTAGAATAGCGCGATAACAATACCCAAGAACACAGGAGTTAGACTTGATCTTTTATTCTTGCCGCTCGGCACTCGTAGTACTGCTCAGCTTGCTTACACTAAGTACAGCCTATGCAAAACCTGCCACTATCACTCCGAATGATATTTATGATGAGAGAGCGGGTTCTTATGCATTTACTAACGCCACTATTCAGGTTAACCCGCAACAACAAATTCAAAACGCCACATTGCTGATACGTGCTGGCAAAGTTGTCAAAGCAGGCGCTAATGTCAAAATTCCAGCTGACTATGCGAGCTATGACCTAAGTGGACGCTTTATCTACCCGGGTTTAATCGAATTAGACTCATCATATGGCTTACCAGCTGCGGCGGAGAAATCCAAATACAGCTGGAGCTCGCCAGAAGTCACCAAAAGCAAAACGCCCGGTGCATATAATGCCAATGAAGCGATTAAATCCAGCTTTAATGCCGCTGATCACTTTTCACATGCCGAAGACGATGCTGAAAAATATCGCGCCCTAGGTTTCGGCGCGGTGTTGACCCATCAACACGACGGGCTCGCTCGAGGGACTGGTGCGCTGGTTACCCTGGGAGATCAATACGATCAGGAGCTGATCATTAAAGCGAATGCCAGTGCACATTATTCGCTCGAGAAAGGCAGCTCAAAACAAACCTACCCACGCTCACCGATGGGCTTTATGGCGGTCTTGCGACAAACTTATTACGATGCACAGTGGTACAGCAAACAAAAAAATCCGGCTTTTACTGACCTATCTCTGGAAGCATGGACAGATAGTCAGCAGCTACCGCAAATATTTGATGCCAGGAAAGACTGGCTAAGCTTGTTGCGAGCTGACACCGTTGGTGACGAATTTAAAACCCAATACGTCATCCGTAGTGCGGGTGACGAATACCAAAGAATCAATGCAGTCGCCAATACCAAGGCGACATTAATCGTACCCATCAATTTTCCTCAAGCTATGGACGTTAGCGACCCGCTACAAACAGATCAAATTGCGTTGTCAGACATGTTGCACTGGGAGCTGGCCCCTACTAACCCGGCCGTGCTGGCAAAACAAGGGATACCTTTTGCTATTACTACCGTTGCTGAAAATCCGGAAAAGACTTTTTGGAAAAACCTGCGCAAAGCAATCAAGCACGGCTTGAGTGAAGAACAAGCACTGGCAGCGCTCACAACCACACCAGCAAAAATACTCGGTGTCGAAAAACAACTGGGCCAACTAAAGCCTGGCTCGATAGCCAACTTTATTATTACGTCCACCGAGCTATTCGACGAGAATATGGTAATCGAAGAAAACTGGGTTAACGGGCATCGATACAAACTGGCTGAACACCAACCAGACTTAAGCGGAAAATATCAATTGACCGTGAACCAACAGAACTACCCGCTGGAAATCTCCAGTTCAGCGGGTAAACACAAGGCGAGCATTGCACTCTACCTCAAGGATGATAAAGAGAATAAAAACCCCAAGGTGAACTTCAGCTATTCACCAGAACAAATCCTGATCAGCTTCGCTACTGCTGAAGATAACCCACCTATACGTCTGAGTGGCACCCCAGGCAACGGCACCTGGAACGGCAAAGGACAGCTGGCTGATGGCCAGTGGACTAACTGGAATGCCAGACGTACTGGCGAACTCGATACAGAAACTAAAGACGAGGAACCGGAGAGTGAACTTGATCTGGGCCAAGTCATCTACCCTTTTACAGCCTATGGGGTACAAAACCCACCCGCTCAACAAAACCTGTTGCTTAAAAATGCAACCGTCTGGACCAACGAAGATGAAGGCATACTTGAAAATACCGACGTCTTGATCAAGAAAGGGAAAATAGCCGCTGTCGGTAAAAACCTTAAAGCCTCTGGAGCAAGCAGTTACGACGCCACAGGGATGCACATCACTAGCGGAATAATTGACGAGCATTCTCACATTGCGCTTTCTGCAGTTAATGATGTCGCCACCAATTCTTCTATGGTCCGCATGAATGATGTAATCAACTCCGAAGACATCAACATCTATAGAAATTTATCGGGCGGTGTAACGGCAGGTCAGTTGCTACATGGCTCAGCCAATCCGATTGGTGGCCAGTCTGCATTAATAAAATATCGCTGGGGTGCAACACCCGAGCAAATGAAAATCAAGGGTGCTGACGGCTTTATTAAGTTTGCGCTGGGTGAAAACGTCAAGCGCTCCAGTAATTCAAAATCGGTTCGTTATCCGCAAACCCGAATGGGTGTTGAACAGGTGTTCCATGACAGCTTCTCACGCGCCCAGAGCTATCAAAAAGCTGGTAAAAACAAACGTCGTGATCTGGCTATGGACACTATTTCAGAAATACTCGATGGCGAACGATTTATCACCTGTCATTCTTACGTCCAGTCAGAAATCAACATGCTGATGAAAGTGGCCGAACAATACGACTTTAACATCAATACTTTCACCCATATCCTTGAAGGCTACAAAGTGGCCGATAAAATGGCAGCTCATGGTGCAGGTGGCTCAACCTTTTCAGACTGGTGGGCCTATAAGTGGGAAGTGCGCTACGCCATTCCTTACAACGCCGCCTTGATGACACAAGCCGGTGTAACCGTAGCAATCAACTCAGATGACAGAGAGATGTCTCGCCGTCTCAATCAAGAAGCCGCCAAATCGATTAAATATGGTGGCATGTCAGAGGAAGAAGCGTGGAAAATGGTCACACTTAACCCCGCCAAACTGTTGCATCTGGATGATCGCATGGGTTCAATCAAGGCGGGCAAAGATGCAGACATTGTGGTCTGGAATGAGAATCCTTTATCCATTTATGCCATTGCTGATATGACACTGGTTGACGGAAAAATTTACTATTCACGTGCAAAAGACATGCAGGCACGAACACAAGTTAATCAGGAACGCATGCGTCTGATCAATAAGTTACACCAAGCCAATGCAGGCGGTGACAAAGCCGAGCACAAACCAAAACCTGAACCGGACTGGCACTGTGACAGTTTGCATGGTTATGAATACCTGACAGGAGCAATACAATGAAAATTAAAATCCAGGCTTTTGTAATTATATTAATCTGCAATGTTCTTTTGTTAACACCAACGCTGGCGGTTACACCGGAACCAGCAGCACTGACTAGCAGTAAGGTGGCAATAAACGGTGCTACTCTGCATACCGTTAGTAATGGCGTTATCGAAAACGGGATTTTGACCTTCGAGAATGGAAAAATCACCGGTGTGCATCAAGCTGGCGGGATCGATCTAACCGGTTACCAAACTATTAATGCCGAGGGTCAGCATGTTTATCCCGGCTTTATCATGCCTGATTCACAATTGGGGCTGGTAGAAGTCGACGCGCTTCGGCATACACGAGACTTTCGTGAACGTGGTGACTTGAATCCAAGTGTGCGAACCCTGACCTCGTTTAATACCGATTCCGAACTTATCCCTACCATGCGCTTTAACGGCATCCTGATCGCACAAATCGCGCCAGTTGGTGGTCTTGTGTCCGGCACCTCTTCTATTGTGCAGCTGGATGCCTGGAATTGGGAAGATGCTGCCTTAAAAACCGATGATGGTATCCATATCAATTGGCCTGCCAAGAGTTACTATAAATATGATGACACGAGTGACTCGGTAGTGCTTGAACCGAACAAAAGTTACGCCGACGAGCGTAGCGCACTGACAACCATGTTTAAAGATGCAGCCGTCAACCAAGATACCAACAACCTGAAACTCAAAGCCTTGGCCGGCCTTTTTGATGGCTCGCAGACACTTTATCTCTATGCTGACAAGCCCAACACTATTATTGAGGCTGTCACATTACTAAAGCAAGCCGGTGTAAAACGACTGGTACTCAAAACAGGCTCCGGGGCGTTACTGGCAGCCGAGATACTGCAGCAACACAATATTCCAGTGATCATCGACACCCTGCATAACCTGCCTGGCGAGGATCATCATGATATTGACCAAGTATTTCGCTTACCGCAGGAATTACAAGCACGCGGCATTCGCGTCGGCCTGAGCAATAACAGCTGGCTAATGAGTACCAGAAATCTGGCATTCAACGCCGGTTCGGCTGCTGCTTATGGTATGCCTAAAGATCAGGCATTACGTATGATTACCTTGAGTAATGCTGAAATACTGGGTATTGCAGATCGGGTCGGTTCGTTGGAAGTCGGCAAAGATGCCACTCTATTTATTTCCAAAGGAGACGCTCTGGACATGCGTGGTCAACAACTGACCATGGCCTGGATTGAAGGCAGGAAGATTGAGCTGGAGGCGATGCAACAGGAATTATTTCAACGCTTTAGTGAAAAGTATCGTTAGTACTTAATCTGTCTTTAGTACCAGGAAGTTACCACACATAACCAGTGACATGCCGAGCATGGCGAGCCAGGTCCATTGGTAGCCTTCAAATAAAGTCGACATTAGCAATGCGACAGCCGGAAACATGACGCTTGAGTAAGAAGCCTTGTCTGCACCGATATTTTCGATCAGGGTCAAATAGCACAAAAACGCGATGGCGCTGCCGAACACAGCCAGGTAGGTTAAAGAACTGACGTAAGACAACGAAAGATCAAAGTTAAAAGGCACACCCTTGAAGAGTAGATAGATCAAGGTTGCCACGGTTCCATAGAACATGCCCCAGGTCGTCGCCGGTACGACAGATACGCCATTGGCTTTATTCTTTAAGGTCAGGACGTTGCCAAATGAGGCCGACAACGTTGCCAGCACACAGAGAAAGATGCTGAATTTAACCTTGGCACTATTCTCCATGGCTTGTAGTTCCGGAATAAAAATAAGCGTCAGACCCAGCAAACCCAAAACACCACCGACTACTACCATCAGCTTGATTTCCTGGTTGGCGAATATACGTCCATTCAAGACGTTCATCAGCACTACCGTAGAAAACATAACTGATACCAGGCCGGTAGCCAGTTCGTACGACGCGTAATAAAAAAGGATGTAATTGATAGAGAATAGAAAAACACCCTGTAATGCCATGAACATATGCGAGTACAATGAATACTTAAGGGTTTGTTTTCTCAGCAAACATACAAACAACAGTACCGTGGTAGCCAGTACGTAACGATAAAATACAGAGACTTCAACAGCTACCACACCCAACTGAAATCGAATCGCGAACCAGGTTGTACCCCAAATCAGGACAGTAATGACATAAAGCCAAAGATTAGACACTGTTATTTTTCTTTGGCGTTTAGAATATTGGCTGGTGAATACTGATCCGTCAATGGACGCGCAGACTCATTCCACATTGGCATGGTATTGATCGAACGCAGCATTAATTCGGCATCCACATCATATTTTTCAAGAGTTTCACCCAGTGCCTTCACATTGTTTTCGATGTTTTTTATGTTGAGCAATGTATCATCCTCAGAATATAGGATGACACGATTACTACCGGCGTTAGTCTGCATGACAAAAAACTTGCCAAATACTTCAGCGTAGGTAGAAGACTCATGGTGATAATATTTGCTACTCGAAAACGTGTTCGAGGCAAGCACGCCTTGAGGTGACAATACCTGCTTAACCTCCTGCAGGAACTCCACCGTGGTTAAATGCTCTGGAATATAATCAGAACCAAAAGCATCCAGGATAATCAGATCGTATTTTTTATTCTTCAAGGCCTGACGCTTGATATGCAAGCGCGCGTCTTTAATCACCACCTGATTTTTTTCTGTCTCATTAAAGTCAAAATATTTGCGCGCCACTTTAGCAACCGCCGGATCAATTTCAACATTAGTGATTTCTGCATTCGGGTACATATCATTAAATGCTGTCGGCAAGGTACCTCCACCAAGGCCAACAATCAGAATTGACTGCGGCTCCGGATTGACCAATACACTAGCCATCATCATACGGGTGTAATTAAACACCATTCTCAACGGATTTTTACGATCCATACATGATTGGCTGGTATCTTCACGGCGTGGAATAGAAAACTTCAAACACAACAGGTCATTTTTCTCTACCACATAAATATCTCGATAGAGTGATTTAGCCCGATATAACTCTTTGGCATCTACTACGACACTCAGTTGCAATAACACTATGACCAGCAGAATTTTTTTCACGCGTTTTTCCTGTGTTGCAGTATTGCTGCGATACCCAGCACCAACAAAATGCCACTGCAAAATTTAATAATCGTATTGGTTTCAAAGTATTCAACCAAATAAAATGATGTTATCAAGGTTCCCAGAGCACTGCCGATAGTTGATAGAAAGTACAGGAAACCCGCTGACACACCGCTTGTCTCTTTACTGGTCGTTATTAAACTCACTGCATAAGGAGAAGCAAAACCCATCACCGTAGTCGGCAAAAAGAAAATCAGTATGCAATATACCAAGGACCCAGCTCGTTCATCTTCGATTTTGAGAAATACAAAATCACCCAGTGATTCGCTAAAGAAAATAATAATCCAAAGTAGTAAAGCAGCAGCAATAAACAACACACCATACTTTCTAATGTCGGGCCGACGCCTCGAATAAAGACCACCCAGAGCATAGCCGATTGCCAGGGCCAACATGAATACCGTGATAATACTGCCCCAGATATGAATGCTGCCCCCAAAATATGGAGCCAGAATTCTACCTCCGAGCATTTCTACGCTCATAATGACAAAGCCCATGATGAATGCCATCACGAAGATCAATCTATTTCGATTCATTGTTTCTTTTTTTCTTGAACCCCAGAACAGGATTCTACAGCAGCAGAGCAGCATGTCTCTACCAATCTACGGATTATTTCTTACTAGCGGTAGGAGTCCAGAATCATTGTATCTACCGGGGCATTGTCAGACATCACTTTTGCTAATCCCATGCGGTAGATTCGAGCTTTCTTGTCCTGGCCATCGGCAGCCAGCAAATTGGACAATTTCTCAATTAATTGACCCACCTCATCAGTAATAGGCGGTTTTTTCAGCAATACTTTGATCAGATATTCCGCCTCAACGAGATTCCCTACCCGCAAAAAGCGCTCTGCAAGGCTGACAATGGTCGCCTTGTTAAGACGCGATGGCCGGGCATTGGTGATGTAGTGCATAAATGTTTCTCGCACCATTTCATGTACACGTTCATCCCGAGCCTGATAGCGCAAGACTTTAAGGCTGTATTGATGATATTCCTCGCTATTGCTATCACGTCGAGCACATTGTTGAAGACGATAGGCGACTTCATGTTCACGTGGATGCTGTGTTTCAAGCTTCTGCAAGATAGGCAGAGCATCTGCGTATTTACCTTCATCGCACATCGTAGCGACTTCTGATAATTGTTGCCGCAGTAAACCATCAACTTCTTCTTCACTTAAATCTTCAGCTATATCTTCTGGCTCTTCTTCTACCAGTCTGCTTCTAGCGAGTAAACCTGCCACTGCACCAATCGCAATTGGCGCTACTAAAAACAGAGGATTGCCATTAAAAAATGGTGTCAGAAAAAATGCTGCGAGAGTAGTCACTAACCATAACACGGCATATTGATACGCTGGCAAAGCCGGTAATCCCGGGATTTGTGTTTTCAATTTATTGGAGCGATAACAGCTCGAAATGAAAGCCGCAAAACAAGCCAACAAAGCGCTTATGCCGGTGTATGGCAACAAGCTGGAGCCCATGATCGAAGCCACCAACCAACTTGAAGAAACAGCAGAGAATACGATCAACATCGCCGTGACTGATCGCCCCAGAATGCCTTCCAGCATAGATCCAAACAGCAAGAGAAAAACAATATTTACCAATAGCAATACTAGACCAGGATGTATAAACATGTGCGAAAGTGAGGAGACAGCTGTTGGCCGACTGCTAATGAAGCCATATTCCCAACCAATTGCTTTAGCCAGCAGTTGTGAGTGCCTTTCACGGGCATCTTTCCATTCCGGATACTGTGGATTACTTGGCGTGATGAGTTTATTGCGATCAAGAGCGTTTACAAAATCGGCATCTGTTTGAATGGTTAGCCAATTGGCCTTGCTTAATGGTGTAGCAGACATCGCCGCTTGTGCGTTTTGTTGTTGATATAACGGCACTTCCAGCTTGGCTAAAACTGATGACTGATAATAGTCATGAGCTTTATCGAGAGCACCTTTATCGAGCATACTGCATAAGCCCCAAAGAGCAATCAGCAATAACACCAGGCCTCCAGTCAAGACTGGTAAGCGCTGTTCTTCGGGCGGATTCTTTACTGGATTTAAAAACATAGTCCTGTACGTCTAAATACTTAAAAGATCGAATTGAGGTCTTTCTCAGAAAAACCCTAACTCAGTTCAAATTGTAACAATCAAGTTCCTTAAACGATGCCAGTTAAGGATAAATTCAATCTGGAGAGGGATGAATGGCGAAACAGCTTGTTTTTTTGTGAAACAGGTTAGAGTTTACTTACCGCCACGAGCCTTGCTGATCTGTGACCATTCTTTATGATCGAGCCAGATCCCGTGGCATTTTTCGCAGGCGTCAATCTCGACCGCTGTGCCAGGATAGCGAAATTCGTGCATACCCACTTTACAGCGAGGGCACTGGTATTCATCGTTAACGTTGGCAGCAGGAGAAATAAAGAAAGGCTGGACTGCCTTATCTCCAAGAATCGTTTCAAGCTCATCCGGGTCAAACCAGATGCCACCACATTTATGACATTGATCAATGGTCACACCGGAACGCTCCATAGTGTGCTCACGCATAACACCCATGAAACACTTTACGCAGGGCATGCCTTGTAACTTTTTATCGCTTTGATTTGCACTCATAACGTCAGGCTAGCATGGATCTGAAAGCAAAAATCCTGACCAGATCACGCCTTTTACATAATCAAGAAGGGAAAAAATCTATGGGATAATTAACTGTAGTTCTCAACACATCCTTACTCGCGAACTTCAATTGCTTCACTTTCACGACCAATTTGCGTTCAAGCTCAGGGTTCCTTAGCTCACTCGATGCGATAGTACAACTGGATACAGAGCCGTTAGGCTCAATGGTAAGGGTAAAGACTACCTTGCCTTGCAAGGCCGGATCATCTCTTAAAGCCCGTGCGTAAGTTCGATCAAAGGAACCACGATTCCTGTCGAATACGATCTGCACTTCTTCTTCGCTGCGCTTGAATTTCCTGTCGGAACCAGAACCACCGGAACCTTTATTACTGCCTCCACCGCCGCTGCCACCGATATTACTTTCCACCCGACTACTGCCGGCAGAACCACTTAAACTTCCACCACCACCGGTGCCACGGCTGTATTCAGCATTATTGATGCCGCCACTGGCACGACCTGCCGCCGAGGTAATCATACTGCGCTCATTACTACCGGCTGCAGTACCAGCATTCGCATTAATATCATTATCAATGCTGGCTCGTACATTATCGTTACGCATATCATTCAGTTCTTCAAACACCGAAATAGCGCTCTCTGCCTGCTGCCGCGCCGATGGTGGCGCTGGCGTTGGTGCAGGTGTCGGCACAGGCTTGGGGCGCTCAACCGGCTTTGGTGGCGGCTTGGGCTGTGGCTTCGGCTCAGGTTTGGGTTCCGGCTTGGGCTTGGGCTCAGGTTTTGGCTGCTCCACCGGCTTGGGCTCGGGTTTTGGTGGTGGCGGCCGCACTTGTTTTTCAAGAATAATTTTCACCAGATTTTCAGGTACTGCTTCTGGTGGCTTTTCTTTTTCCGGGAGCGTTATTAACATAAACAACAAGGTAAACAATACAACGATCGCCAGAAAGATACTGACCAGCTTGCGCAGCAGGACTTCATCTTCTGTCGATATATCCCAAGGCAGGGATTGTCGTTGTAACGCTATTGCTGTCATTCGCTAGCCTCGGGAGCTTTCTGAATAACCGCCATAGAAATCTTTTCTACATCAACACCGGAGAATGACTGCATAATACGATGCAACATATTATAGGGTGTACTACCGTCACCCATGACGGTGACTTTCGGCGTTTTATCGCCTTCACCGGTAGCTATCAGCTTTTTGCCATACTCGCTTTCCATCGCAGCAACCAGCTGAGGAATATCGAACGAGTCGCTAGCCTTAATCTCTTCCAGGGTAGCGATTTGATCACCATCAACCAGCAACGCATCTTTAGTAATCGTAATAACCAGACTATCGTCGGTTTTATTATCGATACTCGATTCTGGAAGCTGCACGGCTTTGTTCGGTGGGATTTTTTGTACTTCCTGCGAGTTAACCAACAAGAAGAAAACCAGAATGGTAAATATATCCATTAAAGAAACCAGATTGAAACCCGGGGTCTTTTTTCCTCGAGCATGATGCATGCTCATACGGCGGGCGCGTCTGGACTGTCGCATTATTGGCTCGCCTCACTCGTATCGTAAGGCTGAACAATTTCTCGAGCACCTTCAGGCAAATCAAGCACCGTCGCTTTTCCTAAAGAGATTTCAGGAAACAGCTCTTCCTGAATGATGCCCTCTTCCCCTTCAGTATTGTAGCTACGCATGACCTCCATGACTTGGACTATGCGGTCATAAGGAACATCGTCTTCCGCCAGAATGGAGGCAGTCACGATCTCAGGGAACTGTGATTTTACCTGACGCAATTTCTCTATGACAGGTTTGAAGTCATCCTTACCATCAACCCTGGGATACTCTCCTAACAAGGCTGACCCTCGGTCTTGAATATCGATACGGTTTTCACGAATCACGAGTTCCAGCTCAATCGGTGGATCTTCCGGAGGCTCTGCATCGGTCAACGGTCCAGGCAACGCCAGTTCTATGACTGTCAGGCGCGTAAACACCGCCATCAATAACAGGAATGGCACTAGCACCACCATCAAGTTCATAAAGGCGGTAATGTTAAGCTCGGTATCCGGCTTGTAGCGGGAATGCCTGCGACGTCGTGACATATTTATTACTGTTGCTTGGCTTTGGCAGAGTGGCCAGTGATCATGTTCATAATTCTGACCGTCGCCATTTCCAGACTATCAACTACGGTGGTGGTCTTGGTCGTGAGCAAGGCATGTAATAACAATAACGGAATACCCGCCATCAGACCGAAGGCGGTAGTGTTCATCGCTACCGATATACTAGCTGATAATAAATCAGCCTTGTCAGCCGGGTTCGCTTCACCCACGGCGGTAAAGGCTTTAATCAAACCTATGATGGTTCCCAATAGGCCTAGCAGGGTCGCAATATTCGCCAGCGTGGCAAGATAATGCGTTCTTTTTTCCAAACGCGGCATGACTTCCATCAAGCCCTCTTCCATCGCCATCTCTACTTCAGCGCTGCTGGTTGAATTGGCTGCACGCGACAAACCGTAGGTGAGGATTTTATCAATTGCCGAGTTTGAACCACTGGAAGTATTTAACGCTGAGCGTAATTCACCCTTCTCCAGCATCGGCTGTAATTTACGCCAGCGCAACAAGTTACTGACTCGTGCGCGGGTCAGATAAATCCAGCGCTCTACGGCAATAGCCAAGCCAAGTGCAAGTACGATGGCGATTGGAAACATAAATGCTCCACCATCCTGAAAAAATTTAAATACCGTATCAATCATTTTTCTTGTTCTCCATTCTCTTATTCGTGTTACCGCTACAACTAATCTCTCTCGGGGTCTAAAAACTCACCTTTACGCAGGCGGTAATAATCCAGTTCTCTTACAAATTCTGTACGATCAATCGTAGCTGGATCCCGATCAATCAAGCTTTCAAATTCACCTGCAAATAAATCTCCGGCACCGGGCTCTTGCCAGGGCACAATCATCAGAGATTTCGGCAATTCCTGATTACCGGTTACAGCCATACCATCCATATTCAGGACAGCATCTTCTTCAAAATATTCTGTCTGAGCCGGGTTGTCATCAGGCTCTTCTTCTGCAGCGACGCATATTATCGGTAAGCCGAGCATAATTAAACAGCTCAATCGTGCTAAAAACTGTAATACGGTTCTGAAAACCATTATTTTTTCATCCTGCGTTCAAGTTCTATCAACCACCCTTTAACCGTGCGGTCTTCGGTACTACTTCCGGACTGGTAATTTTCATAGTGTTTTTTTGCACAGGCCAGATCTTGTAGATATAAATCACACAATATCCCCAGATTCAGCTGGGCATCCAGATAGGCTTCATTGGCGCCAATCGCTTTGGCGTAACTATCTCTGGCTTTGGTAAATTCTCCCGCATCACGCCACAGCACACCGCGAATATTGTTTGCTTCCGGACTGTTCGGTGACAACTTCAAGGCTTGCGCAATTGAGCGCACCGCCGCATCACTATCTGCTTGCGTACGATAAGCGATAGCCAGGTTGATATAAGGCATTGCCAGTTTCGGATTACTGACCGACAGTGCTTTAAATTCAGTTATGGCGACCGCGTAATTACCTGCATCCATAGCTGCCACTGCCCTGAGCATGATGGCTTGATCAGCTGGCGTCAGCGTCGCTTCATCACCGAGTGGAGACTTAACCCCACCAGGTATTTTGACCGTACTTTCTTTATTACCACCAGACCCCGGTAACGAAGGCATGCTTTCACAAGCTACCAAAAAAAACAGCGTCAAAGCGAGACAAACTTTAGTGAACACGGATAACGGCACTGGTTCGCTCCTCTTTGTTGTAACGGGCGGGCAATAACTTTTTCAAATCCGCCAAACTCTTTTTGACCCACTCATCATAAATATTTTCATTGATACGACCGACGTTAACCTCATGCGCTTCAATAGCATTTTCCAGAAACGGATCGGCTTGCTCTTCCAGCAATATCTCGTATTCTTCAAGCGCGTCAGCATCAAGATTGGCAGGACGTTCCGAGTCCATGATGGCTTCCGAGAAATCATCGTAGATAAATCCTGTCTGATAAGCCGCTTCGGTTGATATCTCGGCTATTCCAAAACTCGAAAGATCTGCATATTTTGCCAGCGCCGCTTCCATCAATTCTTTTTTCTGGCGCAATGTGTCTTTCAATGGCGCCACTAGTGCAACGCTCTGATAGGCATCTACCGCTGGCTTAACCAGTGCTAGGGTAGACTTAGCCGCTAAATAACGAGTTCTATCATTGGCACCGCCGCCACGGTTCAACTCAAGCACTTTTTCATGCCAGGTATAAGCACCTTGAGGACCAAATAATTTCTCATAATGAGTCGCCAGTTTTGAGGCTGCTTCCATCGCAGGCTCTGCCGGAGTTGGGAAGTCATTAACAAACTGTTCAAGCATGGCGATGGAGCGGTTGTTCTCCCCACCTTCGGCGTACAAATCCGAGGCCTGCAAAATTGCCTCTCGCCGGATCTCTTCTGTTTCACCGGTTTGTGCCAGACGCTGGAACTCGGCCGCAGCCTTAACTGGCTGGTCGGTTTCAAGATACGCCGTAGCCAGATTTTTATCGACTTCAGTCTGCAACTCATGACCCGGATAACTGACCCGGAAAGATTCCATGATCGGAATTGCTTCGCGCCATTTCTTGTCACCTATATATATCACCGCCGCATCATATTGTCCGGTGACCGCCGCTTCAGTACCCGGAGCGACAGCAGCAACACGCAGGAAGGCATCAATAGCCGCCTGGGTTTTACCAGCATCACGCGCCGCTTCACCCTGACGGTACACGGCAATCGACAGGTTTTCGGTCAAATCTGATTTTAGCGGGTCGGTCGGCTCCATCAGGGCTATGGCCTGGCTATAACCAATTTCAGCCTCTTCATAAGCTTTACGCTCAAACTGGGTATTGGCAGCAATGGTCCAGACGATTTTGCGATTTTCCGCACTTGGCTTTGGATCTTTATTCAACAAGCGTTCCGCAATCTTCATCGCCTGATCATAATTACGCTCATCAAACTGGGTCTGTGCCACACTAACCAAAACCTCATCAGCCTTGGGATGACCAGGGAATGCTTTTTCGAAACGTATGGCGCTGGCAGCAAAAGCATCACCGACTTTTGGATCTGACGCGCTGGTATTCGACTTGGCCACTTCCTGATAGGCCAACAAGGCTGCATAACCTGCTTCAGATGCTTTCGGGTGCGCTTCATACTCATAGGCAACCTGCTCATACGCCTGCGCTGACTCCAGATAACGTTCGTTCTGGTAATACGATTCAGCCAGCAAATAATTTATTTCGGGTGCTTTTTCGTCTTTGGGAAATGAACTCAGGAAGCGTTTGTACCAAGTCTCGGCTTCCAGATAGTCTTCGTTGTTACTGTCTTTTTGTGCCAGTGATTGATAATGATTCGCCAAATCAACAATATTGGTTTTCACTTCATCCACAATGTGATCATTATCGCCTATCGGATAATATTCCCAATACTCTGACTCCACATCAAACAAGGTGACAAACTCTTTACGAGCCTCCAGTTCCAAGGTCGGGAAATTGCCTTCTTTGAGGGTCGCTATAACCTGTGCCTGAAAATCAGCCGCATTTTCATGCCAGGGATTACGCTGCAGGAAGCCTGCGTATGTTTCCGCACCATCGGTATAGCGTTCTTTATCAATGTAATATTCTGCCAGCTTGACGTACACCAGCTCCTCATATTTTTTGGCGCCGTATTTGGTGAAATATTCCAGCGCGGTGTCAGCGCCTTCCTGATAGACGAAGCTTAAGCTGATCGCTCGCAGCGAATCTTCAATACGCTCGCGTTGTGGACGGGATAATTTTTCCAGATCACGTTGACCATTGGCTACACGCCGGTCCAGTATCGTAGTGAACTCATTTACCGCCAGTTCATATTCATTCTGCTTGAACAATGCCCAGCCCTTTTTATAGAGCGCCGGCTCGTAGAATTTTGTTTTCGTATCGATCTCAATCACCGACTCATAGGCGTTTTGTGCACTGGTATATTCTTTTTCAATGAACAGGTACTCGCCACGTCGGAACTGGGCTTCTTGTAAGTATTCGGATTCCGGATACTGCTCGACCAAATCGTTCAAATACTGGTGTGATTTATCCGGATCGCCATTTTGATCATTAATTCGAGCGAGTTGATAGAGAATTTTGTCGCGCGAACGATAGTCAGGATATTTTTCCAGCGCTTCATTGTACAAACCGGTCGCCTCAGCCAGCGCTACCTCATCCAGCTCATCATCATCATTCATGATCGCATTAACGTCAGACAATATATCAGCCAGACGACGCAACGCTTCCGGGCGCATGGCTGAACCTTCATCCAGATCCAGCATTTGCCGGTAAGATTGCTCTGCCAGCTCACGACTTTTGGCGATGGGCTGTTCATCGATCACCGGGACCGGGCGATCATACAGATCACTCAAGGTTGGCGACTTATCACCCTTGGCTATCATATTGCTCATGGTGCCGCAGGCGGAAAGCGTCAAAGACAGGATGAGCACCACTAACGCGTGTCGTAGCAAATTCATCATCTGGCTACTCCACGGTTATTTTGAGGCTTGTCATCATCCTCTTCTTTTTCACTATCCTGATCATAGATCTGTGCTAATGCAAAAGCCGCCTGTAATTTCAATTCATCAATTCTGGCGACATGTTGCTCCAACTCACCCACCACAACCTCGGTCAATTGTGCTTTTTGCTTTTGCGTAACAGTCTCCAGCTTTTCACGCGCACCACTTAAATCTGAGCGCTTGGCCTGGATTTTTTCTGCAAAACCTTCGAACCCGGCAGGCAGATCTGCCATCAAACGATTGATGCTTGCGATAAACTCCCTGCTTTGCTCAAACTCTGTTTCAAGGTCCTGCAATGCACGGCCGGATTTTCTTTCCCGCTTTTCAAGGGTGTTGTAGATATCCCAAAATAGTATTCCCTTCAGAAAATCCACCCTACCCAACAAGTAAGCGTGCGCTCTTGCATTGGGGTGTTTTGAAATCAATTGCTGTAATTTATCCAAGCGCTGCAACTTCTTTAACTCGGCCGGCGTTGCCAGCAAACGTAACTTCTCTTTTTCAGAGGCACTCAGATACAGCTGGTTCAATAGTGCAAACTTGTTTTGCAGGTTTTCCTGCTCGTTATCCGATAACTTTGTCTGCGCCGAGGGTACTACCGTCTCAAATCGACGTTCTCGCAAAGTCAGCATTTCATCAAAACTATCGATCGACTCATCCCAGGTTGTCAGATTGTAATCCAGAAACAACAGATCACGATAATTCTTCAATGACTCTTGTACCCGATGCGAGGACAACAGTTCATCCAGGTACCACGGCTGAGGTGCCTCATTTACAACCTTCAGTTCGCGCAGCCAACCCATTTCAATTTTTTCGGCACTGCTCAGCAAATCGTCCAGATAACCGCCCTCTTTTACCAGCTCAATTCCGGCTTTGAGTTTTTCTTGCTCGGCTCGGAAAATATCCAGCGCTTGCTGATAACCCGCCGCCGCTTGTGCAAAACCACCTGCTTTAGCCATTGCATAAGGAATAGCAAATAAGGATTCCTGCACCGCCGGGTCGAGTACATTACGACTGGCCAGTTCATTCCATGGAATCATCGCCGGTTGATAGAATTCATTGCGCGCATCAGCCCAACCCGCTGCCAACAAAGCCTCATTGGCAAAAGGCCCGTTAAGACGTACGCGGTCCAGATAAAAACGCGCTTTTTCCGGGCTCTCTTCACGCAGCAAGTGCATCCCTACCGCGAGATTGGCTCGGTCTTTCAATGCCAGTAATTCAAATTCTTCACTGCCGAATTTTTGACGGCCTAACAGATCGAGTATGTCGGTGCCTTTATCAGTATCACCAAGTCTTAGTGCTGCCACCCCGCGGTTATATTCCACGTAGTGTTTAATATCGGTCTCACCTTCCCAGTCTGATAAACCACTGTAGGCGTCCAGAAAGTCGCCTTGCTGAATATTGATGATCGCCGCCATTAACTGGTCACGACCCACCAGAGTATCGGGCAACTCACCTCTGATTTTGCTCAGATAAGACAGTGCATTTTCTGGCAGGCCACGCTGATACGCGATACGCGCCAAGTAGTACCAGGCTCTATTCTTGACGTCCTGACGTGGCTCTATATCAAGAACATTTTTAAAAATCTCTTCGGCGCGCCCGCGCATACCATAAGAAAGATATAAACCGCCGCGCAGCAATTCTGCTTCAGCTTCGTGCTGTGGCACTGTGTCATCTTTCTGAGCTTTGATCAGGTTAACCAGCGAAGTGAAATAATTTTGCTGATAAAAATCAAACAAAACTACGCCATAGGGTAAATCCAGAATGATGTCTTCTGGTCCCGGCTCATCTGCTGCAGATGCGGCTGCACTGAACAGCACGCATGTTGCAAGCAACAAAAGTTGGCGTGTAAATCTCATAGTGGCTAAATGGCGGCTACCATTCCTTAACTTCAAATCCTGCTTGTTTTTTGCCCTGGTTATCGGCAATTTTTAGTTCAACGTACTTGGGGCCAAGCTCTTTATTGACAGTGCGCTTGGTCGCCCGTTTGAAATCACGACCACGTGGACCACGACCGGTATAAAACGCAACCAGTTCATGACTACCCGCCGTCAGGTTGCCTATATAAATCCGGTGCACGCCACCACGCATCAAGGCATCTGATTCACGCTTGGTGTAGAGATAGCTGGCAATCGGTTTGTTATCCATTAATACGCGCACCGACTCCATGTCAAAAAATTCGCCAACGTCTACCGAAACATAGACGGCAAACTGGGTATTGGATGGAAACAGCAATTCTTCTTCCAGCGAAAACAACTCGCGATTAAGAATCAGCACTTCTTCCTTAAGTGACTGCACTTCTTCATCCAGACCGCGCGCAGCCAGTTCCGGCATCTCATCCATTAATTTGGCATCAGCGGCATTGGTCTCGACAGTCTCCGCATTTGTGTTTGGTAACTCACCCCTTTCACGCGCCTCTTGCATTGCACGCTGTCCTTCAGGGGTTAACTCTCCATCCAGAATAACCTGCGATTCAGACTCATCGATTAAATACGTGCCTGCCTCAGGATCATCTATTTCAGCGGCTTCCTCTGCTACTAATGGTGTGCTTAGGATGAGCACCCACAGTAATAGCGAAAGATATGTTTTCACAACATCCATTGTTCGTCTCCTGCTCTGTCAGTAAAATAGTGACAGATTTATATTGAATACATTTGCATCGAATTCGTATGGTTCTGTGCTACTAGAATTAGGCGCGAAATAATCTTCGTACTCGTTCATTCTAAAATCATAGGCGAAACCAAGCTCACCACGGTCAAAGCCATATAAATAATCGTTAAATAACTCATAAGTGAGATTCAATCCTATCGTATGACTTTGATAGGTACTGAGCTCCTTGTCACTCGCCATAAATTGAAACAATCCCTGAAAATCACTGCTAAAGAATGAAGCACCGCTTTGGTCGTAGTATCTATAGACCAGATCGGCGACCGAGCGATTATTCAAGGTTCTGGTGAATCCCAACTCGAGTGTGTGTGAGACGATATCCCAGCTGTCATCAAAATAGCGATAGCTGATTGATGCCGCATCGTCGCTCCAGAGTAATTTCTTCAGTCGCACCGCGAAAGCTGTACTGGTGCGGGTACGCGGGTAAATTTCGGAGCCGGCAAATGTGCCAAACACCCGTTTGGAGCGATAAGGATTACTTAAGTAACCTTCTTCGGTAATACCTTCCGCGGTCAGGTTCATCAGCATGGTGCTGGTAAGCACCTGAGTGAGACCAACGCTAAATTGATAACGATCAATATCTTCAGCGAAGTCGTTATCTACTCGCTTGACCGTATCCTGTCCTACCGTATAACCCAGACTCATTGTGGTCATCTGCGCAAAGAAACTTTGTGAAATTCCAAAACTGAAATTATTCCCTTCATAATCATCTTCATCACTATTGATATAACCCAATGAAACCAGGCTGTTTCCCAGCAGCGCATCAACACCCAGCGAGAATTCATCACGTGTTTCAGAATAAGGACTGGCAGAAGCGATCACATCTGGCGAAGCGCCGCTGATTGAATCCTGATAGTAACCGGCGTTTACCGAAAACTGATCTTTGAATTCTTTGCGTACCAATAAGGCAGGCCCGTTCACTTCAACACCACCACCGTCGTAACTGTGGTACATCAACTGCACCATGTCTTCTGGCAGGGTTTCAGCTGTTGCCAGGTTGAGCAACATCAACAACAAAATAACACTGCTGTGTCTAATTACAGCCACAACCACCACCCTGGGTTACGCCGGCGCCACGTGCACCTTCACGGGTATCAAACACGTGTTGCCTGAATTTGTCGGAAAGCGGATTGCGACTAAACTGCATAATGGGTTGTGCCAACTCACCACGCTCATACGGCATGACCCACGGTTCTGGCGAAAGTACTTTCTCAACACTTGAACAACCGCCCAACAGGCCCAGACAAATTATTATAAAAAGTTTCTTCATTGTTGCGCCTCCGTTAACAGCTGGCGCACTTCGCGGCTGTATTTATCCATGTAACCAGATTTGAAGCCGTAATGGACGTAACGGATTGTTCCCGTGGTATCCATAATCACTGTCATCGGCATGGCGCTAACGTTATAGCCTTTACTAATATTATTATCGCTATCAAAAACATTGGGATAAGTAATACCGAGCTTGTCGAGCATTTTCTTTGCCGGCTCCAGCTTCTCATCGACATTGACGCCAACAATCACAAAGCCCAGGCTGCGATACTGCTGATAAAGTTGCTCCAGCGGCGGCATTTCCTGACGGCAGGGGCCGCACCAACTGGCCCAAAAATTAATCATGATCACTTTGCCTTTAAACTCATCAAGACGATGTGAATACCCGTCAAAACTTAAACCTGCAAAATCAGGTCCGACTTTACCAACCATAGATGACTTTCCGGCAACAATAGCTGGGGCCAGTAAAATAATTACCAATAAACCGTATTTAAGTAACGCTGGTTTCAATGTAAATTTTTTCATAAGTATGGCCTCCTAGAAAAACACGCCCAGACCGATCGTAAACTCAAGATTATTGGTGATTTTTTCATCACCTAAAATGGCCGAATCAAAAATCACCCGATCACGTAAATCTATATGCACGCTGATCGCCTGGGTAATCAGGGCACGCACGCCAAAACCAAAATTGGCAGTGAAAAAATCCTCATCCACGAAAGTCATACTTCCGGCACCAGCGCTGACATAAAGCGCACTGGGAATAGAATAATTTTCACCCCAGAAAAACTCACCTGGCAAGACGTTGTAGCCAACCATCAGATCGTAATAAGTAAGTGACTCTTGTGATGATGGAAAAACATTGAGTCCAAATTGTCGAAACGAATCATCATTGATTTCAGAGGCGCCAAAGCCAGCCTCCATAAAAAAGTCTTCAGTAATATGATAAGCAAGGCGTAAGCCACCGACTGCGTTAGCGCCAAAATCCTCCATATTTAAAATACCCACATAAGCCGTTACTTCGAAATCACGTGCATCAATTTTGGGGGCTTTAACATCGCGCCGGTAAATTTCAGGCACGACAACTTGCTCGACATCCTCGAGTGAATCTTCTATCTCTTCTGCAGCGACTACAGCTACGGGTGAGCACAAAATCAACAGCAATAATGAAACGACCCCATGCCTGATTGTAGTTATTATCATTTGAGCACCTTAATAAAAGAATGAAACACCGGCTGTGATCTCCAGCAGGTTTTGATTATTGAATGAATTCACCAGCGCCTGGTGGTCCCTGACCTCAAGCCTGAACATAAACTTGCCAGAGATTTGTCGTCGCACCCCTAGCGCTGCACTCCAGACTGTAGCGTCTGTATCACGCACACCAATCAAGGTGGCTTTAGGCTCGTTTTCTATGGTGCCAGCACCCAATGAGACATAAGGAGAATATTTCCACTCTGGATAGGGCTGCATCACCACATTGGCAGAATAAATAAATGAGCGTGAGAATTCTCCCGGCACATGTGAAAAAGCACCTTCCAGTGCGATGCCATCAGTCAAATACCAGGCAGCTCGCAAACCTATTAACGGGTCGTCCTCCAAAACACCGGTAACAAAACCCAGTTCGATGCGACGGCCCAGGAAGTCGCCATCGCCACTACCACCAAAGACCAGCTGTGAGCCACTCATTGACCGAGCTTTTTCCAACTCAGCTCTTTTTACCCAACCCTTTTTACCTTTGCGGGTTCTGACCTGAAACCAGTCTGTCTTGCGGCTGATAACTTCTACCCACTCACCACGTTCTACCGAATAGAAACGCGGAAAGCCACGCCCGGGGCCGGTATACATTTCCAGATAGGGCTCTGTCACTTGCACGCGCAAATACTGATCTTCAGCCGCATTGGCGGCACCTACATTAAGCATGAAGATCAACAATAGAAATATTGTTGGCTGTATCAGTCTGACCACAGATCTCAAGTCCATTTAGAGTGCCTAGATTCTACTTGATAAGCAGGCTAACTAGTAGCCGCAGGCGCTGAGAACCGGTGGAGTACAGGCACCGCAGGCAGCACTATTTTCATCAGCCACCTGTTTTGAGACCCAGTCGATGATTGCGATGTAGCATGGATCGGTCTGATCAATAAAAATATCTCCTCCAGCATGACTACCTGTAATCGAAAAAGTCCCGGTCAGAGGCTCCAGCACCAGCTTTGAATCACCCGCCGCAGTAAAATTGGCAAACGCTTGTGCGGTAAAGAAATTGGACCGCATTTGCTCGGAATTTAATGCCGGAGTTGGGTGTAATTTAAAGCCACCACCCGAACCAGCACCAGTGTCATGACAACCACTGGATGAACAATTGATAATGCCGCTACTACCCAACAGGTTGGCATGAAAAATCGGATCAATGCACATCTGATAATCACTCAAACACAAACTGCGTCCGGTAACAGCCAGATTCTCATCAACTGAATCTACCACCTCACAGGCGGCAAAAAACAGACTTATACTAAGGACAATTATTGAGCGCAGCTGCATCTTCTATCCATGCCAGAATTGTCTGGTAATCATTTTCGTTGCTTGATAGCACAGGTGCACCTTCCACCGCAGGATGCACAAGAATACCCTGCTGAATGATAGTCGGCATAATCAACAACTGTGAGTTTTGTGGATTACAAATATCATTCACCAAAGAACGGGTGATGTTGAAATCTCCTTCGACGCTACCGGTCAGCACAAATTTGCGCGCCGAGAAATTTGTATTTTGTTCGCCTTCACTACCCACAGCACTATGGCAACCACCACAACGATTGAGTAACACCGGCTGCACCGCTGACTCGAACACATCTTCATCCAGCCCGACCGGGAAGTTACGTATCTCATTGAGCGCATAAAAATTGTCATTACCGGCATCGTCCTCATAGGGACTGTTGTAATACTGCGCGCCAATATCGATCCATTCCTGTACCAGGCGCAATTCTGAATCATTCAAGATACCCGAATGATTCACCGTAGTAGCGGTTAGCGCTTGTTCCGCACGCAGCTCGGTTTGATAGAGTTTTTCGATCAAATGACTGGTACGCGAACTTTCATCAGAAGAGCCCATTTCCACCAATGCCGGTGCACGCACCACCATGATTTCGCCTTCTTCGATTCGCGTCAGAGGTAAGCCATCCTCATCCAGCTCCGGTACACCCAGAGTTAATTGCTCAAAGGAAGCCAGTCTGCCAGTTGCCGAGGTCGTGCTGTTTAAATCCAAGGTACCATTTGCGCCGGTATGACAACCACCACAGTTGTGTAAATCCCAAATCGGTTGAATATGATCGACATAATTAATAATGCCGTTAGCGGGCGCTGGTGTTTGCAGATTTGCATACGTGATACTAAAGGCCAAATCCGGAACATCCGCGGCCATAGTCCAAATATCTTCGTATTCGATATCCGCTTTCAACGCCATACTATCAACATCGAGTCGAGTGCGGGTTTCAGCCATAGTCTCACCCAAGGCTTCCATGCCGGCAAAATTGGTGCCGCTATGGTCGCCCGCGATCGGAGCACTGTTGATTGCGCTGCCACGACGTGGCGAATGACAGCCATTGCAGGTTCTGGTTTCACCGGGACGCACTTGCAACCAGTTGGTGTGTGATTGTAAAGCACGACCTTTGGCATCGACTACTGCTAGTGCCAGTGGCGTATCAGCCGGTACTTTTATGCGCAACGAACCATCCGGTTCAACCGTGCTGTAGCCAAGAATTTCCTGCATCTCCATCTCATTGTTACCAACATCTTCGGTCATTACACCTGGTGGTGTTGGTACTGCGCGACTGACGCGAACAAATCTGGCGGGTCTTGACGCGGCACTCGCTTGCTTGAGAGTTAACAAGTCGGCCACATCATCAGCTTTAGGAATAACTTCACTACTGGTCAGTACCCGATCACCCATGATGTCGAGGAAGTCTGTGTCGTAGACACTTTTTACATTAAGAATTCCTGCGTTCTCGGCGATCAAGTCAGCATCAAGAGTTTTGTCCGCTACCACATTGGGTAAGTCACGTGGGAATATGGCGATTGGGTCAGTCAGGATTCGTCCTTCTGCAGCGAGCGCGATAGGACGAAGTGAAGTGTCATCGAGATTAAGCATATGGATGCCGTAACGTGGCGGCCCATCTTCACCCATCATCATGTCATCTTCATCCGGCTCTTGCGCCGCAGTCCATGAGACCAGCACTCGATTGGTGCCATCCCATAATGGATAAGGTGTTGAGTAACGACCGAATTCGGAGGTTTCTTCACCAATCGGTATTTCATTCAAGGTAGCGCTTACCTGACCTTGCTCGTCTTCACCGGTATATTCAGGTGAAGGTTCATTATTTTCAGAAAAGTTATCGACATCGATGATCACTAACGCACCACCCTCGCCCGTACCTGATAACGGCATCAAAGACGAAATAACTTTGCCGTCCGGCATTTCACGCGGATGCAGAAAAGAATTACCCGGACTGAAAGAACCATACAAGACAAACATACTGGTGCCGTCAGGGTTGGTAAAAAATAACGGGAAGTGATTACGGTTACCAACATGATCCCAACGTGAGTACATGATCTCGCCACTGCTCAAGACGGTCGGGTTACGATCATGGCTCTGGTTAAAAGAGATTTGCTTTACCTGATCACGTCCCTGATTAACTACGTGCAAGGCGATCGTTCGCTCTCGCTCATATTCATCGAGATAGGCATAGGTTTCTTTATTTTCTGCCGCCAGCATTTGTTTGCTTTTTTCCTGGCGATTGGAGCTGAACACGATTCGACCATCCGGCAAATAGGCGGCATCAACATCATCGCCTTCGTCGGCCAGCAAATCATCAGCAATGACCCGAGTCAGCTCTTCGGTTTCAAGCTCATACTCCCACAAATTCCAGGTCTCATCCTCAGCGCCACGCATACTGAACAACAAGGTTTTCGCGTCATAAGACACTTCAGGGTCAGAGACATCGCCTTCACCTTGCGTGTATTCGCCAGTTATATTTTTTTCAGTGGCATTCGGCGATGACAAATCTTTCACAAACAGATCACCACCCGGGTTAAAGATAATGCCATCAGTTGGGTTACCAGCAGACTCTACTGATCTGTCTACATAGGCAATCGAGAAGTCGGCATTCACCAGTGAACCACTATCAGTGTCACTTTCACCCACAGTACTGCCATCGAGTGCTACTTCGTTTCCATTTCCGTCACCTGAACCGCCGTAACAAGCAGCCAGCAAAGTGACTAGTACCAACAGGCTCAACGTTTTAATTTTATTGTTTAATGCTTTCATATCTAATACCACCATCTCACTGATTAACGAGTTGACTAACCTTCCCGGCCAGCGCATCGTGTTGTTGGTCTTGCTCAGCAAATTGCTGCAGACCTCTTGAATAATGAAGTCGACCTTCCTGGTCAACCAGAATGGCTTCATAGCCATGAATTGTATTAATTAACTGCATCCCCGAATCCAGACCCAACACAAACAGGCTGGTCGACAATGCATCGGCGTAGGTACTTTCTTTCCCGAGAATAGAGACACTTCTAACCTCGCGGGCTGAGTCACCGGTTTGGGGATCGATAATATGATGGTAGCGTATACCCTCATCATCAAAATAACGCTCATAATCACCCGAGGTAGAAATAGATTCATTCACCAATGGAATAACGGCAACTACATCTTTCTCGGAACGCGGGTTTTGTATGCCAACCACCCACGGACGATCCAGTTTTTTACCCAAGACACGCGTATCGCCACCAGCCGTTACGATTGCATTTTCTATCCCGTGCTGCTTGATGATCTCAATCGATCGATCAACCGCATAGCCCTTGGCAATACCACCCAGATCCACTCGAACGCCTGGATGTGAATAAGCAACCGTGTTTGCCTGCTCATCGATTACAACGTGCTCGTAGTTTACAGCAGGTAATTGCGCCTGAATGCGTTTGTCTTCGGGTTTGGTACCGGCCCGGTAATCATACAAATAGCCTATTGATGCATAGGTCACATCAAAAGCACCATGGGTACTTTTTGAAATCTCAAGAGAGCGGTTGATCAATTGCAACAATTCGTCAGATACAACGGTTGCCTGCTGAGAGGCTTCTCGATTGAGTAAGGACAATTCAGAACTGGATTCATAGGTGCTCATCAAGGCATTGATCCGACGCATTTCTGTTAACGCGCTCTCGACTGCTTTCTGCGCCTGTTGATCATGCTTGTGCCAGGCAGAGACATGCACGTCTGTTCCCATCAGCGTGGTATCAACTTCATACCAGCCAGCCTGAGTAACAGGAGAACTTAAAACCAACAGAGTGATTAAAATTCTAATTAACATTTAAATCCGTTTGCAACATTCAATCCTCTTACTTCTGAGCGCCATAATGACAAACAGTTCATATTTTCAGCCAGACATATATGGATAAGAGGCATATATAGCGGCCTTGATGGAACACAATTGGGAGATTTCGTTGCTGAATTCTTCAGCCTGCCGCCGTTTTGTTGTAGAGAGAAAACTGCTCTCAAGCTATAATAGCTACTCTATCGGCTTAGCTTATGTCTCTATTTTAATCTGCTGAGACATTTATGGGCAAATTTTTCACAAAAATTTGACATAGTGCGGATGGATTACAATATTTTGAGCATAAATCCCTTAAAATCAAGGTGATTATAGCTGTAGCTGATATTAAAGCTTCGAATAATAAGGAGAAATGGCTTGACCAGAACTGTAACGATTACTGATAACGAGACCGGCAATAAAGCGGATTTCCCGGTGCGAGAAGCAAAAGAAGGCTCACATGGCATCAATATTAAAACCTTGCACAAAGAGCTGGGTATGTATACCTATGATCCAGGCTTTTTAGGCACTTGTAGTTGCGCCAGCGATATCACCTTCATTGATGGTGGCAAAGGCATTCTTCGCTATCGTGGTATTCCGATTGAGCAACTGGCAGAACACAGTACCTTTACCGAGGTTTGCTACCTGTTACTGCACGGTGAATTACCAGATAGCAATCAACTGGATGACTTCAATCATAATATTACCGACCACACCCTGTTACACGAAGGTATGCGTCGATTTATAAATGGCTTCAACCACGATGCACATCCGATGGCGATGATGGTTGGATCGGTTGGTGCTCTGTCTGCATTTTATCCCAGCGCCAGTAATGTGCACGACCATGGCGTACAAGATAAAGCGGCCTACCGTCTATTGGCGAAAATGCCAACCATAGCCGCGTGGAGTTATAAACACTCCAAAGGTCTACCGTTCATTTACCCACAAAATTCATTGAGCTATGTAGAGAACTTTCTACAAATGATGTTCGCTTTCCCGACCGAAGATTACACACCTGATCCTTTGCATGTAAAAGCACTGGATCTGATGTTGATTCTCCATGCGGATCATGAGCAAAACGCGTCTACCTCTACCGTTAGATTGGCGGGTAGCTCAGAAGCAAATCCCTATGCGGCTATTTCTGCTGGCATCTCATCCCTATGGGGTCCTTCACACGGTGGTGCTAACGAAAAGGTTATTCGCATGTTGACCGACATTACCGAGTCAGACAAAACCGTACAGGACTACGTCGAGTTAGCCAAAGACAAAAATAGCGGCGTGCGACTGATGGGCTTTGGGCATCGTGTCTACAAGAACTTTGACCCACGCGCCAGTTTGATTCGTGACATGTGCCACAAGCTGCTAAAAGAAATGGGTGGCTCAAGCCCGTTACTGGATACCGCGATGGAGCTGGAGCGTATCGCACTTGAAGATGATTATTTCATTGAAAGAAAACTCTACCCGAACGTGGATTTCTATTCAGGTATTATTTTACGACGCCTCGGTATTCCGCTAAATATGTTCACTGTAATTTTCGCTATGGCAAGAACCGTTGGCTGGGTCTCACACTGGCGTGAAATGTTACGTGATGATGAGTTTAGAATCGGGCGACCACGACAAGTCTATGAAGGCAGTGGCATGCGAGATTATGTCGATATCAGCAAAAGATAAAGCATAACCGACCCATAAAAAAAAGACGCTGCTGCGTCTTTTTTTATGGGTGCCAGTTACTGAACGCTAGTCATTAAACATTTCTACATGGAAGCAGGTTATATCTTCGGTAATCACATCAAGACCGGAGAGCTCTGCGATGGCCGCCTTGATTTGCTGTTGCTGGATCTTATTCGTCAAGACAATGATATCGACATCGTCACCGACTTGGACTGGCTCTTTTTGCAGAAATGCTTCAATACTGATATCTCGATCTGCCAGCGCACCAGTAATCTTGGCTAATACTCCAGACTCATCGGTCGCGCGCAACCGCAAATAAAAGGCTGACGCAACTTCGTCCTCAGCAACAATGGGTAAATCAGACAAAGCATCAGGCTGAAACGCTAAATGTGGCACTCTGTTTTCTGAATCTGTAGTCAGAGCACGAGTAATGTCCACCAAATCTGCAACCACAGAGGAGGCTGTCGCTAGTGAGCCGGCACCGGCACCATAATGCAGCGTGGAACCTACGGCGTCGCCTTTGATCACCACTGCATTCATCACGCCATTGACGTGCGCGATCAAACGCTTTTTAGGAATCAAGGTTGGGTGCACTCTTAACTCAAGTCCTTTGTCGGTACGTTTTGCGATGCCCAAATGTTTAAAGCGGTAACCCAGCTCATTGGCATACTCAATATCTTGAGGAGTTATCCCGGTAATACCGGTAATAGACACTTTTTCAAATTGCAGTGGAATACCAAATGCTATTGAAGCCAGAATGGTCAACTTATGCGCCGCATCAATACCTTCAACATCAAAGGTTGGGTCAGCCTCTGCATAGCCAAGTTCCTGCGCCTGCTTCAGCACCGAGCTGAAATCGCTGCCCTTCTCGCGCATTTCGGTCAGTATGAAATTCGCGGTGCCATTAATAATTCCGGCGAGCCACTCAATGGTGTTGGCAGCCAGACCTTCGCGCAGTGTTTTAATAATCGGTATACCGCCTGCTACACCCGCTTCAAAACCAACCGTCACGCCGTGTTCCTGAGCCGCCTTGAATATTTCATTACCGTGCAGTGCAATCAGAGCTTTATTGGCTGTCACTACGTGCTTGCCGTTGTTCAAAGCCGTTATGACCAACTCTCGCGCCGGCTCATCACCACCGAACAATTCAACCACAATATCTATATCAGGGTTATTCACTACTGCAAACGGGTCATCAGTTAATACATTTGTAAGTGACAACTCTGCAGCCAATGACTGATTACGACTACAGCAATGGGCGATATTAATTTCGCGCCCAGCACGCCGTGCTATTTCCTCAGCGTTTTTAAATAATACTCTGGCGGTTCCTTCGCCAACCGTACCCAGACCTAACAAACCAATTTGTACTGGCCTCATGATTCACCTGCCGCAGCTGCCAGTGGTATTTCATGCCCATCATCGATAAACATTTTTCTCACACCACGGATTGCCTGGCGAGTACGATGCTCGTTCTCAATTAAACCAAAACGAACATACTCATCACCATAATTTCCAAATCCTATGCCTGGTGACACCGCTACCTTGGCGTCAGCAAGTACTTTCTTACAGAACTCTAGCGAACCCATCTCTTTATAGGGCTCCGGTATCTTCGCCCAGACAAACATAGTGGCTTTAGGCTTGGGTACATCCCAACCTAGTGCGGTAAGACCTTCACATAGAACATCGCGTCGACTGCAATACATGTCGCGTATTTCCTGCACACAACTTTGGTCACCTTCCAGAGCTTCAATCGCAGCTACCTGGATCGGCGTAAACATACCGTAATCCAGATAAGATTTTAAACGTGCCAGAGCGCCAACCAATTCAGGGTTGCCACACATAAAACCAACTCGCCAACCAGGCATGTTGTAGGTTTTTGATAACGAATAGAATTCGACCGCAATATCTTTGGCACCTTCAACCTGAAAGATAGAGGGCGCTTCATAACCATCAAAAGTAATCTCGGCATAAGCAAGATCATGGACGACATAAATACCATGCTCACGAGCCACCTTGATGACACGCTCGAAAAATTCTACTTCAACGCACTCGCCGGTTGGATTGGCTGGAAAACTAATGATCAGCATTTTAGGTTTCGGCCACGTATCCTGAATAGCTTTTTCCAGATCAGCAAAAAAATCATTATCTGGCGTCAACGGCACATGCCGGACATCAGCGCCAGCTATGACGCAACCATAAGGATGAATGGGATAAGCAGGATTAGGAACCAACACGACATCGCCAGAACTGAGCGTTGCCAATAATAAATGCGCGAGCCCCTCTTTTGAGCCGATAGTTACTATCGCTTCGGTTTCGGGATCAAGATCAACATCGTATTTTGTTTTGTACCAACCACACACGGCACGACGCAGGCGTGGAATACCTCTGGACATAGAGTATCGATGGGTATCATTGCGCTGCGCCACTTCAACCAGCTTATCGACAATATGTGGAGGCGTAGGCTGATCAGGATTACCCATGCCAAAATCTATAATATCCTCACCTCTTGAGCGCGCCTGAGCTTTAAGCTCGTTCACGATATTAAACACGTAGGGAGGCAATCGTCCGATACGAGGAAAGTTATTATTCATTTTGGTTAAACGTCCTTATTCCACTAAATCTGATTTTCTTATTTGAGCTTAACCACCTGTTTGACAAGCGTCAATCAGTAACTTTACTGAGCAAAAAACGAGCAGCGATTATGCTAGCATGTTCACAACCTATGGCTGGAGCTGGCAGTGAAGTTCACTCAGGAAATAAACCCGGATAGTTACTATATTAACGCGCACGATGATCGGTCAGTCTCAATCAACGGTGAGGTTTATACAGAAAGCCTGATCATTTTACCGGATGAAATTATTTCCAACTGGGAGGTCTCGAGTGTTGATCAACTCTCCCTCGACAAGCTGAGCAAAATTAAAACCAGTGAGGTTGATGTTATTTTGTTATCGACTGGGCTGGCTCATCGAATACCTGACATGAAAATCATGGCGCATTATCTGGAACAAGGTACGGGTTGTGAAGTCATGAGTACCGCTGCCGCCTGCCGCACCTTTAACTTGTTAGTCTCTGAAGGCAGACGAGTAGCCGCCTGCATAATGATAGAAATACCCTAGCGACGGGGTAGATATTGCTGCGGGTCTACCGGGGTGCCGTCAATACGAATTTCAAAGTGTAATAATGAAATGTCAGCCACTTTACCCAGCTGGGCAATGGTTTGACCTGAAAACACCTGATCACCTTCTTTCACCATTAAGCGACTGTTGTGTGCATAGGCGGATAAAAATTTGTCATCGTGCTTGATGATAATTAAATCGCCATAGCCTTTAAGACCGCTCCCGCTGTAAACCACTTTACCGGCCTCACTTGCCAGAACGGCTTGGCCGAACTTACCGGCAATATCAATACCGGGGTTAGTACCGAAAGTATCCAGTAATTGTCCTCGAACCGGCCAGCGCCAACTGAGCGTTTTGACTTCTACTTTGGTCGGCGTTTCTATGCTGGGAACATCCGGCTTTACAATTGCTGGCTTGGGTGGTGCCGTTGGTTGTGCAACCGGGCGAGTCGTAGTTTGTGGTCTTGGTGTAGCAGCAACAGGACGAGATGGCGGCGCCTGCACCACGACTGTTGGTGGTGAAACACTTTGACCGCGCTGAGGCTGCAAACGAATTAATTGGCCAACATTGATAAGGTAAGGAGCATTTATTTGATTCCACCATGCCAATTGTTTGTAATCCAGACGATAGCGCCAGGCAATCGAATACAATGTATCCCCCCTCACTACTCGATAGACTGGTACTTTGGGTCCAGCTTGATTGCTTGCAGGTGGCTTTCTGGTTTGGGAGCTAGTATTAGTGTTGGTCTGAGACTGAGGCTGCGTTTGAACTTGATCACGAGGCACATGATAAGTAAGCGTGCATGACGCCACGCAAATACCCAACACTGTCATACCTATCGTTTTTATTATCTGAAGTTTAACCATGCCACTATTACAACTATCAAGGCCACACAGAGCCATCCGAGTATTTCGACATACTGTCTGATTTTCGGTTCCATTGATGGACCCAACTTGTTCGCCAAAAAAGCAATCAAATAAAATTGCGAAGCTCGCCCGACAATAGATGCCAATACAAAAGGAATAAAGGGCATAGACAAACTGCCTGCGGTAATCGTGAATGCCTTATACGGGACCGGTGAAAAGCCTGCCATTAATATAATCCAGATGCCGTACTCGCCAAACCATTCTTTGGCGTGTGCTAATTGACTGGCATACATCTGCAAATGAGGCTCAATAACCTCAAAAGCTCCCCAGCCGAGCAGATATCCAAAAATACCTCCCAGCACTGATGCTACTAATGTAATAAACGCCAAGCGCCAGGCACGCTTTTGCTGTGCCAGACACATCGGCAACAACATCAAGGCAACCGGTATGGGAAAGAAAAAGGATTCAGCAAAACTGACAGCCGCCAGATAGCGTTCGGCATAACGATGCCTGGCCCAGCCCATAACTCGGTCGTATAAGCTGCCGAACAACTTCATTTCGTTTGACCTTTCAACATTGGAACAAATTGAACCTTCTCAATCTCCTGTTCATGAAATCTGTCGCCCTTCCTGGTAATGAGCAACAACCTTTGTGTCGTTTTATATTCACCGACAGGGATTATTAACCGCCCTCTGTCTGCCAACTGCTCGAGTAGAACTTGCGGCACTTCATCTGGCGCTGCCGTCACCAATATCACCTCATATGGTGCTGACTCTGACCAGCCCCAGGTTCCATCAGTGTGGCGCAAGCGAATATTTCGATATCGCAATTCCGAAATCAAACGTCGATGCGCCTGCTTAAACAATGGCTTGATTCGCTCTACACTGTAAACTCTATCCATTAATTCTGCCAAGACTGCACATTGGTAACCGGAACCAGTCCCCACTTCGAGCACGCGCGTGACATTTTCCTGCGCCAATACCAGTTCAGTCATGCGCGCCACGATATAGGGCTGAGAAATGGTCTGACCGGCATCTATAGGTAGCGCCGTATCTTCATAGGCTCGTTTTGATAACGCTTCACTGACAAATAAATGACGCGGCACCTTCGCAATGGCTGCCAATACTCGTTCGTTTTGAATACCTTTGTTTCTGAGATTTGCTACCAGACGATCCCTCGATTTTTGCGAGGTTAGACCCGCGCCCTGCTGCGGGGTCATTCAGCCTTGTCTCCGCTAGTGGCATGGGTCAACCATGCGCCAACATTTTCCAACTCGGCATGATGGGTTAAATCTGTTTGGAGGGGAGTCACCGAAACGTAGTTGTTTTCAATCGCATGAAAGTCTGTACCCGGCCCTGAATCCTTAGCACCGCCAGCAGGCCCAATCCAGTAGATCGGTTTTCCATAAGGGTCATCTATCTCATGCAATGGATCGGCTAGATGGCGATGGCCCAGACGAGTTGTCTGATAGCCCTGCAATTCTGCTAGCGAAACATCAGGAATATTAACGTTAAGAATGGTGTTGCGAACCAGTGGCTGGTCTATCAAACCCTTCATAATAGTACGCACTACTTCTATCGCGGTTTCTTTTTGTGTTGGCATATATTGAGTCATTGAAAATGCAATCGCCGGTAGACCAAGAAAACGTCCTTCCGTTGCTGCTGCGACCGTGCCAGAGTACAACACATCGTCGCCAAGGTTGGCGCCAGTATTAATTCCCGAGACGACCAGGTCTGGCATCTCATCGAGCAAGCCAGTAATACCCAAATGCACACAATCTGTTGGCGTACCATCAACGCGTATAAAACCATTCGGCATCGTCAGCGCACGTAGCGGGCGACCCAGAGTCAATGAGTTACTGGCACCACTATGATCGTGTGCCGGCGCCACAATGCTGAGCTTGCCAAATGGCTCTAACGCCTCTACCAACAACTCCAGCCACGGCGACAAATAACCGTCATCATTACTCACTAACAAATGCATTCAGATCTCTTTTGATTTCCAATTTTGCGCTATGATACTGGAAATCTTCGGCCATTACGCCAATATACAGTGATGAGTAAGGAATCAGACCCACCCAGCGATAGCGACCTGTTTCGTCAGGCTGTCGGCAAAGTCAGGCGTATGGATGATGACAAAACACCACCAGCCAAACCTGACATTAAGCCGATTCCACGACAGCTGATTGCCGATGAAGAACAAGTGCTCGAAGACATGCTGAGCGATCACTACACCGTTGATTTGCAACCCGGTGACATACTCAGTTACATGCAACCGGGCATCCAGAAAACAGTCTTCAAAAAGTTACGTACCGGAAAATATCGCATCGATGCTGAATTGGACTTACACGGTATGCGTTCTACAGATGCCAGAGTCTCGATTCAGGAATTTCTTGCCAAAGCCAAAGATCGGCGTTGGCGCTGTGTTCGAGTCATTCATGGTAAGGGGCTTCGCTCATCCAACAAAGGCCCGGTCTTGAAAGGCCTGGTGAATCAATGGCTAAGGCAACGTGATGATGTCCTAGCCTTCCATTCCACACCTCCTGAGGCCGGGGGTACGGGAGCAGTGTATGTTTTGGTCAAATCAGCCAAGAACGACTAGGTTTTAGCCGCTCAACCATTGTTTGCAAGACACAATCTAGCTAGAATCGCTGCTCTTTAAGAAGATCACTACAGGAATTACCTATGTCACTCAGAACGAGTACGTTGATATTATTGACAGCCCTGTTGATTGTAGGCTGTAACCAAGCCACATCAACTGGCGCTGAAGCAGCTGACACCACCGCCGCTGCAGCCACTACCGAGACCACCACTATGCCCAGTGCCGCAAACAGCTCTTTAAGCACAGATAAAGATAAGTTTAGTTACGCTTTAGGTGTTGCTCTGAGTAATCAGTTGAAACAAGTGCTTGATGCTAATAGCGAAAACATTGACCGCAATATTGCAGTTGGTGCTTTAATCGATTCAGTTAACGACAAAGATTTGAAAATGAGCGAAGAAGAAATTCAAACTGCGTTGGATTCAGAACGCACGCGTCAGGAAGCTGAGGCGAATGAAATAGCTGGAAAAATGGCTGAAGCCGGCACAGCATTTCTGGCACAAAACAAAACCCAGGATGGCTGGACAGAAACCGCCAGTGGCCTGCAGTACAAGACAGTTACCGAAGGCACCGGACCATCACCTACTGCTGACCAAACTGTAAAAGTACACTACGCTGGAACGCTTATAGACGGCACCCAGTTCGATAGTTCATACGAGCGCGGAGAGCCGGTTGAGTTTCCACTCAATGGTGTGATTCCAGGCTGGACGGAAGGTGTTCAGTTAATGAAAGTTGGTGGCAAAACTGACTTTGCGATCCCGAGTGAATTGGCTTATGGCCCACAAGGTCGCCCAAGCATCCCTCCGAACTCAGTCTTGTTGTTTACAGTTGAGCTACTCGAAATCAAGTAGCAGGTTGAGCGACGCTATAGTCGACCAATTCACGTAACACTGAAGTAGCATACGCTCCGGCCGGAAGAGAAAATTCCAGCCGGAGCGTTTTTGTATCCAACCATTCAAAACTCAGTTCTTTGGGTATTAACCGAATGGAACGGCGTGATGCTTTTACCTTAAGCTTTAGCAAGCCCTCGGTATATTCGGGGTTTTCCGCAAAGACTTCTTGCTCAAGTAGCTTGGCTTCTTCTGAGACCATAGAATCACCGACACCAAAAAGTGGGCCGGTAATGTGAACATCACCGGAAGACAAACGCTGCTTGAGTTCATCATCAATTTGATCCGGCATAAAAACACTATGACTACCATCAAGATTCATCACATCACCGGGGATAACCTCGGACCAAAACCCTTTATCTATTCGATCACTTATGACGAGGTTAAATAAATAAGAGCGCGCGGTTGAAATCAACAAGC
>CALISW010000169.1 GCA_938041655.1 uncultured Thiotrichales bacterium | reverse complement strand
TCAAAGAAACACTGATGCAATTACAGCCAGTGGCTTTTTGCAGCATTACCTCACCCATAAATCACATTCTGCCAAAACATTAATGTTGGCTGCCAAGATTGAATCTGACTTATCCAATAACGACAGTTATACAAACCTGTTGCAACAATTGGTTCGAGATTTCCCGGACAGTCCTGAAGCTACCCAGGCCCAGTTTCTTTTAACCTCACAGAACATAAGTCAGCAAAGCACCTATACAGATGAAACAGTTAATTCAGCCCCACCACAAGCTGTCATTGCAAGTCCTACCGAGACCACGACTTACGAAGATTCATCATATAGAGATTCGAACCCGGTCATAGCTTATGATGATGACACTGGCGTTGTTGAAGCCCCTACATCTGGCAACTATGACTGGATTCTGGCCCGTGACCCGAATCGCTATACCATTCAAATTTACACCGCCGGAGAAAACTCAAATTTACAGGAAGTAGCTGGCCTGCTACCTGCTACAATAGTTGGCACACCAAGTAGCTTTGGTTTCAGGCACAAAGGAGAGCAGAAATTCACTTTGATTGCTGGCGACTTTGAAAATGCCAGTGACGCCAGAAGTGCGCTGGTTGCACTACCGGATTCAGTTAAACAATATCAACCATGGATTCGTCGTTTTGACAGTATTCAGCGGGTGATTAATAGCAAGGGAATCAACTAATCCCTGCAGCCTGCGCCTGCATACCAACGTATAATTTGTACAGCTCAACACTATAAACATAACAAGAGTACCAACTCGTGGAAGAGTTTCAGATTTACCTTATATTAGCGGCAATTTTCGGGCTGTTTATGGCTTGGGGCATTGGTGCAAATGACGTTGCCAACGCCATGGCGACCTCGGTTGGCTCAAAAGCGTTAACCGTAAAATCAGCGATCATACTGGCTGCCATCTTCGAGTTTACCGGCGCGTGGCTTGCTGGCGGTGAAGTCACCAAGACTATCCGTAAAGGTATCGTTGATACCAGTCTGTTTGTTGGGCAACCCGAAGTTTTGATCTGGGGCATGCTGGCTTCACTGCTGGCTGCCGGTGTCTGGTTACTATTTGCCTCACAACGCGGCTGGCCGGTATCAACCACCCACAGTATTGTTGGCGCCATTGTCGGCTTTACCATGGTCGGTGTCAGCACCAGTGCTGTTGACTGGCCCTCGGTAGGTAAAATCGTAATGAGCTGGGTGGTCTCACCATTGATGGCGGGCACTATTGCTTTTGGTATTCAAGTCAGTATCGTCAAATTAATACTGAATACTGAAAACCCGGTCAAAAATGCATTGCGCTATGGCCCTATCTATATATTCGCTGTTGGCGCGATGATCATGCTGGTGACCCTTAAGAAAGGCTTGAAAAATCTGGGCCTCTCATTTAGCGAACTGGAGTGTATCGGGCTGGCACTCCTGACAGGCTTGGTTGTAGCTGCATTGGGTACAGCCATGATCAAAAGACTGGATAGCAGCGCCCCGTCTGCAACGCATATGGAATTTAATCCGGTGGAAAGAATATTTGCCGTATTGATGATATTCACTGCTTCTGCCATGGCTTTTGCTCATGGTTCAAACGATGTAGCAAATGCCGTTGGACCGATGGCTGCCGTCATTAACACGGTACAAACTGGCACAGTTACAGCGGAAGCTGGTCTGGCAACCTGGATTTTGATTCTGGGTGCCATCGGCATTGTGGTCGGCTTGTCCACATATGGCTTCAAAGTAATGCGCACCATTGGTAAAAAAATCACCGAACTAACACCTACCCGTGGTTTTTCTGCTGAAATGGCAGCGGCATCTACTGTGGTACTGGCTTCCTATATTGGCGCACCTATTTCTACTACACATACTCTTATAGGCGCTGTTATCGGGGTTGGGTTGGCGCGTGGTAAACAACAGGTTGAGTTTAGGACGGTAACCCGTATATTCACATCGTGGTTAGTGACCCTGCCAGCGGGTGCAATACTCTCGATTATTTTCTTCTATATCTTGAGAGCAATTTTCTCCTGACACCAGCACTATGTCAGTGTCAGGATTCGCCCTATTAATTACAGATCTGGTTCGCAACCAGGTTGGTTGCTGATTCTGACCCGAGCTTATTCAAACCAGTTTGATTATAATGCACATCATCGGGCATCAAGTACATGTAACCTGAATCTCTGAAGGTATGTGCATCTTCATGAATAATTTCAACATAACTTGAAAATTCAACTTCATTACTAATATCAACTACGGCCTGTCTAACCATTACAGAACCATTATCACAGTTTGGCGTGATCGGACCACTTGGTGTGACATGCAGATGCCCAGGCTGAATAAAGTAGACAGGTGCGTTATAACTGGTTTTGAATTCCCGCAACATATCTCTTACGCCTTCCTCAAAATCTGCAAGCACAAATCCGTTACCACAACCTTTGGCAATATCACTTTCACCACCAAGTAATACAATACCGGTAAGTGGCAGTCCTGTTTTAAGAAGTGCTGCATCAATCTTTTGTTTTGCTGCATTCATTAAATCTGTTCCTGGCTGCCAGGTGCCCACAGGTGAAGAGGGGTTTAAGTCATAGAACCAAGCTGCGCCACCACGAGCGGCGTGAACTGCAGTCAATTTTTTACCCGTTTGGGCGTTATACTCGATTGCAAACGCGGGTATCAAGCTACTTGTCTTGGCTTTTCCTAATTGATTACCACCGTTATAGTTAAGCCACTCACCATTTTGTGTAGTCATTTCCTCGACCATATCTGAGCCTAAAAAGTACTCATAAGAAGTGCCAGAAGCCGGAGTTGGCGCTTCCATCCAGGCATTATCACCACCTTCACCCTGCATATTACTCTGGCCAATGAAAGCAAATAGGTGATCATCTCCTGCGCATGAGAATTCACAAGCATCACCTTTACCATCACTGTTTGAGTCTTCTTGACCAGGATTTGGGATTAGTGGGCAATTATCAGAACCATCTACGACACCATCACCATCATCATCAGTATCGCAAGCATTACCTGCATTATCATTATCTGTATCCGCTTGAGACGGATTACTCAGTAGTAGGCAGTTGTCTGATGAGTCAGTGACGCCATCACCATCATCGTCGTCATCACAAGCATCGCCTTGTGCATCATTATCGAAATTTGCTTGGTCTGCATTCGCTACAGCAATACAGTTATCCTGGCTATTATTGATTCCATCATCGTCAGTATCGGCTGACCCACTACTTCCACCATTACCAATTGGAGTATCAAATAATTCAAATACTTCAGCATCAAGCAGAGCACGATTATAGATTCGAATTTCATCCAACTCGCCAGAGAATTGCCCCCACCCTGATTGCTTGGCTCCAACTCGAACATCATCATCTGTTGGTGTAGGAATCGTTGCATTCGTTATAGTATTTTCCAAAATACCATCAACGTAAATCTTGGCCGTTTGTGTAGCCGAATCATAAGTGCCGACAAAATGATGCCAGCTGCCATCCGCGAGTCCTGCTGTACTACTCACATCAAAATTGACAGCACCCCATCCACCCCATCGAAATTCAAGAGCGCAGTTGAGGTCTAATTTGAGCGAATACCAATTATTACCGTCTCGATTATGACTTAATATCAGTTGCTCACCACCACTACATGACGATGACTTTCCCCATGCCGAGAGAGTAAAGTCCGTCAAAGAAAAGTCTGCCGATACAGCTGTTTCAATACCTACTTGACCATTAAAACTCATAGACCCATTCGAAATACCCGAGTTATTCCAAACTGCGTCATTATTTAGAGCGTCATTTCCACCTTGAACGTCGATCGCTGTATTTCCACTACCTGAATCCAGCGGCCACCAGGATACTAAGTTTGTATCGAACGGAAACCCACTACTGCTTGAGTCGCACACATCACCCACACCATTGTTATCGCTATCAGTCTGGTCCGGATTCGAGGTGGCTGGACAATTATCAGAACTATCAGCAATCCCATCAGCGTCTGAATCAGTTATTGAATCACAGGCATCACCCATACCATCAGTGTCAGTATCTGTTTGATCCATATTACTAATTAGAGGGCAGTTATCGGCTGTATCAGAAACAGTGTCATTGTCGTCATCTGTATCGCAGGCATCACCATCTGCGTCTGAGTCAGTATTAGTTTGTGTCAGGTTCGTAATAAGTGGGCAGTTATCGGCTGTATCTGCAACCGTATCATTGTCGTCATCTGTATCACATGCATCACCATCGGCATCAGAGTCAGTATTAGTTTGAGCGGCATTACTTAGATTGGGACAATTATCGACACTGTCATCCACTCCATCATTGTCGGTATCGATGTTTGAGTCGCAAGCATCGCCGTTCCCATCATTATCAGCATCAGATTGTGTTGGGTTGGCTATCGCCGGGCAATTATCATTGGCATCATCAACTCCGTCATTATCAGCATCAGATACACTATCACAAGCATCACCCATTCCATCTGAGTCTGCGTCTGCCTGATTCGTATTGGCAACTATTGGGCAGTTATCAGTAGTATCAGTTACACCATCTCCATCATCATCTATATCACAGACATCGCCCAGATTATCTGAGTCAAGATCACTCTGGCTTGGGTTTGCGATAGCTGGACAGTTATCCGTCGCATCGGCAACACCGTCGTTATCAGCATCAGGTGCAGCTGTATCACATGCATCACCTAACCCATCGTTATCAGAGTCTGACTGAGAAGGGTTAGCAGTAACGGGACAGTTATCCGAAGCATCGGCAACACCATCTGCATCATCATCACTGTCGCAAGCATCACCTGAACCATCACTGTCTGTGTCAGTTTGACTGGCATTACTCACGCCCGGGCAATTATCGCTACTGTCAGCCACTCCATCGTTATCAGCGTCACCAGATCCCTGGTTATTGTTGACCGTATCGCAAACATCTCCGATGCCGTCGTTATCTGAATCTGACTGATTGGCATTGGCATCGTTAGGGCAGTTATCAACATTGTTGGCAACACCATCATTATCAACATCGTTTGAATTATTATTGGACGTATCACAGGCATCACCAACGCCATCAGTATCTGAATCTGCCTGATCGGCGTTGGCATTGTTAGGACAGTTATCAACACTATCTGCTATGCCATCATTGTCTGCATCGTTGGAACTATTATTCGTTGTTTCGCAAGCATCACCGACGCCATCGTTATCTGAATCAGATTGATTGGTATTGGCTACAGATGGGCAATTATCAGAGGCATCGGTAAAACCGTCACCGTCATCATCAATATCACAGGCATCACCGACACCATCTGAATCAAGATCTGCCTGATCAGCGTTAGAAACATTCGGGCAGTTATCGGCCGCATCATCAGCGCCATCATCATCTCCATCGGAAACAGAACCCTGATTACCATTTGATCCTGTTAAAGGTGTCGTGTCAGAGATTAAGCCGTTGGTATCCTCGCTGCCGTCGCCGCCACCGCAGCCGGCAAGTACAAAAACAAAAAATAGCAACACCCAGAAATTTGATTGAATACGCATTGAAAAAGCCCGTTATAAATTATGAAAACCCAAGTTCGAGCCCGACTTTAATAGAACTGTCCCACAAGCTGGGCAACGGAGTTCACATCCAATCCGAAACCGCTTGTGGGCTATTTCACATAGGAAAAAATGTGCGTATTTTTTGGAATATATTCAGGATGGGCGGTATTCAATTAGCGGCCATGCAAAACTCAAGCGCTGCTTAAGCACTGATTTTACTGGCTTTGTTTCGAATTGTTACATTACAGGCTGTCAGTAAATTAATTACTTTCATCGTATTCAGGAAGGGTTGCAACCGGAGGGAAAAGTTCATCATAAGGAATTGGGAATGTCGTGTGCTGCACAACCTGACAATGCTTACGCTGTAATTCACGCGGGTGAGCCACACCACAAGAATGCGCAATTAAGCCGGTACCATAACGTAACTTATTGACATAATTTTTAACCATGGTGGCACGCTCATCCGGCACTAACGCATCCTGTAATTTCGCGTCATGGGTTGTGATTCCCGTCGGGCAAGTATTTTTATTACACTTAAGCGCTTGAATACAACCCAGCGCCAACATAAAACCGCGAGCGGAAACGACAAAATCAGCACCGGCACAATACGCCCATGCCACTTCAGCTGGCGTAATCAACTTGCCCGACACTATTAGCTTTATTCTGTCTCGCAAGCCATGCTTTACTAGGATATCTACAACTGTTGGCAAAGCAGATTTTATCGGCAAACCAACACTGTCAATCAACGGCATCGGGGCGGCACCAGTACCACCGTCAGAACTATCAATCGCAATAAAATCAGGGGCAGACTCTATGCCCTTGTCATGTATTTCCTGACACATATCTTCCAGCCAGTCATGATCACCGATAACGGTCTTGAAGCCGGTGGGCTTACCGGAAATCTCACGCACCGTATCAATCAAGGTGAGCAGGCTACTAAAATCATTCACTTCAGAATGACGGTTTGGCGAGATTGAATCTTCACCCGGATTTATTCCGCGTATCGCCGCAATTTCCTCAGTGACTTTAGAGCCTGGCAATATCCCGCCTTTACCAGGCTTGGCGCCTTGCGAGATCTTTATTTCAATCATCTTGACCTGCTCATGGCCAGCCACTTCTTTCAGTTTTTCTGCTGACAAATTACCTTCGATGTCGCGCACGCCATATTTCGCCGTACCCATTTGAAACACCAAATCACAACCACCATCCAGATGGTATGGCGACAAGCCACCCTCCCCGGTATTCAACCAGCAATTACCCAATTTTGCGCCACGCGACAATGCAGTGACCGCTGGTTTGGAAATAGCACCAAAACTCATCCCTGAAATATTTACCAACGAAGCGGTGGTATATGGATGACGGCAATAAGGACCCAGTGTTAACGCGGGAGCTTCTTTCGCCTCTTCATCAAGGGTGGCAAAGGGTCCATTCACAAACAACACCGTACCCGCAGGAGTAATTGATTTGGTAGAACCAAATGCCACTGTATTATCATGTCCATTAGCCGACTTATAAACCCACTCACGCTCAGCGCGGTTGAATGGCATTTCTTCACGATCCATGGCGAAAAAATACTGCCTGAAAAACTCACCGAGCTTGGAAAAAATATTGCGGAAGCGTCCTACCACTGGATAGTTGTGTCGTATGACGTCTTTAGTCTGACTCGAATCAATAATAAAAAGAATCAATACAATCACTAAAGCCACACCAATAGTAAAAATAAACAGGGTGGCTAAAAACCCCATTACTTGACTGGTAAATAGAGCGATTGCTGACATGACGAATCTTCCTTGAAATAAAACATTACGCTGAAGAGCCTAATTCTAGCACCAGATGAGATCCTCTGTGGCTATCAGGATAGAAGCACTTAAGGTATATTTACGCTCATAACTACAAATTACATTTCTACTACAGGAGAGACGATGAAATTAATCACCGCAATCATTAAACCCTTTAAACTGGACGACGTACGAGCCGCTCTTTCTGATGTGGGGGTTACTGGTATGACAGTGACTGAAGTTAAAGGCTTTGGCAGACAAAAAGGCCATACCGAGCTGTATCGTGGTGCTGAGTATGTGGTCGACTTCCTACCTAAAATCAAACTTGAAATCGCCGTCTCGGACGAGCAATTACAACAAGCAACAGACGTTATTATCGAAGCCGCTAAAACCGGAAAGATCGGTGATGGAAAAATCTTCGTCAGTAATATTCAGGAAACTATTCGTATCCGAACCGGCGAGTCCGGCGATAACGCCCTTTAAAAATACCACGTGAAATCAGAAGTATCTTCAGGAAATTAAAATGAATAAAAGAACATCTTTGTGGGTGCTGCTGTGCCTGCTATTCACGTCAACCCCGTTACTGGCCGATGAGTTAAACGGTGCTAATACAGCCTGGATACTCACCTCAACAGCGCTTGTGCTGTTTATGACATTACCCGGGCTGGCTTTATTTTACGGCGGCCTGGTCAGTAAAAAGAACGTCCTCTCAGTTTTAATGCAGTGCTTTGCCATAGCTGGAATTGTTTCGATCTTATGGATGCTGGTTGGCTATAGCCTTGCCTTTGGTGAAGGCAATAGCTTTATAGGTGACTTCAGCAAAGTCTTTATGAATGGCATTGGTCGGGAAACCTTGAGCGGTGACATTCCTGAATCTTTGTTGGCTATCTTCCAGATGACTTTCGCCATTATTACCCCTGCTTTGATTATTGGTGGATTTGCAGAGCGCATGAAATTTAGCTCGGTACTACTGTTCAGCTCTATCTGGGTCTTAGTAGTTTATGCACCGATCTGCCACTGGGTCTGGGGTGGAGGCTGGCTGGCAGATCGCGGGGTTTACGATTTTGCCGGTGGCATCGTAGTGCACATCACGGCAGGTGTCGCCGCACTGGTTGCTGCGATCATGCTTGGCCCACGCCGAGGTTTCGGCACAGCCGCGATCATGCCGCACAACATGACTATGACCATTACCGGTGCTGCCATGCTCTGGGTAGGCTGGTTTGGCTTTAATGGTGGTAGTGCATTGGCCGCCAATGGTGATGCTGCCATGGCTATCTTTGTTACACACATCTCAGCCGCTGCTGGCGCTATGACCTGGATGTTCATCGAATGGCTCAAGCACGGCAAACCAAGTGCTCTAGGTGCGGTGACCGGTATGGTGGCGGGTTTAGGTACCATCACTCCAGCCTCAGGTTTTGTTAGCCCCGGTGGAGGCCTGGTGATTGGTATTCTCGCCGGTGTCATTTGTTTCTATGCCACCAACTACATCAAACACGTGTTAAAAATTGATGATTCACTCGATGTCTTTCCGGTGCACGGCGTCGGTGGCATCCTCGGCACGCTTTGCGCCGGCATCTTCTCCGCCACCTCTCTGGGCGTTCTCAGTGGTTACGGCTTTGCTGACGGCAATGAAACCATGGGTGCACAATTTTCTGCACAACTGATTGGTGTCGTGGCAACCATTGCCTATACGGCGGTTGCTACATTCATCATTCTTAAACTGGTCGGTCTAATGACCGGTGGATTACGTGTAAGCGAAGAAGATGAAATGCAGGGACTGGATATTTCAGGTCATAATGAAAGAGGTTATGAGTAAAGTTTTGTTGCTAATAAAAAGCCGCTCTTTGAGCGGCTTTTATATATGGTGGCTAAGCAGTCACATTTAGAGTTACCACATTGGTTAATTTTTTATTCTCTGCTTACTCTAAATTTAGTAGTTGTTTAATGATACAATTGAGTAATTATTCTCGTAACATACCACGCTTTTCTAACACACCAATAAAGCTTAGTTTATTTTCTATTTGTGATTTGTATAAGATAGCAGCCGATTTTTCCGATTTAAACATCCCCTTGTAAAGAATTTCTAAATATTGGGCCTTACAATGATCATCTTTGCTAAATACAAACAATATAAAGAATAAATAAAATAAAGCGGCATCCTGATTGATTCGGTACGAAACGTTATTATGGGAAAATTTGTCTTTTAGATACCAACCGTACTCAATTATTGCCTCATTATTTTTTGAAATTGCCAACTGCAAATCACCAATTGTGTTAATTTCAAATACAGCCAACAAGTCAGCACATTTTACTGGATCATTCGGAGGTGAAATTGACTCTAATTCATTTAACTCAAGAAGCTTATTTAATACCCTCAAATAATCAGCATCAGTATTAAAATATGTCAACACGTTGTCTACTGAGATTGATGAATCTTTATCAATCGCTTGTTCCACATGCTCATTTTCTGGAACACTTACAATTTTGGATTTAAGCGCAAGATCACCAAAGTTCTCAGGGTAATGTTTACTGAGAACCCTAGGATGATCACAAAGCCGCCGTTCAATTTCTTCCCATGAATAGACTGAAACAGAAAATAGACCTTGTTCAACATTTTCCTCGTTCACCTTTCTTGCTGCTTCCTGAGTTTTTATATCGCTGGGTGCTGTAGTTGCAATAACGAGTCTTAGAAGGGGTGGCTGAAAGGCTTTAGCTTCATCAACCTCTTTGCGAATCATTAACTCACTAAGATAAGCGCCCTTTTGCGGATCGATTTTTTTACACTGAACTCCAACATATTCTCCAGATTGATTAGGGCTTCCAAACACATCAACACCCATTTGTTTCTGACCTGATCTTCCATTTTTTTGTGTATCTGGATCGGAAAGAAT
>CALISW010000168.1 GCA_938041655.1 uncultured Thiotrichales bacterium | reverse complement strand
TTGCCTACTACTGAAGCTAAAGAGGGTGCTGCGATAAGCATGTTCATTAGTGCTGGCGCAAATATCAATGAATCTAACGGTAGTAATGAACGCAACATTGTTCAGTACAATTTGTTCAGGAACTTCTTGCCAGATGCTACCGAGTCGGGTGACCCAACCGAATGGGATACCGATTCGAACGGTTTTGGTGTTCAGGTTGGACGTTCAGGTAGTGGTGATGGTACGGGTCTAGGTGATCATGTCATTCAGTACAACCGTTTCGATACCATATTAACTGACCGACGCGTTATCTTGGTACAGGGTGGTGGCAACACTATTCACGGTAATACCATCGTAAATTCGTGGGGTAATGTCGCGCTAGAGCATGGTTATGACAATACGGTTTCCAGTAATATTATTATCTCTAATGGTACTGGTTACGAAGCTGAATTCGGTGGCATGATGGTTTCTGATAACCTGGATGGTGGTATATCGTTTGTGCCTCTAGGTCATACTATTATTGATAATTATGTCGCGAATATTGCTTCAAGCTCTGCCGACCGCGCAGGTTTGCACATAGATTCAGAGACACTGGAGCCAAGTGATTCGTCGAGTTTTGACATACTGGGATCTGGACTTGATTTAACCAACGTTGTCGCTCGCAATACCATTATCAATGCCCAGAACGCTATCCAGTTCGAACACAATGCAGATGAAAATGGAGTAGAGAACTGCACTAACTTGGATTACGTGCTGGACTTTGACGATAACCTTGTAGCAAATCAGAGTGAAGCTCTGAGTGTTTTCGGTACCAGTTCTGGTGCAGGTAGAACCGCAATTCTTGTGGATGAATACACCTCACCACATGGCTGCCGACTTGATGATGCCTCGGAGTTCACCAATACGCATATTTACTCAGAATCTATTCAGGACGATGATATTTTAAACCGGTCGGGAGCTATGGCATTAATGACTGGCGTAAACGGTAATATTGCGGTCGATTCCTCGGAAGATGGTGCAACCTTAACGGCAGCCGATGCCAATGGCTTGGTTGAAGGCACAGGGCCAGATGCTGGTATTGGTGCTGATATCGATTCGCTGACCTTTATTACTGAAGAGATGGTCGGCCCTGGTTCAACTTGGACCGCGAACCCCTAAATGCGGTTCACTTCAATCAAAGGCCGACTGTTTGTCGGCCTTTGCCTTTTCCTAACAGCACTGAGTGCTGTAGCGACAGATATCGTCAACCCCGGTTTCGAAGACGGTTGGAGCGGCTGGACTGACGCCGATCCTAGTGGCACCGGTACATCCTTATCCGACATTGCTAACAACGGTAATCAATCTGTAAAACTGACCGAAGAAGGAGCCTACGTTGCTCAAACCATCACGGTCCAACCTGAAACCACATATCGGTTAAGTGCATTCGTACGTGGGCCAGGCAGCATCGGCGCCAAAGTTGGCGCGGAAATGTATTTCGAACAACAACCCAAAAAAAGCAAGAAATGGCAAGAGTTGGTTGTGACCTTCACAACGGGTTCTGCCGAAAGCGCTTCTGTGTTTGTTAGTGGTGGTGGAGCAGAGGTTAGATTTGATGATTTTCATCTCGAGGTTGTGGCTGCTCGAGCGGTTGACACAAGCGCACGTTTGATCAGTTCTCGTGCTGGCGGTTATGGCCTATCACCCGACCTGCCACCCGGGCGTAATTTTGACTTGCTTGGTTGGTATCTAAATACACCAGCCGACGAAGATAAAAATGGCATCTCTGACAAATTTAGCGAAGTTGAGCTTGCCAAAGGAGCGTTCGATGAACGTTATTTCTTTACGGGTAATGACGGTGGCATGGTATTTCGCGCTACTGTCGCTGGTGCCAAAACTTCTAAAAACACAAGTTTTACCAGAACTGAATTACGTGAAATGCTGCGACGTGGAAATACCGCTATCAGCACCAAAAATGATGATCGCACACCAAACAAAAACAACTGGGTCTTTTCAAGTGCACCCGAAAAAGCGCGCCGTGCTGCTGGAGGTATCGACGGGGTTTTACGTGCGACCCTAGCCATCAACCGCGTAACCGAGACAGGCGAGAGCGGTCAAGTGGGACGCGTTATTATTGGGCAAATCCACGCTGCAAAAGACGAACCGATACGGCTCTACTATCGGAAGCTGCCAGGCAATACGCACGGGTCAATCTATGCTGCGCATGAGATATCCGGCGGTGATGATGTCTTCTTTGAGCTCATCGGCAGCCGTAGAAATAACGCGGCGAATCCACCAGATGGAATAGCGCTGGGTGATAAGTTCACCTATAAAATCGAAGCTAGTGGTAATCTCCTGAAAGTGATGATATTTCAAGACGACAAACTCAGCGCCGAACAAGCCATTGACATGTCAAAAAGTGGCTATGATGTTGCCAAGGACTATATGTATTTTAAGGCCGGCGTATACAACCAGAATAATACGGGTGAGGCTGACGACTTTGTTCAAGCCACATTTTATGAGCTCGATGTAAGCCATGATGACCCTCGCAATTAGGGCTTCAACAGTCTTTGTATTGCTGGTGCTCGTAGGCTGTGGTTCAGGTGATGGTGGAGGTAATCAGGTGCAGCCAACTATTCCTCCTCCGGTTACTGCCCCGGTGGTGGTGCCGACTGATGAAGTAGAGTTTGTAGTGTTGACCGAACGAACCCTAGATGCCGATGGCGACATGCTCGGGCTTGATGCCTACGACTTGATTCGCGACTTTGGTGGCCCACGCCCGATAGAAGCGCCTGACTTGTATCCAATTAACCATCCCGAAGTACCACATATATACGAAGATAATGATGCAATAGTAGGTGATCATTTTGTGTTTATTATTCATCGTGATATTGATATCGACCGTGATCGCATTGAAAACGATGATCGTCAGCGCAATGAGATCAAGAGCTATGATAAATCCGAGGAAGCAGTAAAAGGATTTGAAAACGAGACGTTTATCTATCGCTGGAAATTCAAAATTAATGCGGACATGGAAGTGTCGACACGCTTCTCCCATTTTTTTCAGTTGAAAGCGGTCGGTGGCGATGACAGTCAGCCAATAGTGACCATTTCAGGAGCCGAACGTAGTGGGGAAGACGGTATTGAAGTGCGCTATAGCCCATTGCAAGAAGATACTATCCTCGAGCGAACTGACTGGGGTCGGGTGACAGGAGAATGGCTGGAAGCTTATTGTCGTGTGACCTTTGCCGAAGAGGGTGATTTAAGGTTGATCGTTACCCGCATGCGTGATGATGCAGTGATCTTCGATATTGATGAAACTGGCCTGGATCTATGGCGCGGTGAAGATGCTAGTCATTTTGTGCGTCCTAAGTGGGGTATTTATCGGTCAATTCTTGATCTGAATAATCTTCGACCTGATGAGGAGACGGTACGTTTCGCCAACTTTAGTGTCAGTGAGGTTATGCTAACTCAAGAATAAACAAATGATTCCACTATTATTGCTGCTTATTTTTTTTCGTTCTCATTGAACTAACGGCTTGCGGTTTTCATTCAGTTTATTGTGTAAAATTTTTTACTATTACAGTTCACTATGTGTTTTTATTTGGAGAGGTGATTGTGCGTGAATCTTGGAGATGGTTTGGACCGGATGATCCGGTAACCATTGACGACATACGACAAACCGGCGCAACTGACATTGTTAGCGCACTGCATGCTATTCCTGCTGGTGAGGTCTGGCCCCTAGATGCGATCCGTGATCATCAAGCGCTGATTGAAAACTCGGCGCCGGGGCTTACACCACTCAAGTGGAGTGTCGTCGAAAGTATTCCTGTACACGAAGATATCAAACTGGCGCGCCCAGGCCATCAGGCACATATTGATAACTGGATTGCGTCGATGGAAAATCTGGCGCAGTGCGGTATCAAAACTATTTGCTACAATTTTATGCCGGTCATTGACTGGACTCGAACTGATCTAAATTTCAAGCTCCCGAGCGGTGCCTATGCTTTACGTTTTGACCAACAAAAATTCGCTGCTTTCGACCTCTTTATTCTTAAGCGCGAGAATGCCAAAGCTGACTACAGCTCGGATGATATCGCGCAAGCCGAGAAAATTTTCGAGACCATGACCGTCGCAGAGCGAGATGAGCTCACGCGCAATATTATTGCCGGGCTGCCGGGGCGTATGACGGACAGTTACGGATTGGATGATTTCCGCACTGCGTTATCTCGTTACAAAGATATGAATAGCGAATTGCTGCGCAAGAACCTATTTGCTTTTCTTTCGCAGGTTTTACCACGTGCTGAGCAGCTGGATGTCAAATTGGCCATTCATCCTGATGATCCGCCGCGAGATTTGCTGGGTCTACCGCG
>CALISW010000167.1 GCA_938041655.1 uncultured Thiotrichales bacterium | reverse complement strand
GACAGTTTTTGTCTTGGGCTTACTCTTGAATTCAACCTCAGCATTAGCTGAATCCGCAGGTACCGAACCAGGAGTATTCGATACTGTCCTTGCTGATGGCATGACCATCGCTCAAACACTCGAAGAATGGGACCGCTCAGCTATGCGATATCGTAGCGAACCACCCGAGCTTGAGTTGGAAGAGCATTCAGCTGCGAAGCAAGAAAATACTGAACCAAACGATGACGGCAAACAGAGTTAACCCACTCTGTGGAAGTAATCCCGATTCAGTCAGGATGACTGGTCGGGATTTCTCTACCAACGCACAATAAATTGTAGGTCTTTCTTCAGGAAAAAAGACACGCTCAGACGGGAAAATAGACCGTTTGGCAGTAAAAACGATACGTTTACGCCAGAAACACTTTAAAGCTGGCAAGCAAGCAAGTAGCTTCCAATCTGTTGATTGGTGTGTACCACATTGAAAGGAATGTCAGTCAACCGGATTCCGAACATATCCCATCAAGGATGATGGGTACGGATGAGAAATCGAACCAAGGGAAGCCTTGTTGATTTCCAGTTTGATTTAAATTTGATTTAAAGAATAGCGCTAAAGCCCAGCGCTTCCCGCTGACCTCCCTCAGCGGGGCGATCCGAGTCCCCAAGTCGGATCAAACTTTATCCCCGGTCCTAACAGACCGGGGTTTTTTATTTCCAGGGATGGAATGTATGCTGCGAGAGGCAGGACGCCGGAGCAGCGTCTGTCAGCGAATTCAAAAGTACATTTTGAGCATTTTTTAAACAGGACGCCGGTAGCGACTCAACCAGCCAGCTCCGAAATCTATTTATACAATCACAGGAGCAGCGTCTCTCAGCCAGCTCCGAAAATCATTTCAAACGGAAGCCGTAAGCGACTCTATCAGCCAGCTCAAAGATTAATTCTAACTCCTGTTTTCATAAATTAATTTCCGAGCACTAAGTTCAAGAAGTGTCTGATTAGACCCGTCATAATCTTGCAATGGAAATTGAAAAACTACATCTTATCTGTCCAAAGTGCTTCGCACAGAATGAAGGATTTGATTCTACTGTTAAAGAAAAGCTTCGATGCTCGAAATGCGGGGTATCTTCAAATACTGTAGATTTTAAAATTTCGAGTAAATCTAACACTGACGGAGAACACTATAAGAATATTGAAATAAAGCAAGATGGAGAGAATTGGGTTGTAACTATTAAGCCATGGCATAGAAAATTTGCATCCATCTATTTTGCTTTCGGGGTTGCTCCTTTGCTCTTTGGGGTCTACGAGTTAATTTTTTCTAATAACTTCGGATTAATATTAATATTGCTGGGTCTTTTTGGCAGTGCAAGGTTTCTGTACTTATTAATAGGCAAGGTCAAGTTTACATTGGTCAACAATACTCTGAAGTACTTTTATGGTATCGGTAAAATTGGTTTTTATCAGACCCTGAAATGGTCAGAAATCGAATATGTATCTTTAGATGAATTCTTTATAACTTTTTCTCTATTTTCTAAAAAATATAATAAATATAGCCACAAAACAATTGTCTGTGAATTATCGTTTGAAGCCTCGTCTTACCTAGGGAGATTTTTTAAACGAAAGCTGGAGATTCGAAATACTAAATCACTGGGAGAAAAGTTTAACGAGTTACAATATAAAAATGATAGTGAATAAAAGAAAGAGATATTTACCACCTAAAAAACCACCGTCCCTGGTAGTTGATTTTTTTCTACCTCACTCACACTCAAATCTGGGTTTCTCAAAGCCAACAACATGCCAACCACTTTCTCCATTTTTCTTGGCATAAAAGGTGTAGTAGCAGCTACTGGTTGAGGCATAGCCACCGCTTTGGTGCACCTCGCCACGTTGTCCCGATTCAGTGTTCTCTTCTTCCCACTCAACAGAGTTGGGTGTGTAGTCGATTTCGACAATTTCCCATTGAAAAGCGCGGCGCCCGTCTGGCATGTCAAATTCTGAGGTCGGTTGACCATGTCGTGCCATCACCGCATTGGTACAAAATTGTTCCAGACAATTTTATACACTTCCACCTTCCATGGCGGTCGTGTCCCGATCAACAAAGGTTTCCATTTCTTTACTGGCACACCCTGCCAGTACCACTGCCAGTAATAATACTGGCAGGGTACTGAACAATGAGCTGAAGGTACTATTAATGTTTATAGTATTTGTTCGCATGATTTACTTGGCCTCAACGCGTTGTAGGTTGGAAAGCTTGCGGATTTCATATTGTTTGAAGTCTTTGAACATTGCCTTTCCACTTACCCTCGTCTCACTACTCATGATGTATGTAGGTCCGCCGAGTTCGGTGCGAGCGCAGGTTATGATAGTTTCAAAAGAGCGTATGGTGATAAAAGCTGCAGGTTTGAATTTCCCTTCACGCGCTAACCTCAGGCCCATAACGGCACCATCATTTTTATCCAGGGTGATGTGACCGATTAGTTTCTTGGCAAATTTTTTATCGGTAGCTGATGCATTCTCATCATCATTTTCAGGTTTGAATGTGTAAGTGACTGTTGAGCCGGTTTCTTCAACCAGTTTGGCGTCTGCTGGAATTTCTTTACCCATAGCGTTACACCAGAAGCCTTCATCAAGCTCAGTTTCAAATTCTGCTGCTCCTTTATCGAAATCATCTGGCCGCATACCGGCGGCAGGTTCAATCACGGTGAGTCGACTGCCTTTGGCAAGCCTGGGGTCGTACTTGGCTTTAGCTCTGAGCTCGTCAGAATCATAGTCAACATCATAGGTATACAGTGCGGTGGGTTCGGTTAACGCTCGTGTGCGTTCCAACCAGATACTATCGCTGGCGAAACCAAATACCGGGGCACTCAATATGGTTACTAGTGTTACAAAAATAGATATTTTCTTCATGGTTTGTTCCTCGTTATAAAATGTATAAATAGTTCAGTGTGTTTAAAATTGACGTATCAGAACCAGACCGACACCACCCATGTAATCACTGTCTACTAATGGGCTTCGACGGGTGGATCTGTCGAGTTCTTGATATTGAACGAAGCCGGCAATTATAGTGCGGTCGGTCAAGGGAGCGGCTATTTGTGCCTGGACATAGGGTTGCCAGTCAGCATCAACTTCATAGGCGGCCAGAGAATTGGTGGCTTCATCAGCCTTCACACCGTAGAGGTGAGTCGCAAGTGCTTCATCGTTATAATCAATGCCGATACTGATGCCTGCTTCAGCCCAACCGAAATCTTCGCTCAGTCCCAGTTCGAGACTGGCTTGATAACCATCATGTTCACCCGAGATATCATGCAGACCGGATGCTTCCAGATAAGCAGCGCCGTATCTAAATTTCATGCTCAGGCCAGCTTCGATAGCAGTGCCACGCTCAATTTGATTAAACAACGGTGAATCATCAGCTTCTGTGAACGACCAGCGGGGTTCGAGATCTGCTGTTAGTGAGATCATGCCATTGTCATAGAAGTCGTAGTTGAAACCGTCAATACCGAGATGCGCATTTTCCCATTGGTAGGCGATATAAGGAAAGATGGTCATTTCTGAGTCGTCAGCATCTAGATAGGGTGATTCAGAGCCAGCCATGCCGATACCCAGTAAAAAGCCTTCACCGCTACCAACTGGTTTGAATTCAGCTGTAGCGTTTGATGTTGTGAATGTAATTAATGACAATAGCCCTGTAATAATTAGTGCTTTTCGATTTTTTAGTTTCATGCTTGTTTCCCTCGTTGCTTTAAATAAGTGAGGGGCAAGCATGTCGTTTGCGAGCGTTTTTATCGTCTCATTGGGAAAGCGACGACAGTTTTTTGTCTTTGCATGTAAGCAAGGACACAAAAACACACCAAAAGCTGTGTATAAATGTCATCATTTATAGCGAAATGACCTTGTCCTACAAAAAATTGTGACTACAACAGTATTGCTTCTGGGTATCTTTTCTATCCTTATCTTATGCGTTGGTTTGCTCGCAGCTAATATGTTGGCGTTGCGTGCTGAGCATCGCGATATTTATCGACCCCTAATGTTTTTCTTTCTTGCATATGGTCTGACGGAAACACAAACAATAATCGAGTTTTTTGACCATCAGCGTCAATATTTGTTAGCGCATCATCTCGGTATGGTGGTTGCGGTTCATTGCAATTTATTACTAGCGCCGTTGCTCTGGTTTTATGTGCGCGCGATTACAGCGACGAAATCGACTCCGGTAACGCTCGCAGACTGGAAACATTTCCTGCCGCTTGTGTTTGGTTCGGTCCTTTGTATGATTTTGATGTCCACTACTGTCGAGTTCAGGGACCAGATTATTGGCGACACAGAACTAGTGCAGACCGGGCCGGCAATGGCAATCATCTTTGCCTGGATACTTTTGATGCTGGTCTGGGTTTTTCAGGTGTTCTTTTATTTATATAAAATTTATCGTCGCTTGCTTGCGTATCGAGGCAGGCTCAGAAATGTTTTTGCCAGTACCGAGAATCTTGAACTACGCTGGATATATATCGTGGTGTTATTACAGGTGTTTAGCATGTTTCTGACGGTGCCAGAAATGTTCTACCCAGTTTCAGAGAACTTTGAAATTGCAAGTTACGTGGCAGACTTTCTCGCCTTTTGGTTGCTGGCTTTATGGGGCTTGCGGCAACAACCAGGTTTGGTCAATCAAGACCATGTTGTTGGTGAATCCGATGATGAAAAGTACAGTCGTTCTGCATTGTCGCAGGAACAAATGCAGCGGATTGCTAACAAGATTGAAACCGCAATGCACGAAAAAGATTTGTATCGTAACCCGAATTTAACTTTGCGTGATCTGGCGACCGAGGTATCCGCTCCACCTAATTATGTTTCACAAACCTTGAATAGCGAACTGGGCAAGACCTATTTTGACTATATTAATGATTGGCGAATCGAAGCAGCTAAAAAGCAATTGCTCAATAAAGAGGGCAACGTGACTGAAATAGCACTAGATGTTGGTTTTAACTCTCGCTCGTCTTTTTATAAAGCCTTCAAGCGGATAACTGGGATGACCCCAACGGCGTTTAAAAGCACCGAGCCTCAGTCAGTCTGATCTAAATCCAGGCCTTCTGTGTCAGGCGCAAGCCAGGCGCTTAATTTTGTCTGCAACTCATCCAACCCCGTTTTTCTCAAAGCTGAAAAATTCATCACCTCGATATCAAGGTCGACTTCTTTGAGTACTTTGAGCACTTGTAATCGAGCACTGGCTGCCGCGCCGCGTTTGAATTTATCGGCCTTATTCAATAACAATAGCAAGGGTAAATTGCCGGCCTGACACCATTCGATCATTTGCCAGTCCATGTCCTGTAATGGGTGGCGTATATCCATCACAATCACAACGCCTTGCAATGATGGGCTTTCATTAAAGTAAAACTCAACCAGCCGACCCCAGGCATCACGTTCTTTGATGGGTGCTTTGGCATAGCCGTAGCCGGGCAGGTCGACCAGACTGTTGCCGTTACTCAGACGAAAGTAATTGATCATCTGGGTACGGCCCGGAGTTTTACTGGTGCGCGCCAGGCTATTTTGACGGCACAAGGCGTTCAACGTAGTCGATTTACCTGCGTTGGAGCGGCCAGCGAAGGCAATCTCGGCACCGGTGATTTCCGGCAGTAAACCGGGTTTTGCCACACTCTTGAGATAACGTGCGGTATTGAATGGTTGTTTGATACTGGATCCTCTGAAAACCGACAGCTCAGCTTTGTTGTCAGGCCGTTATTATGCTATAAATCACCTCAAATTTGACTGCTAAACACCGCGAACTTACTCATGCTTAAACTATCTCGAATCTTGTTAATTATTGGCCTCTATCTTCTATTGTCTGTCGGCATCGTCAGTGCTGAAGCTGATATCGAGGCTGGCAAAGCCAAAGCAGGCACGTGTATTGCTTGTCATGGTGTCGGTGGCGTTAGCGTCAATGCTGAATGGCCTTCATTAGCGGGCCAGGGCGAAGCCTACCTGTACAAGCAATTGGTTGAGTTTCAGGCAGAAGAAGGGCGTAGCAATGTATTAATGGCGCCTATGATCATAGATTTAACCGATCAGGATATGCGAGATATCTCGGCATACTATGCCAGTCTTAGAGCACCTGTTGGGATCGCCAAAGATGTTTTGGTGGAGTTAGGCGAAGCCATCTACCGCGGTGGCAGTGAGGGCATCGCCGCCTGTGTTGGTTGTCATGGTCCTGCAGGCAAAGGTAATCCGGCCGCTAAATACCCTGGCCTGGCTGGTCAACATGCCGTTTATATTGCCAGTCAGTTACGCATGTTCCGATCTGAAGAGCGTACCAATGATAGTAATCAGATGATGCGAGGTTTGGCGCATCGTATGACAGATCCAGAGATTGATGCGGTTGCAGAATATATTGCCGGACTGCGAGCTGGAACACTACGTTAACCAAACCACAAAAATTATCATCAAGGGTGGTTAATCCACCCTTTTTTGACGGTTTTATGGAATTATTCACGGCTAAGCTGGTCTTGGTAGTAATACATTAATCAACAAGATCCGTTTAGCTATTCGTATGAACTCGGAATCACAGGGAAATGTTATGAACAAAATCATTATTCTTCTAGTCTCATTATTTGCACTCTCTTTGTTTGCAATCACAGCCTGCGGAGATAGCACTGCTACCTCAGCTGAAACCAAAGTAGTAGAAGCGGCTCAAGTTGCTGCTGCTGATACTGGTGCGAAAAGCGTCGACAAGCGCGTGGTCAAGCCCAATGTGGGTGAAATGAAAAAATCTGCCGTGTCTGAGCCAGCCGCCAATGCCCCGGCTGTAGAGACAGACAAGCCTGCAGTAAATAAAACGTTCACTGAAGGTATTCACTACGCCAAGATCAGTACCAGAGTGAAGCCAACCGCTGCAGCTGACAAAATTGCGGTACAGGAAATGTTCTGGTACGGCTGTCCACATTGTGCATCGTTGGAGCCGACCACAGCCAAGTGGAAATCCACTATGCCTGACGATATCGAATTTCAGTACATTCCTGCTGCGCTTAATCCAACCTGGGCGGTGCACGCCAAGGCTTTTTATGCGGCGGAGCAATTAGGACTGACTGAAGCAACACACGAAAACCTTTTCAAGGCGATTCATCAGCAAGGCCGTCGCATTAATACTGAAGATGCTCTGGTTCGGTTCTTTTCTGCCGCCGGTGTAAATCCGGATGATTTTCGTGCAGCGATGAACAATGACGAAACCAAGAAAAAAGTCAATATGTCAGCTTCATTAGCCAAGCGTTATGGCTTGACTGGTGTACCGTCATTAATCGTAGATGGTCAATATCGAGTGCTGCTTTATGATGGTCTGCGTAGCTATAACGAACTGTATGAAGTGGTCGATTTTCTTATCGCCAGGGTTCGAGACGAGCGTAAGTAGGTTTAATTAATGTCTGATGGTAGTTTCAATACCGGAATAAAAGAAAAAATAACTATGATGAAAGCTCAACAAATTAAATTGTTTTTCCTCATTGCCATGTTGTTAACACTTCCAGCAACGGCTGAAAGTGTTAACTCAGCATTAACAGCAAGACTTGCTCAAATTCTTCCTGAGAAGACTCTAATTAGTCTCCAGGAGCTTCCATTAAAAGGGTTTTACGAAGCGAAGTACGAGGATGTAAGTTACTTTATTTCGGCAAATGGTAATTACATATTAGATGGAGAGATGATCTATCTTTCCAGCGATTTGAATGCCATTGCAGCTCTTAATAAAGCTCGCAGAATGCTGTTTTCAACTGACGGTATTTCAGAAACCCCGATTGATGGTTTGTATGAAGCTACTTATGGCATGCAGGTTTATTACATGACCGAAGATGGCGAGCATATCTTTCAGGGCGAATTAATCAACTTGAATTCCAAGGTCAGTCTAACGCGCAGCCGAATTAACACCAGCAGGAAATTATTACTCGCAGCAGAACCCGTAGAAGAGAGTATTGTTTATGCTGCGACTACGCCTGAAACTAAACATGTGGTTACAGTTTTTACGGATATTGATTGCGGTTATTGTAGAAAATTACACACTCAGATGAGTGAATATAACAACTTGGGAATTGAAGTTCGTTATATGTGGTTCCCTCGTGCTGGTATAAATTCACCCTCTTATCAAAAAGCAGTTAGTGCTTACTGTTCCAAAGATCAAAAGAAAAGCGTTACTATGGCTAAAAATGGTCAAGCGATAGAGCCTCTCTCATGTAAAAATCCGATTGCTGCGCAATATGAATTAGGGCAGGAAATCGGGGTTGCAGGAACCCCCTATTTTGTAACCGAGTCTGGTGAATTATTACGTGGTTTTGTAAAGCCAGGTGATTTAATTGCACGGCTCGATAAATAAGTAAATTTGATTTAAACCAAATATCAATTAAACAGACCGCTCAAGCTACTGCTTAGCGCGGTTGGTCAGTGAACTACAGGCGGTTGTGAAACATGCACGCAATGGATGGGAAAGAGAATGCGAATATGGTCCTTATGGATTCAATCGCAATGTCAGAACACACAGCCCAACAAGACAGTAAAAAATTAAAGCTGCTAAGTTACAATGTCCAGATCGGTATTCCTACTAAACGTTACCGCCAGTACATCACCAAGAGTTGGAGACATATCTTACCGTTTTCAGAACGCCAGAATAATCTGGGGCGTATTGCAGAGTTCGTCAGTGATTTTGATATTGTAGGGTTACTGGAACTTGATGCCGGTAGTATTCGTAGTGAATTTGTACACCAACCCAATTACATTGCTGAGAAGGCTAACCTGCCACACGTCTACACCCAGACCAACCGCAATATTGGTGTGTTAGCCAAACACAGTTTTGCGATTTTAAGCCGCTATCCCGCGAGCAAAGTGATTGAACATGTATTACCGAGTAGAATTCCTGGTCGGGGGGCGCTGGAAGTACATTTTGGTGATCAAAACGATCCTTTGGTGGTGGTGTTGTCACATTTATCATTATCGCGCCGTACCCGTGCCAAGCAACTCGCGTATTTGTCTGAGATCGTAAAGCAGCACCGACATGCGGTAGTGATGGGTGATTTCAACGCGCATTACAACAGCACCGAGTTTCAGCCGTTCTTTAACAATACGGATTTCGGTAAGCCGGATGAAACCCAGATGACTTTCCCCAGCTGGAAACCACGACGTAGTCTGGATCACATTCTTACTTCGGCTGAGTTACAACAAAACCAGCCAGAAGTATTCGGAGTCGATTATTCTGATCACCTGCCGGTTGGTGTTGATATTGATCTGCCACAAGGCGTTCTAAGCGCCGCCTGAGCCTCAAGCGTGGTAAAATCAGCTATCCATGTATAGCGCTGAATTCACCATTAAAAAAATACCGCTTTTATTATTTTTATTTGCTTCTTCATTGCAAGCGCAAATATGTGTGGTTGATAGAAATGAAAAATCACTTTGTCTGGAACAGTCTGCTTCGCGGATCATCAGCCTCGCGCCACATACTACCGAGTTACTTTTTGCTGTCGGTGCTGGTGAGCAAGTTATAGGAGTGATGTCGGGCAGTGATTATCCACCCGCAGCAAGTGGGATAACGCCGGTCGGAAACTATCAAGCTATTTCACTGGAAACCATTATTAGCTTAAAACCTGATTTAGTTGTGAGTTGGCCTTCAGGTAATCCGGTGGGTATCACGCGTCAGTTAGCGCGTTTCAACATACCGGTTTATCAAAGTGATCCTGCCGGCGTTTCGGATATTGCACACGACTTGCTGGCACTGGGGAAAATTACAGGTAATGAGGTTGAGAGCGAGCTAGCAGCTGAGGAATTGCGTTCAGGTATACAGTCTTTACATGATGAATACAGTCATAAAGCCGCTGTTGCTTCTCTGTTGATGATTTCTGATGTGCCGATGATGGGTTTATCGAATGCACATGCGGTAGCCGAAGCGTTTCATATCTGTGGAGCAGTCAATGTGCTGGGTGATATGAAGGCAAAAGCGCCAATGCTGGGTAAAGAGTCGATGTTGATGTTGAATCCTGATTTAATTCTGGTGACGCATCAGATACAAGATAAAAATGCCTGGTTAATCCAACGTGGTTTTTATAAACCGCCACGACCAGCAGTGGCGACCCTGAATCCGGATCTTATTCTGCGTCAAACACCACGTATGCTGGCTGGCATTACCGACATGTGTGAAAAAATAGAACAAGTGAGAGTAATAAATGATATTCAACATTGAACGTATTATTGTTTTATGTCTTTTATTTTTTGTGTCTTTCAATATTGGATTTTCAGACGTGACCAGTGACTTTGAAGAATTGCTTAATGAGCATTGGCAGCAAGCAACAGAAGAACAAGTGTTTTTTAGAATGGATCCTGACGCATGGCGCATGCAAGGCAAGCTGGCGAGCGTCACTAAACAAGCTCGTGAAAGAAGGGCGGCTTATAATCAGCAGGTTTTGAATAAACTAGCTGCAATAGATATAAATACTCTGCTTGATAGAGAAAAAGTTATATACCAGGTATTCAAGTATGAGCGTGAAACTGAAGCGGCGCACTACCAGTCAAAAGATCATTTATTTCCAATACATAAACTCGGTGGGTATCACCGCTATTTCGCAGAAGCTCCGGCTAACATGTCTTTTCTTACAGCCAAAGACTATGACAATTATTTAATCAGCCTGGCAGATTTTCCAAGATACAATGATGAACATATATCTCTGCTTCAAGAAGCTGTTGATACAGGTTATACGCATTACTGTGAAAGCCTGAAGGGTTATGAAAATACGATTCTTGAAAATATTGTCGTCGATCCAACAGTCAGTGCATTGTATATCCCATTTAAAGACTTCCCGGCTAATGTTAAGCAAAAAGAACGTTTGCTCTATCAAAAGGAGGGTAAAGAATTAATTCAGACTGAAGTTATTCCTGCCTTCATTAAGTTACAGAAATTTTATCGTGAGGTTTATCTGCCCGCATGTCGTGAAGAGGTAGGGATCGGAGGTTTGCCTGGTGGCGAAGAGTATTATACCTATCTAGCGCGCTACTATACCACGACAGATATGGCGCCAGCTGAGATCCATCAACTAGGTTTGGAGGAAATCAAACGCATTCGGCAAGAGATGGATGATCTAATTTTGAGTCTTGAATTCAAAGGTGAATTTAGTGACTTCCTCGAATTCCTACGTTCTGACTCTCGTTTCTATATGGATAACGAGGTAGATTATCTAAAGCATGTGGCCTGGATAACCAAGCAAATAGATGCGGTACTTCCAAAATATTTTGGACGATTGCCAAGAAATACATTCACGATAGAGCCCAACCATGGCCGTGGAACTTTTTATATGCCGTCTTCAGGCGATGGTACTACCCCTGGTATATATTTTCTTGGCGTGAAGGATGTACAAACCAGTCCGCTCTATAATCTTGAAGCGTTAACATTCCATGAGGCGATGCCGGGACATCACTTGCAGACCGCACTAGCTTATGAAATAAACTTGCCAGAATTTCAACGTTCTCTTTACCACTCCGCGTTTGGTGAGGGCTGGGGGCTATATAGTGAACGACTTGGAAAGGAGATGGGTTTCTATCAAGATCCGTATAGTGATTTTGGTCGCTTGAGTTATGAAATGTGGCGTGCGTGTCGATTAGTGGTTGATACAGGGTTGCACTTGCAAGGTTGGTCCCGTCAAAAATCGATAGACTTTTTGGTTGAAAACACAGGCTTAAGCCTTGCTGAAATCGAGAGTGAGGTAGATCGATACATCACCTGGCCGGGACAGGCTCTTTCTTACAAAGTTGGCGAGATTAAAATAAGAGAATTACGCAAGCGCGCCGAACAAAAACTCGGTTCAAATTTTAGTTTGCGTGATTTTCATGACACTGTCATTGGTTCAGGTTCGTTACCACTCGCTGTTCTTGAACAGGTAGTTGATGACTGGATCGAAATCAGTGCTAAGCCTTTAACTTTATCGAAACCGAATACCAATTAATGACTCTATTCCAGGTTGATTAAATCCCTGGATAGTCGTGTAGTCTTCATCGAATAGATTATTCACCTTGGCATACACAGACCATCTGTCATTTACTTGATAGCTCAAGCCCAGATTAACCAACGCAAACTCATCCAGAGTTATGACGCTGGAAGGAAAGGTACTGAAGTCCAGGTCAGTCCGACTGTCACTGTAATTGATTTCCAGTTGTGGATTCCACTGACCAAATTGTCGCGAAGCTGAGAGGTTAATGGTTGTATCAGGGCGCCTTAATAATGATTCGCCGGTTTGACGGTCTTCATGATCCAGCAGGCTGGCATTGGCTATTATGTTCCAGCCCGCTAACTCTGTAGACAGTGATAGTTCAAGACCTTGAATTTTTACTTCAGCAATATTCTCGGAAGTCAGCCCTGTAAAGCTGATCAGGTCTTCAATCTCGTTTTGAAAAATACTGATTTTCCAGTTAGCAGTGCTATTGCCTGAGCCAAGTGATAATTCCACGTTTTCGCTTTTTTCAGGTGTTAAGTCAGGATTGGAAAAGAAGAACGGTGCGAAATCCGGGAAGTACAAGTCATTAAATGAAGGCGCTTTATAGGCGGTACCGGCTGATAGTGATAATTGAAGCTCATTAGCAAAGGTATAGGCATAAGAAACATTACCGGTGGTTTCACTGCCAAAGGCTTGATTGTCATCAGCCCTTAAACTGGCACCATAACTGTGTGGTCCGACAGTGCCGAGGTAATTGATATAGAAGGCCTGATTATCTCTACTTGATTCTTGATAGGCAGTCTGACTGTCTAGCTCTTCATCACGATAGTCAAAACCAGCAAGCAGGGTATAGCCAGGTTGGGAATACTTCGCGCTCAACTTGAGTTGATCTGTAGTGGTGTTAAAGAAGTTGGAAAAGTTACTGTCAACATCAAGTTCATCCAGTCCCTGGGCATAGGTGATGCCAACTTCCAGTTCAGTTGTAGGCTGGTAGAACAAAGCGATGCTGGCAGCTTGTTGTACAAAGTCGTTTTCTGGTTTGGCTGTAGCATCAAACGAGTCATCAAATTGTTGATTACCGGAAGCTCTCAACAATGTACTTTCAAGGCGCAGAGCTTCAGAAAAACGGTGATCCAGATTAAGTGATACGGAGGTATTGTCATGGCCATCTTTATCCGGGTCGCTGCCAACCAAAGCATCTATACCTTCTGAATCAGTCATGCCGAGATTGATACCCAGACGTGTAGTGTCATTGACCCATTGATAGCCGGCACGAGCGTTATAAGTGCTGTTGCTGCCCGCTTCAAGACTAATATGAGGTGTCGATTTTTGACCGGTGTTTTTAGTGACGATTTGAATGACTCCGCCGAGCGCTTCAGAACCGTACAGGCTTGAACGTGGTCCACGTACAATTTCAACACGTTCGATAGACTCCAGAGGGATCAGGTTCAGAGCAGCCGCGCCACTGGTTGCTGTAGCCACGCGTACACCATCAACCAGTAATAAAAAGTGATCTGATTCTGTGCCTCTGACAAACAATGAGGTTTGCTGACCCGGACCACCTGCACGGCTGATCGAGAATGAGGGCGTCTGTGCCAGTAGTGAAGGTAAATCACTGGCAGTACTCGCATTTATCTGTTCCCGGTCGATAACCGTAATGCTGCTCAGGGTTTGATTTACGTCAACCGGAAAGCGTTGCGCCGTTACAAACAGCTGTTCGTTTTCTGCAAAAGCGAGGTTGAGAGTTGTGAAGCCCAGCAATAATACTGAGCATTGTTTGAACAATGATGACATGGTGACTCCTTGGTACCGTCCGTACAATAAAAAATCAGTAATACTGATTTCTCGGGCCGGTATCCGGACTCTCAAGCATCATCTATCATCTAGTGAGATTATTGCGCCTTCCCATTCTTACGAACAGTGGCTGCTTGCGCTGCAATAACTTATGCCTGATCACCGTTGCGGAGGCAGTGTTGGTTTTTCACCAACTTCCCGTTTGACCGAACTAGTCGGCACCCGAACGAACAGCCACTCTAATCAGTGTTCTTGATCAAGTCAACAGTAAGGATGTGATCTTTTCAGCGTTGGAATAGCTGCTGATCGATATTTTGAAAGGCTTTGAATTCAAGTGCATTACCCGAGGGGTCATAGAAAAACATGGTGGCTTGTTCACCAGCTTCACCGGCAAAACGGATATAAGGCTCGATACCAAAATCGACCTCATGCTCTCTTAATTGGTCGCGCAATTTTTTCCAGTTATCCATTTCCAGTACCACCCCGAAATGCGGGACAGGGACATTGTGGCCATCGACCGGGTTGTCATTCTGAGTGGACTTTTGCTCAACCTGATGACAGACCAGCTGATGCCCAAATAAATTAAAGTCTATCCAGTGGGTATCACTGCGACCTTCACTACAACCTAGAATACCAGCATAAAAACTGCGTGCCTGTTCCAGATTATGAACAGGAATAGCGAGATGGAAAGGTGTCAGTGTCACGGGTTTCGATACAAATAGCTGGCAAGCTGTTTTCTGAAATCACGATTCACTCTTTGATTGATTAACATGGCAAATGACTGCAGTTCACCATCAACATTGATATACCCGGCATAGGTATTCACGTTTCTGAGTGTGCCGGTTTTGGCCATAACTCTTTCAGTTTTGTCCTGCCTGGGCATCAGATGTTGATAGGGCTTGAAGCGTTCCATGATATCAACTAGTTGACGTGCGCTGAGTTGATTGCGACGAGACAAACCAGCGCCTTCGTTAAGGTTGTAGTTGTTCCAGTAAAAATTGTTCGCTATAAAATCATTAAATACTGTATTTGATTTTTCCATACTGGCCGGGGCACCCTGGTATTCTGCACCGAGCGTAAGGTAGAGTTGGTTGGCAATAAAATTGTTTGAGTACTTCAACATAGAAGTGATCACTTCCGCCAGGTCACGAGAATTCTCATGCACAAACAAGTACTCGGCAGAGGCTGGCAATTTCCCGGTACTGATATTACGTTTGTCTATCAACTTCGCCAGCTTGAGTTTTTCATGGACCAGTTCACCAAAGTAGCGAGGTCCTTTGGTAGCTGATCCGAGATTCAAGCGATGTGTACCGGTGCCCAGTTTCCAGCCCATCTTTTTTGCCAGAGGTGTTAGAGGTGTTTGTTTTTCACCGGCATAAATTTTCCGATTACGGATTTTAACTTTGATGGTATTGAAATTAGCCGCTAACGCGCCTACCGGAGCATCGTATGGATTACTGGTGCTGCTTTGCCCATCGATTACAATCGGTTCACTGAAGTAGGTGCTATCGATACCGATCCCGCTGATAGTGCCAATATAGGTTTGTTTGATCTTGTCGATAATCAGATCAATTTCTTCAGAGACCAAATAAGGGTCGCCTTTGCCGACTATCCATAAACGATTGTCGTTGGTGTCGATATAAAACTCAGTGGTAAAGCGATAGTCCTCGCCCCAGGTTTCCAGTGCGACCAGTGCTGTCAGTACTTTGACGGTCGAGGCTGGTACGTATTTAGTATCGGCATTGTGGGAGCGTTTTTCGTTACCTTCATTGTCTATCACCAGTAAACCGGCATTCTTCAGGCGGTTAAACTGGGTGATGGCACTGGCGGCGTCGCTGGCGGGTATGTGGAATAACAACAGTGAAACGAGTAGCAAAAACCGCATTGGAGGAACCTTGAGTAGACCTGACTAGTATTTCATTTGACCGTGCAATTGTGAAGAGGTGCGGGGTAAATGAAGGTAAACTGCGACCAAATTCAAAAAGCGGTCTAAAGATCCTGTAAAAAAGGTTCTACTTCGACCGTTTGTCCTGCCGCAATATCTCCTGCCTCAGCGGCAAGTACAATAAAGCAATTGGCGATACTCATTGAGCGTAATTGACCGGAGCTCTGTGTACCGGTGGTGCTTACTTCACATAGCCCATTCGAGAATGTAAGAATGCCGCGTTGAAAGTCCATTCTACCGGGACGTTTTTTAATCTCGTCCAGCAAGCGCGCCTGAATTCTAATCGGTTGAGGTAGTGGTTGGATGCCAGCCACTGTATAGATGGCTGGACGTACAAACTGCATAAAGGTAGCCATACTCGAGACCGGGTTGCCGGGCAAACCAAAAAACAGACAGTCCTCGATTTTTCCGAACGCCAATGGCCGACCTGGTTTCATCGCAATTTTCCAAAATCCGATTTCACCGAGCTCTGCTAAAATGTCTTTTATATAATCTGCTTCACCAACCGATACTCCGCCGGTGGTAATAATGATGTCTGACACTTGTGCGGCTTTGATAAATGCAGCGCGCATCACATCGGGTTGGTCAGGAAGAATTTCAGCGCTCAGTAACTCTGCACCAGCCTGCTCAACAAGAGCGCCAATGGAATAACGGCTGCTGTTATAAATTTCACCGTGTGCGAGTTTCTGACCGGGTGGCTTGAGCTCATCGCCGCTGGAGAAAAAACAGACTTTTGGTCGGACAAGAACATCTGTAGTTGTTATTCCGATTGAGGCTAGCACGCCGAGGTCGGCTGCTGTGAGTCGACGTCCTTGGTCGAGCACCTGGGTGTTAGTCGCAATATCATTGCCGGCCAGTCGTACGTGTTGCCCCGCACGATGACGATCATCTATTTCAACGTGATCATCTATGACGCTGACATGTTCTTGCATAATGACAGTATCAGTTCCAGTAGGCATTACTGCCCCGGTGGTTACCCGCACACAACTATCACTGGAAATAGTACCTTCGAACGCACTGCCTGCCAGAGATTTACCAGCCAGTTGAAACAGCTTGGTTCCAGATTCAGGTAGATCCGCAGCAGCGACCGCATAACCATCCATGGCAGAGTTGGTGTGACCCGGCACATCAATGCTGGAGGTAATGTTGTTTGCCAGAACTCGACCTACAGTGTTTTCTATTTTAATAGATTCTTGCCGGGTCACTGCTGTGCAACTAGCTAGAATGCTCTGTAGGGCTTGCTCAACACTCCGTACATTTTCCTCTACTGGATCGTCGCAGCTGGGGGTTTGTTTGTTGTTCATGATGTGCCTTTTTTATTCCATCGAGTTGCTGGGTCCAGATAAAACATTCGTAAATATCCTTGTTCATCAAATCGTATTAACCAGGGTCGAGGCAGGATTGATTTTACACTGTAATGCAAGTGTGGGTCTTTCCCGGCTGCATTGCCAGTAGTACCAACTTCACCCAGTAGCTGGCCGGTTTTTACCAGCATGCCTTCATGCACGTGTTGCTGACTCAAGTGGGCATAATAATGCATTTGCCAACGCGGCCCCAACACCAGAACCACTTTACCACCGGCGCTTAGCTCGCCAGCGAAGGTGACAACTCCGTAGCCATCTGAAATCACATCAGTATTTTCGGTTGCAAAAATATCGATGCCTTTATGGGTGCCGGATTTCCCCCATGGATAAAACCAGAATGATTGTGGGTTCCAGTCGGAAGATGATGCGCCTGAGACAGGTATGGTCGCCGGGTCTGGCAAGCAATAACCAATCACGGTAAGGATAAAACAGACAATCCAGAAGCGATTTCGTTTACTGGTTGATTTAACCCAGGTGGTGAGACGTGACATAAACGTTGGTTTTACAGTTCATTTTAACTCAGGTGTCAGTATAAGTTGATTCAGTAGATTGCTGGTAATTTTAAAGGAGTTTAGTTGCTACCTTGATCCTTGCTTCTGCTATGATTCGACGCCGATGGACAATTGATCCATCCAACTACTTACACAAGAGATTAAACATGTCCTTTGCTTCGTTCGGATTATCTGAGCCTTTGGTTCGCGCCCTCAAAGAAAAGGGTTATACAGAGCCAACTCCGATTCAGGAACAAGCGATTCCTGTCGTTTTGTCAGGTCGTGATGTATTGGCAGGCGCTCAAACCGGTACCGGTAAAACCGCAGGCTTTTGTCTGCCAATCATTGAGCATTTATTACAACGACCAATGCGTGGTAAACGGCCTATTCGTGCGTTGATCATTACACCCACCCGCGAGTTGGCAGCGCAGGTAGAACAAAGCGTCAAAGATTATGGCGCCCATACTCCTGTAAAATCGATGGTGGTTTTCGGCGGGGTAAAGATTGGAGGGCAAATTCATCGCCTCAAGAGCCCGGTTGATGTTCTGGTCGCCACACCCGGAAGATTGCTAGACCATGTTAATCAGGGCACGATCAAATTAAACAAAGTACAAATATTGGTGCTCGACGAAGCTGATCGCATGCTGGACATGGGTTTCATTCACGACATCAAAAAAATTATTAAACTGTTGCCCGTAGAACGACAAAGCCTGATGTTCTCGGCGACCTTTGCGCCCAAAATAAAAGCGCTCGCTGACAGCTTTCTAAAAAAACCCGAACTGATTGAAGTAGCCAGAGAAAATGCTGCTGCCGATACGGTTGAGCAAAAAGCCTATCTGGTTGATCGCGGTCAGAAGCGCGCCTTGCTCGAATTTTTAATCAAGGATGAAAACTGGCATCAGGTGCTGGTGTTTGCTCGTACCCGTCATGGAGCGAACCGTTTATCACAGCAGCTCAATAAAGCTAAAATACCGTCACTGGCAATCCATGGAGACAAGTCTCAGGGAGCGCGCACGCGGGCATTGAAAGAATTCAAAGCGGGCAAAACCCAGGTGTTGGTAGCAACAGATGTCGCAGCACGCGGTATTGATATTCACGATTTACCACATGTGGTCAATTATGATTTGCCCAATGTCCCGGAAGATTATGTGCATCGCATCGGTCGTACTGGCCGGGCTGGCAGTGAGGGTGAGGCAGCCTCGCTCGTTTGTGTTGATGAGTATAAGTTGCTGGCCGATATCGAGAAGTTACTGCAACGAGAAATCCCCAAAGAAACGCTACCCGGTTTTGCCCCGACGGATAAACCCAAACCAAAGGCTAAACCAAAACGAGGGCAAAAAAAGCGTACGCACAAAAAACGCGGTCAAGGTGGCGCTGGAAAACCCAAGCCCAAAGGGCAGGGCAAAGGCAGACGTAGATCAGCCAAGAAAAAAACGGGTGG
>CALISW010000166.1 GCA_938041655.1 uncultured Thiotrichales bacterium | reverse complement strand
ACATCACAAAAAGCAACGAAGAGAAACATAAAAACTACAATAAAAACAATGAGTAAAGTGACAATAACGGACCACATCGGTCACTATAGAACCACTATGAGTTTTCTTAATGATTAGCGGTGCGGCGGACTTTCTCTCCGCCAGATAAAACAATGCCCGGTTTTACCGGGTATTTTTTTGCCTTGAGGAAAGTGTGGGCTAACTAAAATCAAGTTGTGAAATGATTTTATTTAATTGACCTTGAGGTCCTTGTTCTTCTTTACTTGATTTATTCTTATTCGATGTTGCTTCAGCAATGGCTTTTTGTTCAAGTTTATGTATTTCATTGCATTCATTTACTTTAATCTTCAGCATGTCTAGATGTCCAGGGATTTTATCCATGGTTTTCACCCATGACTCAATGTATATAGAGTTCTTAAGATTAATACTCGCCTTATTTTCATCCTTAGAAAATAAGGCATTGAAATTTTTACACCAAGACTCACTGGCTTTTTCAGATAATGTAAATACTAAATCTATATAGGGTACATTTTTAATTAGGGGAGGTCTGTTGCTATCCATCCCAATAATTTTCAAATCTTCTAGGTGCATCATGCTATATACCTTTTACATTAGGACGGCGACACTGCTTAGTATAGGTCACGTGGAATGACAGCATACACTTCAAGGTATTATGATGTTGTGTCACAGCGAAATTGATTGTGCCTAGAAGATCGATTAGTGCACACTTCTCTACAGTCTATGTCACACAGGAGAGAGTTTTAATAGATTTCGGGGCTTAGAATAAAAGAGGTCAGTTTTGCGACCTTGCATCATCAGCCAGTTTGCGTGCCTCAGCAAACGAAGCATCATGAACAGAACCCAGTCCTATTGAGCGAGAACTTCCGTGTTGTTTGTAACGGTAAATCCATGACTTAGTAAGAGATGGCAGACTTTCTCCGCCAGATAAAAATAATACCCGGGTTTGCCGAGAATTGTTCTCGTAATCATTGAGTAGGTCGAATAAGATCTTTTATATAGGTATATTGTGTACACACTCAAACCACCTATCTTGAGGGGCTATGCCACAGGTACAAGAGGTGAATAAAAGCTATCGAAGCTTTGCCTTACTCTTATTAACGATCGTATATGGCTTCAACTTTATAGATCGACAAATATTAGGGATTTTAGCTCCATTCATTCAGAAGGACTTGGATTTAAGTAACACCCAACTCGGACTATTGATTGGACTGGCCTTTGCGATTTTTTATACGGTCGTGGCGATTCCTATTGCCTGGTTAGCTGACCGCTATAATCGCGTCAATATACTCTCTATCTCTTTGGCGACATGGAGTGGCTTTACTGCATTGACCGGGTTCGCGACTAATTTTTTACAGATTGGTATTGCTCGTATGGGTGTCGGCATTGGCGAGGCAGGTGGAAGTCCTCCGTCGCATTCTATTATTTCAGATTTGTACGCTAAATACGAAAGAGCTGGAGCCTTAGGCGTTTATTCTACCGGTATACCGCTTGGTATTATGTCTGCCTACTTTATCACCGCAACTTTGATTGGCTCTGATCCGTCAACCGTTAACTGGCGACGAATTTTCATTATTCTCGGAATAACCGGGATTGTATTGGCTGTAATTGTTCGGTTGGTGTTGCGTGAGCCAGAACGAGGTGCCATGGAGTTAGACACAAGCGCCGAAATTGCCAAACCTCCATTTTTAGAGTCATTGAAGGTGCTTCTCAAAATACCATCATGGTGGTTCATGGCATTAGGTATCGCATTTGGTTCTTTTATGGCTTACTCATACTCGGGTTTTCAAACCAAATACATTGTATTACTTGATCCCGATTTTAATTTTAAAACGGTTATTATGATTTTGGGCGTCATTAACGGCACAACCTATGTTGCTGGTACTTACATAGGTGCCAAGTGCGCTGATATTTGGGGGTCTAAGGATGTACGTGCTTATGGCTGGATTCCTGCCATAACCATTAGCGTGTCGATGTTGATGGCTTTGATTTCACTCTGGGTACCAACGGTACCTATGCATTTGGCAGCAGCAACCTTCTTTTTATTTTTTATTGGCATGTATCTGGGCCCAAGTTTTGCCATTGCTCAGACCTTGGCTCCAATAAGTATGCGAGCGATGTCAACTGCCTTGTTTTTCTTTATTTTGAATATGATTGCTTTAGGAGGTGGTCCCACGTTCACCGGTTTCATGATTGATGTATTTGAAACTGGTTCTTCAAAAGAAATTGCGATTCGTTATGCATTGTCAGTTTCCTGTTTGATATGTATTCCATCAGTTATTTGCTTTCTAGTGGTATCTAAAAAAATCAAAGAAGATTGGGGTAATGCTGATAACAGAAATAGAAGTTAGTTATCTAAAGTTCGTATGTTCCGTTAGATTCTCCAAAGGGAATTTATTATAGAAACAGACGCAATCCTTCAGTCGCAATATTGAAACCGGCATCATTAACCCGATCGGCTTGTGGGCTATCGGGGTTCAATAATGGATTGGTGTGATTCATATGAATAAACCAGATTTTTGTGCGTTCATGCTGCGACAGATCTTTTAATAAATCCATACTTTCAGTCACAAACGGGTGCGGTATTTTTGACATGTCGCGGCCGGGTAATTCCTGGTCATCGAAAAATGTTGCGTCAATAAGTGCGTAGTCGACCGTTGTGATGAGTGTGGCAAGGTCAGTTTCCCACGCAGTCCATTTATTGATGTCTGGAATAAAAAGTGCTGACTTATTTGGCCCGTCAATTCGATAGCCGACTGTCTCTGAATACTCATCACGGTGCGGCACAAGAAAAGGAGTAACCTGAATTGAGTCAATGTCTTGTGGTTGTGCATCTGCCAGCGGTTGTAAAAGAATATTTTGGTAGCTTACGAGCTGACTCCAGGGGCCATTCTCTCGCAGGTACTGCCCCATTTTTGGCATAGTGAAGACAGGGATATTTGTAGCTCCCATCGCTTCGTGACCGAGAAACATTAAACCGCTGTAGTGCCCGATATGCGCATGCGTAAGAAATATACCTGATAGCTCATACTGGTTGTCGGGGGCTTCTACTTCAAGATCATAGTATTGGGCAGGAAAATCTGGAGTTGCCTCAAATAGATATTTTTTCTGTGCTGTTGGATCGATCAAAGCCAGTGATGTCGCACCCCGGCGTAATTCTGGATCTTGCCAGGCAGGCATGCAGTGTGGTGCCAGACAGCCCGCTTGAGGAAAGCCGGCATCTTGCATCACGCCAAGAATATACAGATAAGGGGTATCCCACTGACTTGATGATGTTACTCTTAGAGTACTGCTATTACAGCCCGAGAGAATTGCTAAAATCAGTATGATTTTAACTGCGTTGTAAAAAACAACTTTGTATCGCCGAACAGGTGCCATCTCTTTTGAGAATAATGTCATTTTATCTTCAGGATTCCTTGTGTACTGTAAATAGTACGATACTCGAGTGGTATTGTAGACACTCTATTCAATCAAATTTATGTAGCGTGTATTTACTTTGAAAATTCGTATAGCTAATAAAAAATGCAACTTTTTGATGTGAGATTTGCTTCTATATCTAGCATATACTGAATGATCTTTAGAACCGGGTTCAAATTAGGAGCACGAATTGAAAATATTAGTGAATGTGGTTTTGGTTTTATTCGTTTTGGCTAGCGTAACTATTAACTGCTTTGCTGAAGAAGGTGGTGCAACAGCTCAAGAAGCTCCAAGTAGTGATTTTCCTGAGACAGATATATTTTTGTTCGATTTTGATCCGGAAAATAAGAACGCTGTGTTGAATAACCCTCTGAATGTCAGCAATCGACCAGGTTATGATAATCAGCCTTATTTCACTAAGGGCAGTAATACATTTTTGTATTCCAGAAACAACGGTAATCAAACTGATATTTATGAATACTTAATAAGTACCGGCGATCATAAACGGCTCACCAATTCTAAGACGTCGGAGTTTTCACCAACACCGTCTCTTGATAACAAAATAGTTTCTTTTGTGTCTGAACGTAATAGCTCTATCTGGCAAGCTGCGCGTGGAGATGAGGACAATCCCCAGTGGTCTTTTGAAGCTTCCGGATTACAAGAACCAGTTGGGTACTTCGCTCGCAATTTACGTTCAGGTGATATTTTATTCTGGTCGCGTTACGGCTATAGCGTCACCCTGACGAATGCGGCAAAAGAAACTTATCATTATGTTTCCGGTAACGCAGTACCGGCCACGCCGCATCTCATTCCGGGGACAGATAATTTCAGTTATGTGCATCGGCAGGCTAACGGCACCGTATGGATAAAAGAGCTTAACCCGCTCACAAAAGCGGTGAGACCTTTAACTGAAATTGTAGGTAATAATGCAAATTACGCCTGGACTCCGAATGGTGCGATCGTGCAAATTGAAGGTACAGCCTTGTATTACTGGATGGAGGATTCTAAAAATGGATGGCAATTGCTTGCTGATTTGTCCGATCATGGATTGAAAAGTGCTAACCGTATCGCAGTTAGCCCGGATGGTAAAAAAATCGCAGTGGTTGGTCTGGCTAAAGATCAAGATTCATAGTCTGTGTTATCTGTCCAAGCTTGATTAGTTCAATATGATTCGTGATGCCAAGTTTTGTGAAATTCGAACATAGTAATGATTGATAACTCCAGTGCTATTTCTTACCTGGATGGTGTTCGTGTCTCCAAAGCTCTTGCTGCCGGTATTGCGAATGTCACACATCGTCGTGAACATTTGAATAATATTAATGTGTTTCCAATAGCTGATGGTGATACCGGCACTAATTTAGTGTTTACCCTGAAGACGGTTGCTGACGAAATGCATCGTCAGTCTGATAAAGCTGCAAATACAATGCTGAAAACAATTGCCAGTGCAGCAATTAATGGTGC
>CALISW010000165.1 GCA_938041655.1 uncultured Thiotrichales bacterium | reverse complement strand
GCCAATCGTGAAGATGTCGGTTGGGAAAAGCCGATTATCTTTGATGGCTGGTTTTATCATCCTGAATATCAAACCTTGCTCAAAGATACTGCCAAGGCATATTTCGCTATTAAGAAATACCCGGCAAATCTAAATGTATTGCGCAGTATCTATGATTACTGGCCAGATGAATATGAAGTGAATGGTGCAATGGCGCGCAGTTACACCGAGATGCGCAAGTTTGATGAAGCGCAAGCCTATTTACCCAAAATGTATGCCATGGCTCCCGCGGGCGATTACACCACGGATATATTGGCGATGGTGTTGGCCAGCACCAACAATGACCAGCCTGAAATTCAGAAGATATATACACGACTGGCAAATCAGCCCGATGAATTATTATTGAAGCATCCACTCACACTGGAAAGACTGCATACCACTGCAGCAGAACTGAAGCAGATAGACGATGTACATCGCTGGTACCGGCTGTATACCAGTAAGTACCCTTTAAATGCAGTGATGGAAGCCAATGAGGCGGTGGTTTATATTTCCAATGGTGATAATAAATATGCGGCGTTGCCACACATGAAAAATTCCATCCTGTTGAATCCAGCCAACCCAAACAATCTTAGATTTCAACAATATATTGATGAGCTGGAATAGTCATGCTTGAGCTGTTTCTGATGCGCCACGCAAAATCAAGTTGGCAATCCGATGTGCCAACCGATCACGAGCGGCCATTGAATAATCGTGGTCGTCGCGATGCACCGTTGATGGGTCAGCGATTGTTAGAACGTAAAGAAATTCCTGGTGTGATTCATTGTAGTTCTTCGGTGCGCGGCACCACCACAGCTTTGTTGGTTGCTGGTGAAATTGGAATCGCTCAAGAAGATGTCAGGCGATTGTCGGAAGCCTACACCTTTGATGCGCAGGAAGTGCTGCATATAGTCAGGCAATTCAATGATACTGAAGCATCGATCATGCTGGTCGGGCATAACCCTGCTTATACAGTATTAGCAAACCAGTTTTCACTAGAAGCGATTGCTAATGTACCCACCTGTGGATTATTAAAACTTGTTTCAAAAGCTGAACACTGGACAGATTTAAAGCCTGAAAATACAGAGTTGGTATACTTCGATTATCCGAAAAATGATGATGTGATTAAGGGATCTCATTGAAAATAGTTAACAAGTCTGGGTATACCTTGCACGGTTTTATTCAGGGTGATGAGCAGGAATTACTGGCACAACACCAACCGGTTACCGCGTCTGTGATAATTATCAGCGTTGGTCAAAATACGCTTTTCGGCTTTAATCAAAATCGAGAGCAATGGGAGTTACCTGGCGGCCGTATTGAAGCAAATGAAAGCCCTATGGAGTGCGCACATCGTGAGCTTGCTGAAGAGTCATCACAAGAACTATCCAAACTTGCGTTTGCTGGATTAGTCCACATGCAACGACCAAGCGGTGACTTTAAATATACCGCGTTGTATTGCGGTCAGCTGGATCAATTGCAGGACTTTAATGAGAATGAAGAGTGGAATCAAATCAAGTTGCGTGAGTTTAATGAAGACGATGGAGCTGACTTGATCCATGTCGAATTCGTTGCGCTACTCAAGGAGTAATTATGCAGGCCGATGATTCAATCAATGTTCTAGGCGAAGAACTCATCGCCTGCGGTGAAGACCCGGTCACGGGGTTCTTCAGGGATGGTCACTGTAATACCTGTAAAGAAGATACAGGTTTTCATACTGTTTGCGTAAAAGTGACCCAGGAGTTTCTGGAGTTTTCACGCTTTCGTGGCAATGATTTAAGTACTCCAATGCCGGCCTATAATTTTCCGGGGCTTAAGCCGGGCGATAGCTGGTGTTTGTGTGCCGCACGCTGGCTTGAAGCACATCAAAATGGCATGGCGCCAAAAGTGTATTTGATGCGCACTCATAAAAAGACACTGGACATAGTCGACCTTGACATATTGCGTGATTACGCAGCGGATCTTAATTAATGCAAAAAGTTGCTTTTCTTGGTCTCGGCGCAATGGGTTATCCGATGGCGGGTCACCTAGCTACCAGGTTGTCGGCAAAAATCATGGTCTGGAACCGGACCACGAAGAAAGCCGAGCAATGTGCGGCTCAATATTCACTCGATTATTCTGAAAATCTCATTGAAGCAATAGCAGGTGCAGATATAGTTTTTACCTGTCTCGGTCGTGATGAAGATGTACGTCAGGTTTTGCTTGGAGATGATGGTGTTATTGCAGCTCTCAAGCCGGGCTCAATTGTAGTCGACCACACCACTACCTCAGCGATATTGGCGCGCGAACTGGCAGACGCATGTTCAGCACGACAACTTGGATTTTTGGACGGACCATTGAGCGGTGGCGAAGAGGGTGCCAGGAACGGAAAGTTAACTTGCATGCTGGGTGGTGATGAAGCAGTGCTTGAAAAGGTTATGCCCTTTCTGGAAACCTACTGCGCCAGTATTACCCATATCGGCTCAACCGGTGCCGGACAGTTGACCAAGATGGTCAATCAGATTTGTATTGCTGGTATTTTGCAGGGCTTATCGGAAGGTATTGAATTTGCCGAAGCGGAAAACCTGGATCTGGAAAAGGTCTTGTCGGCGATCTCCGGCGGTGCTGCGCAATCCTGGCAAATGAATAATCGTGGTCGCACTATGCACCAGCGTGAATTTGATTTTGGTTTTGCCTTGAAATGGATGGTTAAAGACCTGGGCTACTGTGTCTCGCAAGCAGAGCAAAGTGATACCAAGCTCAATCTGGCTAGTGATGTATTGGCGAGATATGAACAGTTGGTAGAACAAGGGCACGCACAAAAAGACACTTCGGCATTAATCCTGAGTCTACAACGGGATGTTTGAAAAAGAAGATCTGGTATTGTTGGCCAGTTATACCATGCCCTTTGGCAAGCACGCAGGCAGACTACTTATCGACATACCGGTGCCCTATTTAATCTGGTTCAAGCACAAAGGTTTTCCCAAAGGCCAGCTCGGCCTACTGATGGCCTTGTCACTGGAAATTCAAAGTAATGGTTTACGCCATTTGATTGATCCGCTAAAACAAAAGCCCGTAGACACAGATGAAGAAGAATGACGCCTGAAGAAATCATAGCGTTTTGGCACGCTCCTGAAACCAGGAAACGCTGGTTCAAATCAACCCCTGAATTTGATCAACTTCTAAAAGAAAACTTCGAAGCGCTATTGAAATCTGCAACAGCTGGAGAGCTTGATGAGTGGCGTGATAGTGCCTCCGGGTGTTTGGCTTTATGCATTTTACTGGATCAGATTCCGCGTAATATTTATCGTGGAAAAAGCAAAGCTTTCGCTAGCGATGAACGCGCGGTCGAAATATGCAAACACGCCATCGAAACTACTCTTTATCGGGAGTTAGATGCAAACCACAGCCGGTTTTTGTTTATGCCATTGATGCACAGTGAAGACCTTCAAGACCATCAGTTATCGATAGAGATGTTTGCAGAGGCCGGTCTACAAGAACAATCAGAGTTTGCCCATCACCATGCAAAGATTATTGAGCAGTTCGGTCGCTTTCCTCATCGCAATGAAGTACTCGGGCGCGAATCCAGCGCTGCAGAGTTAGAGTATCTGGACATTGATGGCGCCTTTAGTGGCAATCAAACAAATACAGACTAGACTTGTTGATAGACCAGTTTTTCACCGTGCCAGCGCGCTATTATCGCATCGACTTGCTTCGGATAGCTCTCCAGTAATACCTCAGAGACAGATTGGACTTCAGGTATCAAGTCTTTGTCGCGCAATAAGTCAGCGATTTTAAATTCCACCAATCCGGTTTGACGCGTACCAAGAAATTCACCGGGCCCGCGTAACTCCAGATCGATTTGAGCGATCTTGAAACCATCATTGGTTGCGCGCATGGCGGCAAGACGTTCTTTGCCATTGGCTGATAACGGTGCGCGATACATCAACAAACAATGACTGGCGGTACTGCCACGACCAACCCGACCGCGCAGTTGGTGCAATTGTGATAAACCCAGTCGCTCGGCGTTTTCAATCACCATCAAACTGGCATTAGGCACATCAACACCGACCTCGATCACAGTGGTCGCTACCAACAGATCAAGCTCGGCGGTTTTAAAGGCACTCATAATCTGTTCTTTTTCAGCAGGCTTCATGCGCCCGTGAATCAAGCCAACTTTCAGGTCAGGTAATGTTTGTTGTAAATATTCATAGGCCTCTTCGGCAGCCTGGCATTGTAGTACTTCGGATTCCTCAATCAGGGTGCAAACCCAGTAACATTGTTGACCCTGACTACAAGCTTGTGCCACACGTTCGATAACCTGTTCACGCCGCTCCACCGACAAAACAGTAGTGGTTACCGGTTTACGACCCGGGGGCAATTCATCAATGATAGACAAATCCAGATCAACATAGGCAGTCATCGCCAGGGTTCGAGGAATGGGTGTAGCGGTCATAATCAATTGATGTGGCAGATGTCCATCACGTTCGCCTTTTTGTTGCAGTGCCATGCGCTGCTGCACACCGAAGCGATGCTGCTCGTCGATCACGAACAAGCCAAGATTATTAAATTCAATATCTGTTTGGAACAGGGCGTGCGTGCCGATTGCCAGTTGTGATTCTCCTGAGCTGATCAGTTCCTGCATCTCACGCCGTTGCGCTGCTTTTAACTTGCCGGTGTGCCATGAGATTTTGATGCCTAGTGGCTCAAACCACTCACGAAAATTTTGATAATGCTGCTCAGCCAGAATTTCTGTTGGAGCCATCACAGCAGTTTGGTATCCCGCCTCTATAGCTTGCAAACATGCCAGTGCTGCGACCACCGTTTTACCACTGCCTACATCACCCTGTAATAGTCGCATCATCGGGGTGTTTTGTTCCAAATCATCGCTTATTTCTTCGGCAACCCGTTGCTGTGCTCCGGTCAGCGTAAAGGGCAGACCCCCAAGAAATTGCTCTCTGAGGTTGGCTTTAGCGGTCATTGGGAATGATGGGTTCAAACTGATACGTTGGCGTAACTTCTTCAAGCTCAAGAGTTGTGCCAATAACTCTTCAAACGCCAGTCGTTGTTGCGCTGGATGTATACCAGCAGTTAGTTGGCTAACATCTGCATCCGGTGGCGGCCTGTGTACCATTTGCAGTGCATCGATTAATCGATACTGATATTGGTCGGGACAATATTCTGCCGGAATTAATTCCTGCACCTGATGCGCACTCAGTAGAGCCTGGTCGGTCAGCTTACGTAATGTGGCTTGATGCACGCCATCGGTAGTTCGGTAGATCGGGGTCAGCGTTTCTTCTACTGCAGAGATTTCTTCACTACCTAGAATCTTATATTCAGGATGAACCATTTCAAGGGTGGCACCCCCTTTACGCACTTCACCAAAACAACGAATGCGATCACCGGATTGCAGCCGATCCTGCTGGCTGCGATTAAAGTGAAAGAAGCGCAATAATAAAGGCCCGGTACCATCAGCAATTCGTACCAGCAACATTCGGCGCCTGCCAAACTTTATTTCTGCGTGTTGAATCTCAGCCTCGACAACACACTCCACGCCAAGTTGCAGGCTGCCGATTGGTAACACCCGGGTACGGTCCTGATAACGGGTGGGTAAGTGATACAGAACATCCTGAATAGTATGCAGGTGTAGATTCGCCAGTTTTTCAGCGACACTGGGACCAACACCTTTAAGGCTGGTTACGTTTTCTAATAAAATTGAATCCTGATTGGTCAAACGATTGCTGCTTATAGTTTAAGAATCGCATCTATCTCAACATCAGCTGTTTTGGGTAAAGCTGAAACTTGTATGGTTGTGCGTGCTGGATAGGGTTGATCAAAGAATGTGGCCATGACTTCGTTAACCGTGGCAAAGTCATTCAGGTCGGTCATGTAAATAGTGAGTTTTACTGCATCATTCAAACTACCACCGGCTGCTTCAGCGACAGCTTTCAGGTTTTCGAATACCTGTACAGCCTGGGCACGAAAATCTCCAGCTACCAGCTCCATTGTGTTGGGCTCCATCGGGGTCTGCCCTGATAAATACACTACCCCGTCAATATCCACTGCTTGAGAATAAGTGCCGATCGCCTTGGGTGCAGCATCAGTTTGCACAATGGTTCGAGTCATAATGATTCTCTAGGTATAGGGGCGATGTATTCTGATGACTTCGGGAATATTGCGAAGCCTGCGAATAATTTGCGCCAGATGCTGTCGGTCGGTGACACTAACCATAAAGGTAATCTGTGACGACAGGCTATCTCGATCTTCGAAAATAATATTTTCAATATTTGAGTCTTGGGTCGCAAGCTCGGCGGCGATGGTTGCCATGACACCGGGTTTGTTACGTGTCTGCAAACGAATCGCGGCATGGAAGGTGCCGGTGGTTTCATTGTTCCATTCGACCGGCATGCTGCGGTCATGATTATCCAGATACTGGCTGATGTTAGGACACTCTTGACGATGTACTACCATGCCACGTCCTTTGCTCATCATACCGATTACGGCATCACCTGGCACGGGGCTGCAGCATTTGGCAAACAGTAGCACCACGCCTTCAGAGCCTTTGATCACAAACGGCTCCTGGGTTTCTACGTACTTCTTCTTTTTGCCAAATAAATCATCGACTACCGATACGGCCAGTTTTTTACCCAGACCAATGGCGCGATACAACGAATTCTTATCGGAGTATTGGTAGCTCTTCAACAGGCTTTGCATACGGTCCTTCGGCGCCTCAACGTATTTACCCGCTTGTGCTCGAATAGCTTTCTTATAGAGACGCTTACCAAGGTTTATCGCTTCGTCTTTTTCCAGTTGATTTAAATAATTACGAATACTGGAACGGGCCCGGGCGGTGGCCGCAAAATTCAGCCAGGATGGATTCGGATGAATCTTCTTATCGGTAATTACCTCAACGGATTGCCCACTCTCAAGTAGCGTGCTGGGTGATGACAGGTATTTATCAATTTTGACCGCGACACAGGAGTTACCAATGTCAGTGTGCACGGCATAAGCGAAGTCCAATCCGGTCGCACCGCGTGGCAGTGACATGATCTCGCCTTTAGGCGTAAACAGATAAACCTCATCCGGAAACAGATCAATTTTGACGTTCTCGAAAAACTCTAGCGCATTACCCGTGTTTTGTTGTAATTCCAACAGGCTCTTGAGCCACTCATTGGTTCGTCTTTGTGCCGGTGTTTCCTGGTCCTCTTCGCTCTTGTAATACCAGTGGGCAGCGATTCCTTCTTCGGCGATGCGGTCCATGTCATGGCTTCGGATTTGAATCTCTACTTCAGCACCGCCGGGACCAATCACTACCGAGTGCAAAGATTGGTAGCCGTTATTTTTGGGGATGGCGATATAGTCTTTGAAGCGACCGGGTATGGGTTTGTACAAAGTATGACAAGCCCCCAGTGTGCGGTAGCAGGTATCAATATCCTCAACCACAATGCGCAGCGCGAACACATCATGTATTTCCTGGAAGGATAGTTTCTTGTCGCGCATTTTTTGATGAATGCTGAAGAGATTTTTTTCGCGGGATTGTATCCGCCCCTGAATCTCCATTTCTTCCAGACGGTCACTAAGATTGATTTCAATTTTTCCCAACAGTTCGGTATAGCGGCTCTTGGAGCGTTCTACGCCGGCGTGAATGGCGCGGTAACGCATCGGGTGTAGTGCCTGAAAACCCAGCCGTTCAAGCTCGCGGCGAAAATTGTTCATGCCCAGTCGTTGTGCAATCGGGGCATAGACTTCCAGAGTTTCGCGCGCAATCCGGCGTCTTTTTTCCGGAGCCAAAGATCCAAGCGTGCGCATGTTGTGTAAACGGTCTGCTAGCTTGACCAATATGACGCGCACGTCGCTGGTCATCGCCAGCATCATTTTACGGAAGCTGGCTGCCTGCGCTTCTACCTTGGAATCAAATTTCAGGTGACTGAGTTTACTGACGCCATCTACTAATGACGCAACCACCTCACCAAACTCTTCAACCAGTTGTTCGCGGCTGACTGGCGTGTCTTCCATAACATCATGCAGGATGGCTGCCATAATTGATTCGGCGTCCATGCGCATTTCTGCCATGGTGCGTGCCACCGCCAGCGGATGATTGATGTAGGCTTCGCCGGATTGGCGTGACTGACCTTCATGGGCAGCCTCACTGACCAGATAGGCCTGGGTGATGTGTTTGATTTTCTCCGGCTCAAGATACGTCTCGAGCATGCGACACAAGTCGCTGATCAGGAAGCGTTCGTTTGTTGTGCTGCCGGCTGACCGGCTAAACAGACTGGTAGTGGAGGGGTTCTGGTCAGGGGTTACCGCTGACACTAGAACCTGAGATTGCTTTCGGTCTCTTCTGCGGCGACAGTTTCTTCAATAGACATCACGTTAAGATTTTCTGCTTCATCGAGCACATCTTTAGTAATTATGCCTTCAGAAATTTCACGCAATGCCATGACTGTAGGTTTGTCATTTTCCCACTCAAGATTTGGCTCGGCGCCATTGAGGAGCTGCCGGCTGCGACGCGCGGCGGATAATACCATTTCAAAACGGTTGTTAATAACTTCAATACAGTCTTCTACGGTGACACGTGCCATGCTGGACCCTGAACAAATTCAATAATGTGAAGGACGAATTGTAAGTAAAAACAGAGCTTATGCCAACAGACTTTTGATCAAAGGTCGATTATTAGCCTGTTGTTTGTCTGTTTTACAGCGTTCAGCCAGAACAATGGCGGATAACTCGCTTAATGCGACCTCGAAATCATCATTAAAGATCAAATAATCGAACTCGTCATAATGGACCATTTCCAGTGTGGCAGCCTTCATGCGTCGGCTAATCACAGCTTCATCATCCTGACCGCGTTTACGCAAGCGCTCTTCTAATGTGGCCAGACTGGGTGGCATGACGAAAATCGAGACAGCGGTATTCAGCTTTTTATTGATTTGTCGGGCCCCTTGCCAGTCGATTTCCAGCACTACATCGGAACCGCTGTTGAGTGTTTGATCGATAGCTTCATGCGAGGTGCCGTAGTAATGATCAAACACGCGTGCTGATTCGAGAAAATCGTCAGCCTCGCGTTTGTTTTTGAATTCGGCTTCGTCAATAAAATGATAATCAACACCATCGTTCTCGCCGCTGCGCCGGGCGCGGGTGGTATGCGAAATGGAGGGCTTAATATCATCCAGCTTTTCGCACAGAGCCTTGACCAGGCTGGTTTTACCAGCCCCGGAGGGTGCAGAAATGATTAACAGGGTACCAGTACTCATGGGCGGGGATGTTATAAGCGCATCGCATGTAACACAAGTTGAATTCTGAGCAATCATGAAAATTAATTAAATATTAATAATTTACGTTAAAAGACTTGAATCTGAAGGTGGCAGCATCTATTTTTCCAGTATGCCTATATTCAGAAGACAACCGGCTCAAGCCAACTTTGGCAGGCGCCGACGAAGAGGTGGGTTCAGCATGCGCTGGATTCCGATCCTTTTATTTGGACTCTACTTTGCCTATTACTATTTCAGTCATCAGGAAAAAGTGCCCTATACCGATCGTAAGCAGTTGGTAGACATGGATCGTCAGGAAGAGATGGCTTTGGGTCTGCAGTCCTATCAGCAAATTCTATCGGATTCCAATGTTATTCAATCCGGTGAAACGGTCGACATGATTAAGGCCATTGGTCAAAAGCTGGCGCTGGCAGCAGCGACAGACGATCCCGGCTTTGATTGGGATTTTAATTTGATTGATTCGGATCAGGCCAACGCTTTTTGTTTACCCGGTGGCAAGGTAGCGGTCTACTCCGGCATCCTGCCAGTGGCTGAAAATATCGATGGTCTGGCCGTGATAATGGGCCACGAGATTGCCCACGCGATTGCCCGGCACGGTGCCGAACGTATGGCGCATCAAAAATTAATGCAATTTGGTCAAATGGCGGCTGGCATGGCACTTGGAGGTATGGACATAGGTGCTCAGCGCGCCGTGATGGGCGCCATGGGTGCAGGAGGTCAATACGGGATCTTGCTGCCATTCAGTAGAAACCATGAATCCGAAGCCGACTACATTGGTTTGATCTATGCCGCGCGTGCCTGTTTTGACCCGCGTGAAGCACCAAAACTATGGGATCGAATGAATGCTAATTCTGAAGGTAGGACGGATGAGTTTGCCTCAACCCACCCAAGTCCTGAGACTCGTATCAAACAATTCGAAGAATGGATGCCAGAAGCATTAGAAGTTTACAATCAGAATTGCCAATAACGATTATACTAGCGCGGTCTTAAACCCTAACCAACAAGGATAGAAAATGTCTGTAGCAAAAATTACCGAGATCAGCGCCAGCTCAACCAAGAGTTTTGAAGATGCAGTACGTAATGGCGTTAGTCGTGCGAACAAAACACTGAACAATATTAGTAGTGCCTGGGTTGCTGATCAGCAAGTCAGAGTTGAAGATGGAAAAGTCACTGAGTACGTGGTTCGTTTAAAGATCACATTTGTACTGGACTAAGTAACGCTCAATCTATGAGCCCGCTGCGAAATGGATGCAGCAGGGTATAACTAACCGGTTGCATCCATGTCGCTAGCACAAAAACACATTCTCCTTGGCATTTCCGGTGGTATCGCCGCCTATAAAACTGCCACCCTCGCACGTCTGCTAAGCAAAGCCGGTGCCACCGTCAGAGTAGTCATGACCAAAGGCGGTCAGGCATTTATTACCCCGTTAACCTTTCAGGCACTTACCGGTGAACCAGTGCTGACGGAATTGCTGGATCCAGAACACGAAGCCGCCATGGGTCATATTGAATTGGCTCGCTGGGCTGATCTGATTGTCATTGCCCCAGCCAGCGCTAATGTGATCGCGAGACTGGCCAGTGGCCGAGCTGATGATCTACTCACCACCTTATGTCTCGCCAGCGATAGTCCGTTGGCAGTAGCGCCGGCAATGAATCAACAAATGTGGTCGCAGCCCACCACCACCGAGAATATTGCCAGTCTTCAAGAGCAAGGCGTAATCATGTTTGGTCCGGCTGATGGTGACCAGGCTTGTGGTGATGTCGGGCCAGGCAGAATGCGTGAGCCAGAAGATTTGTTTACCGATATAGAAAACCATTTCAATACGGGTGCGCTGGCTGGACAAAAAGTACTTATTACAGCAGGCCCAACACGTGAGCCTATTGATCCGGTGCGTTTTTTAACCAATCGCAGTTCCGGGAAAATGGGTTTTGCCGTTGCACGAGCTGCTGTCGAGGCAGGTGCTACTGTTACGTTAGTCGCTGGTCCGGTGCACCAGGAAACGCCGCGTTCAGTCAAACGCATTGATGTTGAAACAGCTGAAGAAATGTATCAGGCCGTTATGACTGAAGCTGAAGGCAGCGACATTTTTATTGCGACCGCGGCGGTGGGTGATTATCGAATCGCGAATAAGAAAGACCATAAAATAAAGAAAACCGAAGGCAAGTTACATCTGGATCTGGAGTTAAATAAAGATATTCTTGCCAGCGTTGCAGCCATAGAAGAGGGTCCTTTTACGGTAGGTTTTGCCGCTGAAACGCGCGATATGGAAAAATATGCCCGCGACAAATTGCTGCGTAAAAACTTGAACATGATTGCTGCCAATCCGGTTGGCAAAGGTAAGGGTTTTGATCAGCCAGAGAATAGCCTGCATGTGTATTGGCCAGACGGTGAGCAGGAATTCCCGGTGATGCACAAAGGCAAGCTGGCAAGACACTTAATTGATTTGGTCTCTCAAATAAAAGCAAGTTAGACTGATACCTATGCCTGCTGCAACGGTCATGCTATAAACTCACAGTAACCGTTGAATGATTAACCATGCAAGAAACTACCGCCCAGCAAACCGCGCGCGTACTCACCGAAGCGCTTCCCTATATTCAGCGCTTTTCCGGCAAGACCATCGTTATTAAATATGGCGGCAATGCCATGATTGATAGTGACCTGCAAAGTAGCTTTGCCCGCGATGTGGTGTTGTTAAAACAGGTTGGCTTGAACCCGGTCGTGGTGCACGGTGGCGGCCCACAAATCGGTAACATGCTGGAAAAGCTGGGTAAGGAAAGCAGCTTTATCGATGGCATGCGTGTCACCGATGACGAGACAATGGAAGTGGTACAAATGGTGTTGGGTGGTTTGGTCAATAACCAGATCGTGAATTTACTCAATACGCATGGCGGCAGGGCGGTTGGCTTGAGTGGTAAAGACGCCTGGCTCATTAAAGCCAAACCCTATCGTCACAAGCCCGAGCATGAACAGCTTGGTTTTGTTGGTGAAGTTGAAAGTATCAATCCGGAAGTGGTGAGTGTGCTTGAACAAGCGCGTTTTATTCCGGTTATAGCGCCGATTGGTGTTGATGATCAGGGTCAGGTCTATAACATCAATGCCGATCTGGTAGCCGGTAAAGTTGCCTCGGTGTTGGCCGCAGAAAAACTAATCCTGATGACCAATACGGCGGGCGTGTTGGATAAAGATGAGAAACTACTCACGGGCTTGAGTGCCAACGATGTCGAACGGTTGATCAGTGATGGCACTATTCACGGCGGCATGTTGCCCAAAATTAATTGTGGTCTGGATGCGATTCACTCCGGGGTCGTTAATGCACACATAATTGATGGCAGGGTACAGCATGCCTTGTTACTGGAATTGATGACCGATGCCGGGGTGGGAACTTTATTGCAACGCTAGATGTGAGAGTGATGCCTAGTAGCCGTTGCTGGCCTGAGTGTTGTCTTTGTTATTGAGTTCCAGAAAGCGTTCTTTATCAGATAAAAGCTCAGTGCGAATCTCGAGCTGTAGTTCTTTCTTTTTCATAATCTCGTCATCGAGCGTACGAAGCCGGTTACGTATTTCGCTAATATTGAGCACTAACTGATGAGGTACTACCTCTTCGTTAGTCTGGTACTTTTTCTTTTTGCGCAAACTGCTGCGTAAATCATAATCCAGACCACCTATGGTCGCCTGATCACGATTAATTTGAGACTGGATAGAACTGACACGTTGTTCAAGCGTACGGTCGATATCTTCAGTGCTAGTGAAAGTTCGTAGCAGAGTCGCATCGTTGCGGGCTTGTTCTTCACGTGCTTTACGCAATTCTTCCTGACGCGCCAGCTCGGCTTCCATAGCGGCAACTTCTTCTTTGGTTTTTTCGCGCTCTACCTGTTCAATTACCCGCCCATCTTCGGATAGAACCTCGTGACCATTCTTGGAATATTGTGGCGGGATGCGATCGCCAAACTGGACCTGACCTTTGTCATCTACCCAGCGATAGAGTTGTGCATTAACATTTCCAGCGGCTAATATAAGCAGCAGGATAGTTAAAACAGATACAATTTTTCTTATTGGCAATGTGGTTTGCGTCATCATCAGTTTTTGCAGTTGTAGATTTTACAAAAATACAGTCTGTAAATGTGACATGAAATCAGTACCAGCGCCAATTTCTAATGGCAGGCTGTGAATTACTTCACAGGCAAAAACAGCTTCAAAATAGCTAAAACTCGGTTTTCTTATCTTTAGACACCGTATTTTGACCGATAATTCGTGATTTGCTTAAGCTGATCCCGCTTGTCTGGTTTATCTTTGAGGTAATCGATCAGGTCAGGCAAACTTGCCAAATTCAATACTTTAATGCCGAATTCCTGCTCGACTTCTTGAATTGCAGAAAGCTTGTTTTGACCACGTTCAGCACGGTCGAGCGCAACACATACTCCGTTTAACTCGGCCTCTGAATCCTTGATGATATTGACGGCTTCACGAATGGCCGTGCCGGCTGTGATGACATCATCGATAATCATGATTTTTCCATGCAATGGAGCGCCGACCATATTGCCGCCTTCGCCATGTTTTTTCTGCTCTTTGCGGTTGTAGCACCAGCCAACCTCAATGTTGTGATTATCAGATAAAGCAGCGGCTGTAACTGCTGCCAGAGAAATGCCTTTGTAAGCGGGACCAAACAGCACATCAATTTCAAGTCCAGAGTCGACAATGGCCTGCGCGTACATTTTGCCTAACGCAGCTGTAGCTGTGCCGCTATAGAAATTACCGGCATTGAAAAAATAGGGGCTAACGCGTCCAGACTTGAGGGTAAAAGAACCAAATTTGAGCACCTGATGTTCGATCGCAAGATCAATAAATTCTTGTTTGTAATTATTCATAGTAATACTCAAATACGGTCAGCAGAAACCCATGTACAATGGACTTCACTTTATCGTATTCAGCAACAGAAGCAAGTCAGATTATGCGCATTATCACGGCTAATACCAACGGCATTCGTGCCGCTGCCCGCAAAGGATTTTTCAGCTGGATGACACGGCAGCGCGCCGATGTTATCTGCATACAGGAAACCAAAGCCCAACTAGAGCAACTGACCGACCCGGTGTTCTGGCCCAAGAACTATCATGGTTTTTATGTTGATGCACTCAAGAAAGGCTATAGCGGTGTTGCGATGTATTGCAAACAGAAGCCGGATAAGGTGATCCGAAAATTGGGTAAGGCCGAGTTTGATGATGAAGGTCGTTATCTGGAAGCGCGCTTTGGCAATTTGAGTGTGATTTCTTTATATATGCCGTCTGGTTCATCGGGCGATGTGCGTCAGGAAGTGAAATATCGTTGCATGGATATTTTCTATAAGAAAATGCAAAAGATGAAAAAGTCCGGCCGTGAGGTCGTGATTTGTGGTGACTGGAATATCGCGCATAAAAACGAAGATATCCGCAACTGGAAAGGCAATAAAAAGAATTCCGGTTTTTTACCCGAAGAGCGTGCCTGGCTGGACACGCTTTTTGATAAAGACGGTTTTGTGGATGCTTTCAGAGAGTTGCCTCAAAAAGAACATGAATACACCTGGTGGTCGAACCGTGGTCAGGCATGGGCGAATAATGTGGGTTGGCGCATTGATTACCATATCCTCACGCCGAACATGAAAGGCATGGTTACGAAAACCAGAGTCTATAAAGATAAACGCTTTTCAGACCATTCGCCATTGATTATCGATTACGATTATACCTTCCCCGGCAATGGCTGAATCTGTAGTAAAACCTTCCTGGGAAGAAATACTCAGAGCATTTCTTGAGCCGCGCATGCTCAAGCTGTTGTTCTTGGGGTTTTCGGCGGGTGTTCCTTACGCGCTGATTTTTTCTACCTTGTCTTTCTGGCTGGTAGAGGCAGAAGTTGATAAATCCACCATCACATTTTTTGGTTGGGCGGCTCTGGGCTATTCGTTTAAATTTGTGTGGGCACCTTTGATTGATCGCTTGCCCATACCCTGGTTAACAACATTGCTGGGGCGCCGACGTGCCTGGATGATGCTGGCGCAGTTAGCGATCATTGTTGTGTTATTACTAATGGCAAGCATCGATCCGGCAGTCGATACCTCGGCATTACGATTAATGGCAATTGCCGCTGTTGCGCTGGGCTTCAGTGCCGCCACTCAGGATATTGTCATTGATGCCTATCGTATTGAAGCAGCATCGACAGACCATCAAACCATATTGGCGACTATGTACATGTGTGGTTACCGCATCGCCATGATAGCCTCAGGTGCAGGTGCTTTATACCTTGCTACTTATTTTGGAACCTCGATAGAGGGCTATCAGTACAGTGCCTGGCAAATGACCTATGGTGCTATGGCCGCATTGATGTTGGTCGGTGTGGTGACGACCCTGTTGATCGCTGAGCCCAACGTGAATCGAGGTCATGAAACGCAATGGCAAACCAGCGACTACTCAAGGTTTATTTTATTGTTTGCCTTAATCGTGGCTGCTTTAATTATTACCTATGTGGTAACTGGTAATAGTGCCGGCACAATTAAACAATCACTGACCGACTGGAGTGGCAACCGGCATTTAGGTGGCTTGATCGTCTCTTCGGGTCGTCTTGGCTTAGCGCTGTCTTGTGCCGGGCTGGTAGGGTGGTTAGCGGTAAGAGTAGGTGTAATTAATCGTGAGATGGCCATCGATACCTACATCAAGCCGGTGGTGGAGTTTTTTGATCGCTATGGGTTGAAAGTAGCCTTGTTGTTATTAGCTCTAATCGGTTTATACAGGATTTCTGACATTGTGCTCGGCATGATTGCCTATGTGTTTTATTACGATGAAATGGGTTTTACCAAAAACGAAGTAGCTACCGCGTCTAAAGTTTACGGTTTGATCATGACCATATTAGGTGGTTTTGTCGGTGGTGCCTTTGCATTACGTTTTGGTGTGATCAGATTGCTATATGTAGGCGCGATCTTGTCGGCACTGACGAATTTGTTGTTTGTCTGGTTGTACTACAGTGGTAATAATTTGAGTTCGTTGTATTTGGTACTGTCGCTGGATAACTTTGCACAGGGCATGTCACTCTCGGTATTCATTGCTTTTTTATCCAGCCTTACCAATGTTTCGTTCACCGCGATACAGTACGCCATCTTCAGTTCCTTGATGTCGTTGTTGCCTAAAATCATTGGCGGTTATTCGGGCACGATAGTCAATCAGATCGGTTACCCAACCTTCTTTACCTTTACCGCATTAATTGGTTTGCCGATTTTATGGCTGGTGTATAAAGTCAGTTGTTATGTCAAAGACGGTAAGCTGATTGCACAGGCTTAAAGTTTACCCTCGGCAATCAATACATCAAACGGGTCTTTGTCTTCGTTAGAAAGCTGCAGGTGAAAACCTTTCTCTGAAAAGTTTTCGAGCACTTCCTGTGGGTCAGCCTGAGCCATGTTTCGTTCGGGGGTTAGATCAAACTCAAACGAAAATTCAGGTTCACCAAAAAGCTTCAGAAATTCATCCGACAATGAGCTGAAATCATCTTTTTCCGGGAGCATTAGATAGCTGCTGGGCTTGCGCTCACTACGATACACATAACACTGCATGCTTATTCGTTTTCGCGGAAATTTTCGGGTTCGAGATGGTGCTTGTTGAGCAAGCGATAGAACTCGGTACGATTACGTCGTGCCAAGCGTGCTGCCTGGGTAACGTTACCGTGAGAGATTTGTAATACCTTGACCAGATAATCCCGCTCAAAATGCAATTGTGCTTCAGCCAAGGGTAATAACACGCCGGTCTTACCGCGCAAGGCACGCTCAACCAGACTGGCTGGCACGATGGGAGAAGAACTGAGTACGGTAACCTGTTCTATCACGTTCAACAGCTGTCTGATATTGCCGGGCCATGGTGCCGAGACGAGCAGCTCGATGGCTTCGGGTGAGAAGTTATCGACCACACAGCGTGGGTTTTGCTGGCGCAATTTAGTCAGAAAGTGGTTGGTGAGCATTGGAATATCTTCGCGGCGCTCGGATAGCGTGGGTAACTCCAACACTACGACATTGAGTCGGTAAAACAGATCATCTCTGAAACGACCATTGGAAATTTGTTCATCCAGATCATGGTTGGTAGCCGAGATGATGCGCACGTTGGTCGGCGTTGATTCCGTATGACCTACCGGTCTGATTTCGTAATCTTCCAGCACGCGCAATAGCTTGCTTTGAAATTCTATCGGCATATCACCGATTTCGTCCAAAAATACGGTGCCGCCTTCAGCGGCTGAAAACAGACCTTCATGATCACGCTCAGCTCCGGTAAAGGCGCCTTTACGATGACCGAACAATTCTGATTCAAGCAGGTTGTCTGGTATAGCAGCACAGTTGATGGGTACAAATGGTTTGTCTTTGCGCTGGCTGGCGCGATGGATTGCTTTGGCCAGTAACTCTTTTCCGGTACCACTATCGCTTTGAATCAGAATACTCGCGTCAGATTGTGCCGCGCGATAAGCCTGTTTCAAGACTTCATCCATCACCGGACTTTGGCTGATTATGCCGCTACGCCAGTCTTCCGACTTGTCATTATTGACAGAGATTGGAATGCTTTGTAATAACGCTTCTTCGATGACTGTCAGCAAGTGGCGGGCATCAAAGGGTTTGGTCAGGTAACTAAAGATACCTTTGCGGGTAGCATTGATTGCATCAGGAATGGTGCCGTGTGCAGTGAGAATAATGACCGGCAGCGATGAAAAGCGTTTCTGGATTTCCTTGAACAGACTTAGACCGTCCATGCCTTCCATACGCAAGTCGGTAATCACCAGCTGGGGCTTGAACTGGGGTAATCTAGCCAGAGCGGTATGCGCATTAGCCGCGGTTTCGACTTCATAGTTCGCCGCATTCAAACGCATCGAGAGCAGTTTTAACAGGCTCGGGTCATCATCAACGATCAGAATTCTGGCGCTGGGTTCTATGGCTACGGCGGTGTTACTACTCGGGGTCAATATTAGATTCCAAACTCTTAAGCTGGTCTAATTGTAGCTGAAGCTCGGCCAGACGTTGTAATAATTGACGATTTTCTGCTCTTTCCTGATCAAGCAGGCTGTTATGACGGCCTACTTTCTTTTCCACCACACTGCGGTGTTGCATTTCATTTTTAAGCAAACCGATTAATGCGTGATCATTGCTGCCTAGCGCGGCATGATTATTTTTAACACTATCCAGCAGCTCATTGATGGTGTCATCGGTTTGTCGTAATTTACCCGGGGCAGAGTGAAACAAGGCCAGGCGCAAGCTGTCGCAGGCATCATCATTTGCCTTGATTCGGTTTTTAATGGTGCGGATTTCCTGCCGTTTGGTGTCATCACTGTAGCGCGTAAATTCAGCGTATTCACTGAGCAGACTGCCGCAACCCTCTTCAGGCTTCACTACTTCACGAATCACCACCCGCTCTTTCGGGGCCTGGGTCGCCGCTGGAACTTCGCGGATAGTTTCAATGGGCATACAAGCGCTAAGTAATAGCAGGCTCGCGGGCAAGGTAAGTTTAAGCCGTAGCGGCATAGTTTTCTCCAGATGCATATATGGGTAAAGACAGGCGAAAATGTGCGCCTGTCTTGCTGTCGAGTAATTCCAGTGTGCCGTTGTGGGTCTGCGCATATTGATGGGCAATCGCCAGGCCAAGGCCGGTGCCTTTGATATGACCTCGTGCCGTGCGCTGACCCTGATAAAACGGTTCAAAAATTCGGATACGATCTTCATCACTAATCCCCGGGCCCTGATCGATGACATCCAGCACGGCGTGCTTGTCCAGCATGCCCAGGTTGATCTCGATGGTCGCTTTGTCGGGTGAGTACTTAATGGCATTGCTGAGCAGGTTACTGATGAGTGTACGCAGTTGCTGCCAGTCACCCGAGACGATCAGTTTCTCTATTTTTATGTCAAAGCTGATGCCACGCGCGCGTGCCGCCAGCCGTTGTTGGGTAACGGTTTCCTGAATCAGGGTTGATAGTTCAAGATTTTCCAGATCAACCTCGTTGCCTGCAATCGCACTGTTGAAATTCAGCAGCGCTTCAACTTCCTGCTGCAGTTGTATGCTGTTCTCTTTGATGATGCTGGCGACTTTCTGTTGCTCCAGATTAAGCTCACCGACGACTTCTTCTTCGAGTAAGCCAACCCCTTCGCGGATCGAGGTTAATGGCGTTTTCAACTCATGTGATACGTGGTGTAGAAAGGTTAGTTTTTGTTGGTCGAGCTCGGTCAGACGTTTTCGCAACCACTCCAGACGTTGGCCCAGTTCGCGCATATCTCGCGGGCCTTCGATATTAATCTTATTGTCAAAATTTCCTTCACCCAGATGTCGTACTGCTTTATCCATCGAACGCATCGGGCGAGTAACAAAATAACTGAACACAAATGCCAATAATACAAACAACGGCACCAGCAATACCGCTTGCCAGAACAGGCGTTTAATCATTGACTGAATAGAGTCATTCACCTGTCGCGTGGTTGAGTTAACCAGAGCGTTCACCTCACTGGGTAAGTCCTGCACCAGTCTGCTCAGACCCAGTTCATCGGGCGAGAGTTCAGTCGGGACTTCTGAACTCACAATTTCGGTAACGCGTTGATACAACTTGTCTTCAGCTTGTTGCAGTTGGAGTAACTGTTCTCGTATCAGCTCGTCGTCTGGAACTGCTTGCAGCAATGAATTACGAGCGAGATTTAATTCAACCCGTTGCTGTTCGTAACGTTGTTTCAGTTCATCGTCTTTAAGCACCGAATATTGGCCGGCACTGCGCTCCAGATTGCGAGTAGTACTGACCACTTGTCTACTGGTATCCACCGCGTCAGTTGTACTGGTGACGGCTTGCTGTAAATAACTGGAGAGCTGGTCAATGCGAAAGATAGTACTAAAGATAGTGAATATCAGGGGTATGGAAATAAACAAACAACCCAGCAATACCAATTGACGTATCGTGGTACGTGGCTGGATGGCTTTGAGACGTTGATTTAGACCCATTAGTGTTCACCACAGTAGCGAGTAAGCGACTGTAAGTAACTGTAGAACACCAAAGATAACAACAACTTGACCATGATAACGATAAAGACCCTGAGAGTAGGCGATAAACGGACGTCTGTCGCTGAATAGCGACACGTAAATTCCCTTTAATAACAACAGCTTAGTGTAATTATTGTTTTAAGCTGTTGCCTACCAGCGACGTCTGGACCAGTTACACATCATACCGCCAATCAATATTCATCCACAAGTACCCGTATTCACTGGGATTACAAAAAACTGGCACGCAGGTTGCATCTATCTTCCCAAGTGCAGGGTTGCACTACCTACTTACATGGAGCTTTAGATGAAAACATTACTTACAGCAGTTGCAGTATCAATGTTATTTGCAGTGTCAGCCTATGCTGGCGAAACTGAGATGGTTGAAGAGGCGATCGAAACCGCCGAAACAACTCTTGAAGTAGTAACCGAAACAGAATTTGCACCAGTCGCCGACACTTACGCAGCATTGGATGCTGACGGGAGCGGGACTTTAAGCATTGAAGAAGCTGAAGTTATCCCATCGTTGACTGAGAACTGGGAAACACTGGATGCGGATGCCAGTGGTGAACTGGATATTGAAGAATTTGCGGCCTTCGAACTTGTTGAGGAAGAAGAGACTCCTCTTGAGCAGGTAATCGAAGAAGTTCAGGAAGAAGTAACCGCAGAATAACTGTCAGAGACATGTTGCCCAACCGCAGGGTTGGGTTTGACAGTTGGGGAAGTACACGGAAGTGTCCCTACAAG
>CALISW010000164.1 GCA_938041655.1 uncultured Thiotrichales bacterium | reverse complement strand
CGTACTGCAAAAGACTTGATGCCCAGGTTGCTATACCACCACCAAGTCAATAACAACACCATGCCGCATTCAGCGAACAATGCTTTGACCAACATATGGTTGCTGACCATGTCACCGAACCAGGCACCACTGATGCAGAGTAATAAAACAAAGCCACCAATCAAACTACCTGAAACGGGCTTTAATAGAATCGCAGACTTGTGTTTGGTTTTCTTTTTCTTGTTAGCCATCCTGGCCCGTCTTGATAGTCTATTGGAAGCTTACTTTACCGTTACGGTGATTTTCTTTGACATCACCGGCGATTGATGCGGCACATGCAAATGATTACCTAGCAATAACTGCAATGTGTGCTCACCCGGTGCCAGGGTTAAACTGGTTTCTGTCTGACCAGCACCAAAATGTTTGATGTTGTCTGTGGTCGGCAATGGCAGACTCATATCCGGCATTTCTTCTAAATCGATCAGAATATGGTGATGACCGGTGTTTTCTTTCTCGATTCCTGCAGGCGCAATACCCATACCTGATAATCCAAATATAACCGTAAAGGTTGTCGCCACTTCCTCTCCATCCACGGGCGAAATAATATAAACGCCGGCACCAGCGGGTGCTTGAGAAATTAATGGATTATCTGTAACACTGGTTTCAACCGAGGTGTTAGCAACTTGATCGCTACAAGCCGATATTAATAATAATAGGGATAATAAAACGGTACTTTTATTTAACATGGCTTATTCCTGATTTAGATTGTTAAGGTGTAGCTGCCAGAGATGCTTCACGAATTTTTCTAAATTCATTACCGGGGCGCCATTCAGGCCAGTCATCGCTATTTAGAATTTCCTGTGCAACCAGATAGTTCATTTCGAGATCCTGAAAGATACCGGAGATATCCCAACTCTCATCATATTCATCGCCGGGCTTGTGGTAGCGGTTGGCAGTATAATCAGCCTGTTGTTGCTTGCCCCACTCTACACCCTTGCCCCGAATATCATTACCAGCTTCGGCGTACATCATCGGCACACCTTTCTTGGCAAAGTTGAAATGATCCGAACGATAGAAAAAACCTTTTTCGGGGGTCGGCTCACGCACCAAAATACGATCCTGTGATGCGGCAGCACGAGTCATATAATCTTGCAGATCAGAGGCGTCCCATCCAATTACCACGACATCATTACTGGCACCATAAACAGACATACCATCCATATTGATACCGGCAACAGTTTTGTTCAATGGTACCGCAGGTTTTTCAACGTAAGCAGCTGATCCCAACAAACCGGACTCCTCGGCGGTCACGGCTAAAAATAGTAAACTACGCTCCGGGCGTTGTGCTTGACTGGCGAATACTCTGGCAAGCTCGAGCAGTGCGGCCGTACCGGTAGCGTTATCGACCGCACCGTTATAAATATTGTCACCCTCGGTATTCGATTCATCGGTACCCATATGATCCCAGTGCCCCGTATAAATAAAATACTCATCAGGGTTTTTACTGCCGGGTAACATCGCACCTACGTTGTAAGAATCTGATTGTGCGATGGTGTTATTCAGCGTGATGCTGGCGCTGGTGTTCAGGCTGCGCGGGGTAAATCCCGCTTTACCAGCTTGTTCGACAAGCGCAGCAAAATCCTGACCGGCATTAGCAAACAAATTAACGGCGCTTGCTTCGGTAATCCAGCCTTCGACTTGCGCCAAAGGAGCATCGCCAGCATCGAGTAAATGATATTGCGGTCCTGACCAACTTCCGCTCACCACACCCCAGGGATAGCCTGCCGCACCGGTTTGATGAACCACGATCGCGCCGGCAGCGCCCTGACGCGCTGCTTCCTCAAACTTATAGGTCCACCGACCATAGTAGGTCATGGCTTTGCCATTAAAGAACGCGTCATCACCGGATAGATATCCCGGGTCATTAACCAGTATGACTGCAGTCTTGCCACGCATGTCCAGACCGGCATAGTCGTTCCAGTTGTATTCAGGTGCAACTACACCATAACCGACAAAAACCAGTTCTGAGTCTGAAATTGACGCCTGCTCAACAGGACGACGGGTCCAGGCAATCATCTCGTCTTTGTAGGCCAGTGTTGTTTTTATTTTAGATTCCGTCGTCAATTCCAGGCCAATATCTTCATCGGTACTAATCACCATCAGAGATACAGGTTGACGATAACCATTGGCTCCGAATGCCGGCTCGAGCCCAAGCGCTTTAAAGTTGTCTTCAAGATAACTAACCGTCAGCTCTCCACCAGGTGTTGCGGGTGCGCGACCACCGAATTCATCGGAAGCCAGGGTTTTGACATGGGTGAGGTAGTTTTGTTTGTCAAATAAATTACTTTGATTATCACCTAACTTACCAACTGAACTACACCCATTAATCAATAGAATTAAGACAAACATAATCAACTGATTTAACTTAAATATCATTGTTCTGATCCTTCCCAAGTGCCTATTATTTTTGCTGGAACACCCGCAACAACAGTATTTGATGGAAAATCTTTGGTCACGACTGCATTCGCACCAATCATAACCGTATGATCTATTGTTGCACCATTAGTAACAATTGCGCCTGCTCCTAAATCGACATGATATCCAAGCTCAACATTTGCAGTAATAGTAGAGTTTTGTAAAAGTAAACAATTCACTCCAATTTTTGCATTAGGATGAATAACAATGCCCGTAGGATGTATTAATAACAATCCACCACCAATTGTGGAGTTGATTGGAATATCCGCAGCAGTGACTATAGACCAGAACCTGTGTTTTAGGACACACCATCTTTTCTTAAAACTAGACAACACACTGGTTTCATCCACCGACTGATAATCTCGAATTGATTTTATAAGCTTTCGGCTTGGGTCCCAAAACTGTCTTGGTTTTTCACGAGACCAGTCTGGTTCACTCCAATCTTTATCGGTCATTAAAATTTCTACTGCAGTTTTTCAAAATAGGTATAAATATCTTCATCAGACATCTTTTCAGCATTATTCAAATCAGTTGCCTGTGAAGAGAATTTTACTTCACCTGCTTTACTGACCACAGCAATTGAAGGAATACCACCCATCACCGGTACATTGTAGTCGGCAGCGAGTTGCATATTGTTATCTCGTCGACCTACGTCGATAAAAATGAGATCATAATTTTGTGCTAACAAACCAGCCAATGGTTGCTGCTCATAAACAGCCGCCAGTTTTCTGGAATCACTGCACCAGTTGGCACCAAAAGTAAGCAGTAAATTTTTGTCAGCTGAAAGCCTTTCTAAAGCCGTCGCAATCATACTTTCACTGTCAGCTTGTCTATCAAATGGGCGCGGGCCGGTCGCACAGCCGGTTATACTCATGAACACCACCATAACCATTAAAACCAGTTTATTTAGCATTCAGCCAAACTCCTGAAATTCGAATATTAATCATACTACGAGTGATACACCAGATTATTGTCTATCTACGGCAGCTAACCTAATTTTCCTCAATTTCATAGACAAACCAGACATTGATGATAAGGCTTAAGCCCCTATGATCCTTCACATTTTACATAATTACGCTTATGATAACTCGATTGTAGTATCTGTATGAAACATCAACTTACTAATTTAGTAGTTACACGCATAATCCACATTGTGGGGGGAAAAAATGCATTACATTAAATCACTTAAATTAATTTCGGCTGTCATCCTGACATCATTGTTTTTCAGTACCAGTGCTATCGCCGAGCTGGAAGAAATTGTCGTAACTGCACAAAAGCGAGAGCAAAGTCTGCAGGACGTGCCAATATCAATCTCTGTTGTCAGTGGCGAAGTTCTCAAGGATGCCGGAATCGATAATATCGAAGACCTGCAAGCCTATATACCTAACCTGCAAATGACTGAAACCGGCATCAGTACCCAAATGTACGTACGCGGTATAGGTACCGGCAACAACCAGGGTTTTGAACAATCGGTTGGCCAGTATATTGATGGTATTTATTATGGCCGTCAGCAATTGATCCGAGCTCCATTTTTTGACCTGGAACGTATCGAAGTACTACGTGGTCCTCAAGGCACACTGTTCGGTAAAAATACCATTGCCGGCGCTCTTAATATCACTACCGCAAAACCATCGGGTGAAAATGAAGGTTTTGTTTCATTGGAAGGCGGTGACTTTGGCAAGCTGGATGCTCAAGGTGCTTACTCATTTGCCTTGAGTGATAATTTCAGCGCACGCCTTGCCGGTCGCTTCTTTGAAGAGGACGGCTACACCAGTAATGATTTCAGACTGCGTGATGAAACCGCGCGTGAAGACAGTGCTTTACGACTAACGGTTGCTCATGATGTCAATGATAAGTTTTCTTACGAAGCCAAACTGGAGTTTAATAAATTTGATGCGGTAGGTCGTAACATTGAAATCGTTCAGGATGATCCTGCCATTGCGCCATTTCCAACTGCCGGTCTGACTTTTGATCAAATTTTTGCTGTTATCGTTGGTCAACAGGCTGCCATCGGTGAAACCACCCTGGACGGCAACCGTTCTGCCAATGCCCGTGAAGATAGCCAAAACGAACTTAAGAATCTGACTTTTGATGGACGCTATGATCTCGATAATGGTAACAGTCTGGAATTCACCACCGGATTGGTTGAGTACGATATTGAAGAGCGTTGTGATTGTGATTTTATCGCCGGTAATATTTTTGAAACGCTGGCATTTGAAAATTATGAGCAATTCAGTCAGGAAGTTCGCATGGTTTCACCAGGCGGTGAAGATATAGACTGGCTGGCTGGTGCTTTCTTTCAAACCAGCACGCTCGATTATGAAGACAACATCATCATTCCCGGTAACTCGATTTTACCAGCAGTAAATCCAGCATTGGCCGCCGTGTCTGGCACCTCTGCCTCACGTACCTATGATGCTGGCAGTGATCTGTTCGCGATCTTTGCACAAGGCACCTGGAACCTGAGAGATGACTTCAGAATTACAGCAGGCGCGAGATATACAACAGAAGATAAGGATGCCCAGCGCATCATGAATGTCACCGATAACACCACCGGTCAAGTTCCTACCAACCCTGCTGTCGCAGCAACAGCAGCAGCCGTATTCAATGCAGCCTTTGGTGTTCAAACGGAGCAATTGAAACTATTAGGCTCACCTACCGGTCATAACCTTGACGGCAATCTGGGTGAAGATTCGTTCACCCCGTCAATTAGTTTCGAATGGGATGCCAACGAAAATGTCATGGTCTACGGTTCTCTCAGCACCGGCTTTAAATCAGGTGGCTTTGATGCGCGTGCCAACAACATTGGTTCCTGGGAGTTTGCTGAAGAAGAAGCGACTGCACTTGAAGTCGGTTTTAAATCAACATTGCTGGATGGCAATATGGAGTTCAACGGTGCGCTGTATTTCACGGATTACGAAGATCTTCAAATCGCACAGTTTGATGGCACGCTCGGTTTCAATGTGGGTAACGCCGCCGAAACCCAGGTACGTGGTTTTGAAATTGATGGTCGCTGGTTACTCAGCGACAGCTTTACTCTGAACTATGCTTTGGGTTATCTGGATCATGAATACAAAGATTACCGAAACGGAAACTGCTATAACCGTCAGGTGCCTGATGGCGTGATTGGTAATCAGGGTAACCAGTTATGTGACTTCACTGGCCGTGATGGACAGTACACGCCAGAGTTAACCGCTAGCCTGTCGTTGCGATATGAGCAGCCGATCGGTGCAAACGGCATGATGTTAAAAGCACTGGCTGCTTATAACTACACCGATGAGCAAAATGTACATCCGAATCTGGATCCTCTCTACACCATTGATGCTTATGGTCTGATTGATTTAAGCGTGGGTCTGGAAACCGATAAGTGGAGCGTTGCGGTACTGGGACAAAACGTGGGTGATGAAGAATATCTCACTTATGTTGGTAACGCGCCTCTTTCCGGCAGTAGTTTTGGTACCAATACCTTCTACGGCTTTGTCGCCCCACCACAAACTGTCACGGTACGTGGTGAGTATCGATTCTGATAGTTATTGAGA
>CALISW010000163.1 GCA_938041655.1 uncultured Thiotrichales bacterium | reverse complement strand
CCCGATCATTATTGCAGATGACCCTCTAACCTGTGTAGCCAGAGGCGGCGGCCGGGTACTGGAAATGCTGGAACAAAAAGGCCCTTCTTTCCTAGCATCCGACTAGTTTTAGCTGGAAATAATCATCTGACGGTATGAAAAAATCACTCTTTCTACCAGGCCAGGGCGAAGCAACGCGCTTTGCCGCACTTATGGTTATCTCCTTTATTCTAATGTTTATGGATTTGCGCCTGCCCTTTATGGCAACGGTGCGTGGTTATCTCGCTACTGCAGTTTACCCGTTACAAAGAGCGGTTGATTTCCCGGGCAGATTAATCAGTGATACTTCCTCGTCCTATCAGAGTAGAGGTAAGCTTCAATCTGAAAACCAGAACCTGTATACAGAAAATCAACAATTACGCCGCCAGCTGTTGAAATATGAAGCGTTGGTCGCCGAAAACTCCCGCTTGTTGCAACTACTGCAATCGTCGCCACAAGCCGACCGTGACATTGTTGTTGGGCGCTTGCTCGGCATAGATATGACTCCCTACCAACAGAAAGTGACCATAGACCGTGGCAGCAGAAATGGTATTAAAGTGGGCACACCCTTCGGTGATGGCAATGGCATGATGGGCCAAGTTACCCGGGTGTATTATTACCATTCCGAAGGTTTGCTACTCTCCGATCCAACCCATGCAACGCCGGTGCGGGTGTTGAGAAATGGCATTCGTAGTGTGGCTATCGGTACTGGCTATACAGATAAACTCAATCTCTTATATCTACCAGCAAATTCTGATGTAGTCGTCGGCGACATGCTGGTTACATCAGGTCTGGGACAACGTTTTCCAGCAGACTACCCGGTAGCCAAGGTGACTGCTGTTGACCAATCAGGTGAAGAAATATTTGCCACTGTAAATGCGATGCCACTGGCAAACCTGGATAAAAGCACCGAAGTCTTACTATTTGTAGAGACCGAAAGTAAGCGTAACCCGGAAACTGAGATTGCACCGACCGAGATTGTAGATCCTGCAACTATGGCCCCGGAAAACGCAACGGTTACAAGTACGGTTGAGATTTCACAATCCGTCAATCCCGAAAATGGGGTCTCTGAATGAACGGAGATCGCAAACTAAAAATCATGAGCACGACTCTGGCACTGATTCTAATGATCTTGCCGCTGCCTGAATGGGCAGTTGCCTACAGACCTAACTGGATTTTGTTGGTAGCTGTATTCTGGATCGTCTATGCCGCTGACAGTATGGGCATAACGGTGGTCTGGTTTTTGGGCATCTGCCTCGACCTTTTAAGTGGTGCGACTCTAGGACAGCATCCTGTCTCATTGATGCTATGCGCCTTTATTATTATTCAATTACAACAGTCTTTTAAAATCTACCCGATTGGACAACAATGTTTTGTCATCGCGTTTCTGGTATTAATTTATCTGGCTATCACACGTTGGTTATTTGGCGACAAACCGGTCATAGATGACTGGAGTTTCTGGATGTCTTGCCTGACGACGGCACTATTGTGGCCGTGGGCGTTCGTACTCCTGCGCGAGCTTAGAAGGAACAGTCTGGCATCAGACCTTTAAGTCTAATACCAGACTGATGGTACCCTACTGTGCAAAGACCTTGTTGATTAAGGCATCTGCACGATCCTGATCCCAACTGGAGATGTAATCGATTAACGGCTTGGCTTCCTGCTTGCGGCCACTATCAATCATAAGACCCGCCGCTTTTTCATAAGCATCCAGTGTCTTTTCTACCTGACCCGACTGCAATAGCATATTTCCGTATTCGGCGATGAGCTCGGCATTACTCGCTTCATTACTGATCATTTCTGAATAGAGAGTATCAGCAGTTGCATAATCACGATCCCAGTACGCGCGGCGTGCGGCGCTTAAAGCTGCCTGATCGCTTGAAACATTGGCACTGTATGAAGGTGGCGGCGGCACAGTAGCAGTTGATGCTGGTTGCGACTCAGACAGGGTTGACTCTGCTTCAGCCACTTCAACCGCTTGCTCCTCATTCACTTCTTCGACCTGCTCAATCTCCTTGCTAACTGCTGTGGTAACTTCCGCCTCAGCCGTGTCATCTTCTGTTGTTAAGTCCACTTCAGCTTCAGTCACGACCTCTGCAGACTCAGTAGCTGGCTCTTCAACTACAGCTACATCACCATCAACTTGCTCGGCTGGCTCAGCTGGCTCCTGCTCATCTTCATCTGAACGGTTGAATAAACCGAAGAAACCACCCTGTTTCTTATTCTCTTGCTCCACATCTTCAACTACCGCGACATCAGCATCTTGCTGTTCGGTTTCAACAACTTCTTCAGTTGCGATAACTTCTGCTGCTTCGACCTGTTCGGTGACCACTTCCGCAACCGCTTCTTTAGCCTCGGCCACAACCTCAACTTTAGGCTCAGGCTCAACAACCTCTTCAGCATCAGCTGCAACTGCCGCGGTCACAGCTCCGGCTGTAGCGACTGCGGCACCGGTTGCTACTGCTGCAGCCTTTTTAGTACCTTCAACTACTTCTTCTACTGCAACCTCAGCATCATCCGTTTGCTTAGACTTTTTGAAAACACGATTCAATATCGAGGGTCGCGAGGCTTTTTGTTGCGCCTCATCAGTAACATCAGCATTTAGCTCATTACTTACATGCTTGTCCTTAAAGACTCTACTCAATGCTGATTCAACCGGCTTACCCTCGGCATCAGTAATTGCCATCTCTTTTTTATTGGTAGCGATTACCTCTTGTGTTTCCTCATTTGCTTCATCTACTTTGGCAACCACCTCGGTTTTACTGGTTGCGTCTGACTCTTCAGCAACGCTTTTTGTTGTTTCTGTTTTGGTATTTGCAACAAGCGAATCAGCAGAGTTACTGCAAGTAGCCAGATTGAACAAAAAATACAGTGCAACCAGACCCAGAATCAGAATCATCGGGTTTACTTCACGATAGAGCCAGCGTAGGAAATACATGGTGTCATTCTCCAGAAAAGGTTTTAATAGGCAGCGGCATCAGTTACCCGCTTCAATTTCGCAGAGTATGCACTAATTACAAAAGGGCTTCATGCATTGAAGAGCAAAAATAAGTTAAAATCATTGATTCCGAGTATTTGCGACGTTCCTGAGCTCAAGATCAGCCATTAGAGAATTTTATGACTGCAGACACACAAACCCGAATAGAAGCAGCAACCTTCAAGCGTTTACTCAAGCATCTGGATGAGAACAAAGAGGTGCAAAATATCGATTTGATGAATCTGGCAGATTTCTGTCGAAATTGTCTGGCTAAATGGTACGTCGCGGCTGCTGAAGAGCATGGTGAGACGATCGATTACGAGACTGCTCGTACAGAAATTTATGGCGAGCCTTACAGTCAGTGGAAAGAAAAATACCAACAACCCGCAACTCCGGAACAACTAGCTGCTTATGAACAACGATCAAAGAAAAGTTGAATATCTCGAAAGTAATGAGCATTTAGCTGATTATTGTCAACGGCAAGGCATCCCGGAACAAATCGGTTTTGATACCGAGTTTCTGAGAGTAAATACCTACTACCCAAAGGCCTGTCTGTTCCAGGTTGCAACCCCTGATTCCCTGGCACTGATAGATGTACTGGCTATTCAAGATCTCGATCCATTTCTGGACTGGCTACACAATCCGGAGGTCATGATTATCATGCATGCCGCAGGGCAGGATCTGGAACTGCTCCAAAATCTATGCGGTCGGTTGCCAAACAATATGTTTGACACACAAATTGCCAATGCTTTTTTACAGGAAGATGGACAGCTCGGTTATGCCGGTCTGGTTGAACAACGGCTGGAGATCTCTCTGGACAAATCTCAATCACGAACCGATTGGTCACGCCGCCCCCTATCATCCGCGCAACAGGAATATGCGATTGATGATGTGCGCTACTTGCATCAGCTCCAGCAGCTACTGCAAACAGATCTTGAAGAACAGGAGTTCTATTCCTGGTTCCAGCAAGACTGCACCAAACTGGAAGCATTAAACTTTTCACCTTCCGCCGATGATTTATTACACCGGGTCAAAGCTAAACGTGGATTAAATCCGGAACAACTCTCGTTAGTCAGGGCATTGGCAGAATGGCGAGAACATGAAGCCATCAAGAAAAACCTGCCGCGCAAATGGTTGCTGGCCGATGAGATACTGGTGAATCTTGCAACATCGCAGCCCGAGAACCTCGAGACACTACGCACATCTGACATTCTCAGCGGAAAACAACTGAATCGCATGGGCGAAGAATTATTAAGGGTGATTGAAAAAAACCAAGCCACACCAAAAGAGTCCTGGCCAGTATCCGGAGACAGTCATACTCCCGAGGCTCGGAACCTGTTTAAACGACTGCAAAAAGAAGTCAAAGCAACAGCACAAAACCTCAGTCTTGCTCCAGGTTTACTGGCATCCAGAAAAACGTTACAAGCCTTGGTTAACGGCGATCCGAACTGTGCGCTCTTATCAGGCTGGCGACACCAGGAGCTAGGCAAAACACTGCTTGAACTTATAGACTAACTGGCAGCATTCACATGCAATGCTCGTTCAAACCGAGCCAACACTGCACCATTATCCAACACAGCTCTGACTCGCTGAATTGCCAACTTCGGTTGCAACTCATAACCAGCACCTATCAATGCTAAAGCGCCAGCAATGACCAGCGATTGGTAGCTGGTGTTACAGGTACCCTGCAAAGCTGACAGACCCGAGTCGCGTAACTGCTCGAGAACTTGCTCTTTAGATGTGACCCTCTCTACCTGACAATTGATCTCGAATTTTTTAGGATCAATTGTATTTTGATAGGCATCCTCGCCATCCATGTACCCATACAACTCTATACTTTGATGCAGCGGAGGAATCAAACCACCCTCATACCCCCTATAGGTGAGCGCGCGCTGGTACCCTGCATTCTTAGCCAGCCCCAGATAAATATCCGGGTACGCTTTATGCACATGGCCAGTTATCAGAATGTTTGTATTTCTACCCTGCAATGGCGAGAGTGCGCGATCTATGGTCGACAAGGCTGTGCGCTTGATCATACGTTCACGCAAATCCTTCAACCTAAACAGAGCCGGATTAAATTGCTCTACACCGATATACGCCCAACCTATCTCCGGATCGGCCAGCTGTTCAGCTACCTGCTCACCACTCATCTGACAATCGTAATCCAGTGCGCCAAGCATGCTTGCGTGAGTAACACCATATTTAGGCCCGATCGAAGTCACGCCGTGGCTATAAGCTGGCAAACCACAAGCGGCCAGGGTCGCTGGTAAAAAAATTGAAACGGGTAATGAGCGTATTAAACCATCATAAGGATCGGACAACGCACAAAGATCTTCTACATCTACTTTCACTGGCGTAATCGAGTCTCGGATTGCATCTTGTAAACCCAGGTTTTCATCCTGAGTTTCCCGCTTCATGCGCAACGCGATCAAGAATACCGCCGCTTGTATCTGGTCAGCGTCTTCACTCAAAATCCACTCCATCGCCAAGCGAGCCTCTTCGCGACTAATGTCCCGGCTGTATTCCTGCCCGGTCGCCACTTTCTTGATACAACCAATCAGATGTTGATGTGCTTCTTTCATTCAACCCTCAGTTAATAGCAACCAATTCGATTTTATTCGCGTAAATAACCTAACGATCAAGCATTTAGCAATCTCGCTTAGTAGCGACATCACTACAAATGATCAAATAACGCCATTTTATTCATGATTAAACCTGTTTTTATATCAAAATGTAGCAGAATTGCTGACTTTGTGAGGAACACGTATAGTTTAGACGGGGCTAGAAGGAACTGGTGGTCATCGTATTGGTCAATATTAGGGTGAAGATGAACAAATCAGTCAGAAAAATATTCGTATATAAACGCACTATTTCGTTTGTGACAGGCTTTATCTGTTGCCTGTTATCCGCTCAAAGCTTCGCTTACCTGCCAGATCTTGGTGACCCTGCCGATGCCATCATCACGCCAGATGAAGAATACGTACTTGGCCAGCAATTACTAGTGGATGTTCGCAATCAATTACCGATGATTGATGATGCTGAACTCAACTACTATTTGAACAACCTCGGCTCCCAACTGACCAATGTCAGTGAGAACACCAACTTCCCTTTCACATTTGCCATAGTAGACGATTCAACACTCAATGCCTTTGCCATGCCAGGTGGCGTGATTGTATTGCACCGCGCCATTATTGAAACCTCTGAATCTGAAGGTGAACTGGCTTCGGTACTGGCACATGAAATTGCGCATGTAACGCAACGCCACATGGCCAGAATGTACGAGAACTCAAAAGGTTTGAGCCTGAAAACCGCACTCGGGGTGTTGGCCGCCATTTTGATCGGCACGCAAAATAGTGAAGCAGGCCAGGCTGCACTCTATGGCACCATGGCTTCCGGGCAAAGTGAACGACTGGCGTTCACACGTGAAAACGAGCGTGAAGCTGACCGGGTTGGGCGCGAAATTCTGAACAGCGCCAAATATGATGTGAATGCCATGACCCGCTTCTTTACCCGGCTTAAAGAAGCATCTAATAATAACCCCGATGAAATTCTTGAGTTCCTGCGCACGCATCCACTAACGGACCAAAGAATTGCAGACAGTATGTTGGCGCGTAATGAACAAGAAAACGAGATTGAAGAGCGCGATGAAATAGAGTTCAAATTCGCCAGAGCGCGCTTAATGGCATTACATGAAAGACCTGACCTGAGAAGAAATTATCTGGATAGAAAAGATATTAATGCCCAACCGGAAGATATTTATCTAGCCGCGCTGCGACACTACCTGGCCGGAAAATACCCTCAGGCAACTGACCTATTGAGTGATTTACGTGAGCCTTATACGTCGCTTTTGTCAGTAGAGTTACTTCAGGCGCGCTTGTTAGCTGCCAGCAAAAATAATTCCGCCGCACTGAAAAAGTTACAGGAAATGGATCAGCTCTACCCGGACAACCCAGCCATACTGGAAGAATTGAGTAGAGTATGGATCAACAATGGCGATGCACCCAAGGCCTTCAAACTGCTTGGAAAATACGCCAGTCTCAAAGATGTGGATATTAATCTGCTTAAACTGAAAGCCGAAGCAGCGAGAATCATCGGCAAAGCAGGCAACAGTCACGAGGCGTTAGCAGAGTATTATTACTATAGTGGTGATGTGGTGCGAGCGCTGGAACAAGTTAAAATAGCATTACAGCAAAAAAACATTTCCAACATTATGCGCACCCGGCTGGAACAAAATGTCAGTGACCTTGAGCCGGTGGTGAAACGCATCATGAAAAAACAAAAACGCCAGCAGGAAAGAAACCAGCTGGCGTCTGAAATGCAATCAGCGCTGCAATAAACAACTACGAACAATCAACCGTTCATAACTTCCAGCATTTTCTCACCCATTTCAGAAGGTGATCTCACGGTGTGAACTCCGGCTTCTTCCAGTGCAGCAAACTTGTTATCAGCCGTGCCTTCGCCACCAGAAATAATCGCACCGGCATGACCCATACGTTTACCCGGGGGTGCGGTAACACCAGCTATGTAAGCAACTACAGGCTTATCGACATTATCAGCAATATACTCAGCAGCCTGCTCTTCAGCGGTACCACCAATCTCGCCCACCATAATCATTCCAGCAGTATCTGGATCAGCCTGGAATCGACTGAGACAGGCGATGAAATCCATACCATTGATTGGGTCGCCACCGATACCAACACAAGTAGACTGGCCCAGACCGGCATTCGTGGTTTGATGTACGGCTTCATAAGTTAATGTACCCGAGCGTGAAACCACACCAATCTTGCCTGGCTGGTGAATATTGCCTGGCATGATGCCCATCTTGCATTCACCCGGGGTAATAACGCCGGGGCAGTTAGGACCAATCAAAATACTGTCAGTTCCTTCGATCTCGGCTTTAACTCGCACCATGTCCAAGACCGGAATACCTTCAGTGATACATGCGATCACACCAATACCAGCATCCACTGCTTCGAGTATGGCGTCCGCCGCGAACGGTGGTGGTACATAAATCATCGTGGCATCGGCACCGGTTTCTGCAACTGCGTTTTCCACAGTATTAAATACAGGAAGATCCAGGTGTTTTTGACCACCCTTGCCCGGTGTAACACCACCGACTAATTTGGTGCCATATTCAACAGCTTGTTCAGAGTGAAAAGTACCCTGGCCGCCGGTGAAACCCTGACACAAAACCTTGGTGTTTTTATCTATTAATATACTCATTACGATGTTCCTTTTGCTGCTGCAACCACTGCGGTTGCCGCCTCGGATAAATTCTCTGCCGGAATAATCGCTAAACCGGTATCAGCCAATAACGCTCTGCCTTCGGCAGATTTTGTTCCTTCGAGGCGCACTACTACCGGCACATTAACGTTTACTTGTTCAATTGCCTGCAGGATACCCTTGGCGATCAAATCACAACGAACGATGCCGCCAAATATATTCACCAACACAGCTTTGACATTACCATCAGACAAAATCAGCTTGAATGCTGCTGCCACTCTATCCGCGGTAGCACCACCACCAACATCAAGGAAGTTGGCCGGATCACCGCCACGCAGCTTGATCAGATCCATGGTTGCCATTGCCAGACCAGCACCATTAACCATGCAGCCGATGTCACCATCCAAAGGAATGTAATTTAAACTGTGTTCACTGGCCGTCACCTCACGTTCGTCTTCCTGACCAACATCACGCAACTCAAGCAACTCTTTATGTCTAAACAATGCGTTGCTATCCAGATTAACCTTGGCATCCAGCGCCAATAAATCACCATCACCTGTAACTACTAGTGGATTAATTTCAATCAAACTTGAATCTGTCTCTTTAAAAACCCGATACAAATCATGCAGCATTTTACTAAACACTTTTAGCTGAGCCTTGTCCAAGCCCAACGCGAAACCGAGCTTGCGACACAAATAGGGTTGTAAACCAGCTGAAGGACTAATGAAGCCTGTGAAGATCAGCTCCGGTGTTTCATGTGCCACTTCTTCTATCGACATTCCACCCGCTGGCGACACCACTATGGCGACTCTCTTTGCGGCGCGATCAACCAACATACCCAGATAAAACTCTTTATCGATATCGGTTAAATTTTCAACATAGACTCGCTCAACCGGCAAACCCTCTGCTCCAGTTTGAGGTGTGACTAATTGCATACCCAAAATACTTTTAACCGCATCTTGGAGCTCTTCTTTATTACGCACCAGTTTGATGCCACCACCTTTACCACGACCACCGGCATGCACTTGTGCTTTCACTACAGCACCCGCATCGGGCAACCACTTTTCAACATCCGGGAGTTGCGCGATATCTGTGACCAGCTTGCCTGCTGGAGGAACGGGTATACCAGCCGCGCGAAATAGCTCTTTAGATTGATATTCGTGTAGGTTCATAGCCCTCTATGCTCTAGTTTTGAGAAATTGGTGGCATATTCTCATATAAACAGCGGGAAGTTACCACTGTTGCCACTATAATAATGACCGTTTCTTACAAACACTCCGCTCAGGGATTTAGAGCTCATCATGGCCCATTACGCCAGAGGCAAACACCG
>CALISW010000162.1 GCA_938041655.1 uncultured Thiotrichales bacterium | reverse complement strand
TGATTACAAAATTCGGGGAGCACAATAAGATCTGGCTTACACTCAGCCGCCTGATCGAGCATGCGCAAACAAGTCTCGAGATTTTTATCGATATCCGCTCCCACATGAAACTGGGCGACGGCGGCTCGAATGGTTGGCTTGGCTGACATGCGATCTCTTCTAGTGTGTAGCGTTTTGGAGGTCTGTAGCAACGCGCTTAACGCTGGCGTGATTTGTTATAAATGTATATCATTATGGTATATCTTGTCAATTTGTCAGCTCGCTGCAAGCACCAGCTGATAATCTGCCTGATTAGTTACAACTTATTGAATACTAATAGAAAATAACTGGTTATAACCAGTATTCGGGAGAGAAGCATGGCGTATGAAGGCTATACCGTACCACTCGCATTATTTGACTATATACCGGTCGGACTCTCGATCATTGCGTTTTATTTTCTGACCAAACGCATAGCCATACTCCGCCCAGAATTGGCAACGTTCGCACGCTTTGCCTGGTTCTTTACCTGTACAGCCGGTGTTTTAAAAGCGAGTTGGAAATTATTACTCACCGGTGGCGGTATGAATTTCATCTGGATGAGTGATCAATTATTTTTTCTGTTATTCACCGGACTGACGATGATGGCAATGGCAGTGATCTGGAGTAAGCGTGCCGCAACCGACAATATGAGCAAGCGCTGGTTGATGGTGCTGGTACCGATACTACTTATCATCGCTTATGCGCTCTACATGAAATTCTCTAACCCGGATTCCCGCGCCTGGAACTACATGCTGCTCGGGCTGAGCACAATTTCCAACCTGGTCTTAAGCATCACTTTGATCATGCAAGCTAAAAAAGAAGGTCTGATACTTGCGGGTGTATTAATCGCATTGAATTTAATTGCGGTCTTTGTGCTGTCAGGTCTGGGGCGAATTGAAGTTCAAACCGCCGCATTACAATGGATCGAAGAAGGCGTGAACACCTTTGCCCAAGGCTCGTTCCTTTACGGAGTCTGGATGATGTATAACTACACTAACAATCAAGTCACACAAAAACAGGCAGGAGCCGCATAAATGAATAAACCAACAGCTACAGATGGAGTTCGTTTTCTGGGTCTGGATCTGAACCCGGATGTTACCAAGGGTAATATGCGTGCGTTCTATCTGATTTGTTTTTCCTCGATCATGGTGGCGGTCTTTATTGCCGGTGCCCAACCATTCGTGCTGGAAGAAATTCTCGGTATACCGACAGAATCACAAGGTTCAATAAGTGGTTCGCTGGCTTTCTGGGGCGAGATCGTCATCATTTTGACCGCCTCTATGTATGGTGCACTCTCTGACAAAATCGGTCGCAGACACATCACCGTAATCGGCTTCGTGTTAATGGCGGCTGGTGTTTTTATGTATGGCTTTGCCAAGGATTATAAAACCCTGCTGATCGCCAGACTGATATTCGCGCTGGGCTTCTCTGCCCTGAACGCAATGTTGATTGCGTTGGTTGCTGATTACGCCAGAAATCGTAGTCGTGGTCGTGCTACCGGCTACCTCGGTGTCATGAACGGTCTCGGCGCCATGATCGCGGTATTAGTGTTATTAAAATTGCCAGCGTATTTCTCTGGCAGAGGCATGGATCCAACCACAGCAGCCTTTACTACTTACGCCATCATTGCTGGCATTGTCGTGGTGATTGCTCTGCTATTGTTTCTGGGCCTGAAACCAGGGCTGTCGAGCAGCTCGGAACATGATGAACAAAACCTTTGGGCACAATCCAAAGAAGGCTTTGCCGCAGCAAAAGATCCGGGCGTCAAACTTGCCTATTTAGCCTGTTTTGTTGCACGTGGAAATCTGGCTGTCGTAGGCACATTTTTTACCCTGTGGGCGGCACTCTATGGGAAATCTGAACTGGGTCTGACCTACGCCGAAGGCATCGCAAAAGGCGGTGCTTTCCTGGTGATTTCCTATGTGGCGTCATTATTAAGCGCTCCCGTTTTCGGCATTCTCAGTGATCGCATAAACCGAGTCTCGGCCTTGTCGGTCACTCTATTCATTGGTTTTATAGGTTACACCAGCACCTTTTTTATCAACGATCCATTCAGCGTGAAAATGCTGTTGAGTCTGGTATTGATCGGGATGGCAGAAGTGGGCTGTATTATTACCAGTGGTGTACTCATCGCCCAACAAGCACCCGCCGCTATTCGTGGTTCGGTGATTGGTACCTTTTCTTTGTGCGGGGCGATAGGAATTTTATTTGCCAGTAAGGCCGGCGGCTGGTTGTTTGATAACTGGATGGCCACGGGGCCATTTGTGTTGTTCGGCCTGGTAGCTGGACTGGTATTTATCTGGTCATTAATTGTTAAGCCACAGGTAATCCCTTACCAAGAGGAGGAGTGAGGCATGAAATCTGTAGTCATCACCGGCAGTACCCGTGGCATTGGTCGCGGCCTGGCCGAAGAATTTTTGAAAAGCGATTGTCAGGTCACGATTAGTGGTCGTACCCAATCTGATATCGATAAAAATGTTACCGAGCTTGCCGCGATTCACGGTGCCGGCAATATCACGGGTGAAGTCTGCGAGGTAACAGATGCCGCTACTATTCAGGCGCTTTGGAATAAAGCCAACTCTACTTTTGGCAAAGTCGATATATGGATTAACAATGCCGGCATGAGCATCGAGCGCAAACCCTTACATGAAACCTCCAATGAAGATATCGAGAAAATTGTCGATGTCAATCTGACTGGTCTTTTACTGTGCTGCAAGACCGTGATGGCAGAAATGTTTGAACAGGGTTTTGGTCAAATCTGGAATATGGAAGGCTTTGGCAGTAACGGTCAATCCGCTCCGGGTATGACACCCTATGGCGCAACCAAGCGTGCAGTCACCTACATTAACAAGGCTCTACAAAAAGAAGTCAAAGGAACCGAGGTTCAAGTCTGTACCCTGAGCCCCGGTATCGTAGTGACCGACTTGCTGGTCGGAGATTACGATCTGGAATCTGAAGAATGGGCGAAAAGTAAAAAGTTTCTTAACATTCTTGGTGACAAAGTTGAAACAGTAACTCCTTATCTGGCCAAGGGCGTACTTTCGAGTAACCGTAGCGGTGCCAGTGTACGCTGGTTAACCACCGGCAAGGCATTCAGACGTTTCATGACCGCCGCCTTTAATAAACGCGACCTATTCACCGAGATTGAACAAGCGCATAAATGACAGCTGCCAGTTACCCAGTTGGCTCAGTCGGGCATAACCTGTCATTACTGCATGGCACCTGGCTGGATAAAGTGTCTTTATATAATCTTGATGGATCACCACTGGATGATGACACTGCAGCAGGTAGTGGCACGCCGGGTAAAAGTCCGTTCGAGAATCTGGTGTACATTGACTTCAGCGAGGGCCGCTTGACCCTCACCAATGTTCATATTCGCGGTCGTGACAGTGTCGCGAAAACCTTCGCTGGTTCGATAGTTGAGGACCTGTTGGTATTTGATTCTTTGGGTAAAGGTGCCTACGAAAACATTGGTATGTCAGGCGGCGAAGGTATACTGACATTTAGTACCCGGGCACTGGGTAAGGCCACCGACATTTATCTGGAACCGGATTTTATCATTATAAACCCACCCGATAAACGTACCCGTCACACTGTGCTATACCGTAATGGTGTCGCTCAAAGAACGTTGACCGCTCATGGCACGCGCCTGTCTCAAAACTGCCAGCAGCGACATAAGCTTGATCCACGCGGCGAGCATGGCGAAGTACATGAAACACCTTTCAAAAGCACGCTCTGGGAAGTATGAGTTATGCCCGCTGACAACATACAAGACATCATTGAGTTACTCGATAAAAAACTGATTAATCCTGAGTTACCGGCCCCCCTTTATCATCAACTCTATAAGATATTACATGACGCCATCGCTGAGGGGGTCATTCCCAACGGGGTTAAAATGCCCACCGAAAAAAAACTGGCGGCGGCATTTGATGTGTCACATATTACGGCACGTCGTGCCATGGATGAACTGGCACTCAAGGGCATGGTCATCAGACAACGTGGGCGTGGTTCTTTTGTTGATCATCACTTTCATCCTGATCCGATTCATAGTCCTTTAAAACAGTTGATGCTTACGCTCGAACATAATGGCAGTGAAACGACCACCAAAGTATTAAGCAAAGCCAACAAAAATCCGCCTGAGAAAATTGCTTCTTTATTCAATATTGAAAATGATCAACAGCTATTTTTTATGATTCGGATTCGACTGGATGAAGGCATTGCCTTTGCCCACTATACTTCCTGGACGCGCGGCCTTGATCCTGATCTGAGTAAAGAGGAGATTGAAAACACACCTCGGATTAAACTCTTTGCTGACCAGGGTATAGAAGTCGTGCGCATGGACCACACC
>CALISW010000161.1 GCA_938041655.1 uncultured Thiotrichales bacterium | reverse complement strand
CCACTGCGTCGCTATGACTTAGATGCGGCCATCTTGTTCTCAGACATTCTGACAGTACCTGATGCCATGGGATTGGGATTGTATTTTGCTGAAGGAGAAGGACCCAAATTCAAAAACCCGGTTCGTACTACTACAGATGTCGAGAAGCTTCCAATTCCAGATCCCGAAGATAGCCTTGGCTATGTAACTGGCGCGGTCAGAAAAATCCAACAAGAACTTAATGGCAAATTGCCCTTGATTGGTTTTGCCGGTAGCCCATGGACAGTAGCGACTTATATGATTGAGGGCGGCAGCACTAAAGATTTCGCCAAAACCAAACAAATGCTCTACCGCGAACCAGCAACGCTGCATGCACTGTTAGACAAACTAGCTGATAGCACGACCCTGTATCTACAAGCACAAATAGCCGCTGGCGTGAATGCTGTGATGATATTCGACACTTGGGGTGGCGCACTTAGCGGCCCGAACTATGAAGAATTTTCTCTCCGCTACATGGAAAAAATAGTGTCCGAGCTTGGAACAAAGAAAGTACCAGTCACACTTTTCACCAAAGGCGGCGGACAGTATTTGGAAAAGATGGCAGCTACTGGGTGTAGCGCGCTAGGCATAGATTGGACCCAAGATATCGGCCAGGCGCGTGAGCGTGTTGGGGATCAAGTCGCTCTGCAGGGTAACCTTGACCCTGGTGCGCTGTATGGCAGTCAAACATCGATAGAGCTAGAAGTTGGAAAAATTCTACAATCGTTTGGCAATCAACCTGGACATGTATTTAATCTAGGCCATGGCATTCACCAATTTGTCGATCCTGACAATGTCAAAGTACTGGTTGATGCCGTGCATCAACAAAGCCAGCGTATACACCAAGTCTAGAAACCCATCACGTTTGTCGGGAAAAAACTACCGTACAGTAGTCGTTATTCTACTAACTGAGTACGGGCGGCCACCCGTATAAATATATGCTAGGAATGGATGATCGCTGGACACCTGGGATAGGTGATCCATCAATAATGGGCTGGGTAACGGTAGGCACCTATGTATTGGTTGCAGTCTGCTGTTTTCTGGTACGATTTATCGAGCCGGATGAGCTTCACTCAGGTCAGGACAACTCTCTGAGCTATCGAAAGTTCTGGTGGACGCTGGCCATCTTTCTGGTCTTGATGGGGATTAACAAACAACTGGACCTGCAATCGCTGTTTACCCAGATTGGGCGAGATTTCGCCAAATCATCAGGCTGGTATGAAAATCGGAAAATGGTACAAACCGGCTTCATACTCGCTATAGGAACTGCTGGAGTGTTACTTGGCGGATATCTGGTGTATCGCTATCGACATGCTTGCAACACCATCAAAACAGCGCTGGCCGGTTTCACTCTGTTATTGGGTTATGTGGTGATGCGCGCCGCCTCATTCCATAACTTTGATCGCTTGATCGGTTACGAACTGGGCGGCATTCGCTTTAACTGGGTGATGGAAATCGGGGCGCTACTCATTATCGGAATCGCCACCTTACGTTACCGGCGTAACTATCTCTGATATTACGCGTTTTTACCTTTGCTCATATGAGCATTAACAGCATCAAGCCCGGCTTGCTCAGCATCATCCCCGCGAATCTCTGCTTCTTTTTGAGCCCAAAGTCTACGCTGATATTTGATAGATATAACATCCGTGATAACCAGAACGAAGATGACCAGATAGAAACTGGACTTGCTCATCGCGTCAATCGGGTAGCCAAATATTTTCATATGAGCAAGATGAGCTCCTTCTGTTACAAGCAAGACGCCAACCAGGAAGAGAATGAAAAGACCCATGACTTCATACATGCGGTTTTTCTTTAAAAATGCGGTTACGGCATCGGCTAACAGCAACATAGCTACACCCGACATGATAATCGCAATAGCCATTAGCGGCACTTGGTAGCTGGTCGTTTTAATGCCGTCAACCACTGTACTTTCACTGGCGATAGCCATGGCGGACAGGATTGAGTCAAATGAGAAAACCAGGTTCATAATCACAATCAAGACCAGGGCTTTGCCAAAACTGATGGAGCGGTTGCCCTCACTATGTTCGATATGATTTACGGTTAAAAGGTGGCTGATCTCTTTGATCGCTGTATAGATAATAAAGGCACCGCCTATCAAGGTCACAAGAGCTTGAAGCGTGAAGTCACCATAGAAGATACTGCCAATATCAACTTTAAACAGTGGCTTAGCCAGAGCGCCAAAGGCCAGGACGATTAGAACCAGAAGAACAATCCGGAATACCATGGCAATAATAATGCCGTATTTTCTTACCTTACTTGCCTTTACCGGGTCGCCAACCTTATTTGATTCGATAGCGATATAGAGTAAATTATCAAAACCCAGAACCGCCTGCAGCATGATGAGCATAAATAAGGTGAAAAGGCTCTGGAGCGTAAAGAGGCCCTCAAAGTTAAAAAACTGTTCCATAATTGTCTCCGAGACGTACTCTTTATTTTTTCAAACAACATCTGTGGGCTTTATTCCAGCGTATACAATGATCTGGAACGTTTCAGTCGGCAAGTATAATCAGACTGGAGTGCCAATCTCAACTAAAGATACGAGTAACTAGACATGAACGACAGAATTACACTGGATCAGTCCTGGAAAAATATGGTATTTCCGAGTGATTACACCAATCCAACCCCCAAGGACAAGTATCATTTAGTGGTGATTGGTGCTGGTCCTGCCGGTCTGATTACCGCCATCGGCGCGGCCGGCCTGGGTGCTAAAGTAGCCTTGATAGAAGCACACGCGATGGGTGGAGACTGCCTTAATGTCGGTTGTGTACCGTCCAAGGCTTTGCTGCATGCATCCAAAAAAGTGAAGGCGGGTAAACTCGATACCAGGCAAGCCTTTGACTGGACGCATGAAGTACGCACCGAAATTGCCCATCACGATTCTGTCGAACGCTATACAGAAGCCGGCGTTGATGTATTTTTAGGTGAGGGTAAATTCACTTCGGATAAAGAAGTACAGGTAGGTGATAGCAAGCTGCACGCCAAAGCCTTTGTCATTGCCACCGGTTCACAACCGTTGGTGCCACCGATACCCGGGTTACTCGAATCCAGTCCACACACCAATGAAACCATTTTTGATCTGGAACAAGCACCAAAATCGCTTGGCATCTTGGGTGCTGGCCCAATTGGGTGCGAGATGGCGCAAGCATTTTCCGATTTAGGCACCGAAGTTCATGTGTTTGAAATGGCACCACAAGTATTACCACGTGAAACACCAAAAGCGGCAGGTCTGGTACAGGCATCACTAGAGGATAAAGGCGTGACCTTTCACACCGGTGCTGCGGTGACCAAAGTCAGTGGCACCGACCAATACACTATCAGTACCGATGACACTTCTATTGAAGTCGATCTGGTGCTGGCAGCGATCGGGCGTAAAGCCAATTTCAAAAGCCTGGGACTGGAAAACACTTCGGTAAAAACTCATGATCGCGGCATAACGGTAGACCATTACTTCCGCACTACATGCTCACACATTTACGCCATTGGCGATGTTTCCTCGCGTTATCAGTTTACTAATTATGCCGATGCCCAGGCACGCGCCGTGATTCAAAACGCATTATTCCCTGGCAACAAAAAAACTAATCCTGATATTCTGCCGATGTGTACTTACACCAGCCCGGAGATCGCACACATCGGTTTAACGGTGCCGGAGGCAGAACAAAAGAATATTGCCGTTGATGTGTACAGCTTTGATTTTGGTGAACTGGATCGTGGTCGCACCGACAATGAACGTTCTGGTTATGCTGAAGTACTTACCGCCAAAGGCAAAGACAAGATCTTAGGGGCCACAATTGTTGGTACTGATGCCGGCGAACAAATTGCACCGATCTCGATCATGATGAGTAACAAGCTCGGGCTTGGTGACTTGGGCAGCACCTTGTTTTGCTACCCTACGCGTTCTGAATATCTGAAACGATTGTCAGACAATTACAACCGTACCAAGCTAACCCCGACCGTGTCAGGCGCGATGAAAAAATGGTTATCCTGGTCGCTATAAGCAGACCAGTAGTAATCTGAATCAGGCTGCTTCTGGCTGATGAATGACCATTTGCTGGAATGGTATTTTCCAACCGTTAGCATTGGCTGCGTCAACCAGTATGCGTGAGATTATCCTCTGCACTTCTTCGTACTCTGAAGCGGCGCTGCCATCTAGATCCACCTCTATTTCATAGGTTAGCGAAGATTCATTCGCGGCAAAGAACTCCACCTCAAGATTCTGCATAGAATTCTCAGGCAACATTTTTGGCAGTTCAAGCTCAAGGGTCTGGCGCATGGCGTTCAAAATACTCGTGGTCGATTCACCTTGATGTTGATAGTCCAGCCCAAACTCCAGTTCGACACGAAAACCATGTGACAGATTAACCGGTGGCTCTTCTACAAAGGATGGAGCTGGAATGGTAATAATGGCACCACCGAGTTTTTTCAATTGCACAGTCTCGGGGGTCTGCAACATGACCTGTGCGATTTTGTCATCCATCAATACCCAGTCACCTTCCTTGGTCGGGAACCAGGCTTCTTCGTTTGCTATCGGACGGGAATACAATCCTATCAACTCCCTGACTGGCAGTGCCAAATCACCACCCCGCAACAACGGGTTTTCAAGAACCGTGTAGAAAGATAGTTTACTCACTTCCCAAGGAACGCCCATAAACATGACCCGCTCGTGTTCCTGTACCGCACCGAGATTTAATAACAAACTCACTTGCTCGGTCATCTCTGGTAACATTTTTACCAGCGTCCAGATAACACCCAACAGCAACATCGCGCCGATGCCTAGCAGTAACCAGTCAGTCCGTATATTAAACACCGCCAGCATCGCAACCAGTGCAGCAAAGACGGATACAAATTTATACACCATCGAGCCAGCTCGCATTGGCACCGTCACCGGTTTATTTTTTCTGACTGTTGTGAGGATTTTATTGGTCAAATAACCCAGTCCTTTAAATACGCCGTAGACCAACAAGAACATGCCTACTCCGAGCAACAAACTGATGAAGCGCTCTTTGACAAACCGTCCAAACGATTTCCCAGCCGCCAATCCGGGTGTTTCGCGTGAATCGAGTTTGGTTTGCAACTGTTGCTCGGTGGCCTTGGCACGGTCATTGGCGACATCCAGCCGCTCTTGCCAGCGTGACTGGTATTCACCAAGCTGTGAGACTAATGCTTCATTTGCTTGCCCGGCGGGAATTTTTTTTATGGAGTCCAGAGCCGCGGTCGCCATTTCCTGCTGACGATTAATCTCGGACAAATCATTTCGCAGTCCCTCGATTTGGCGCGAATCTTCGGTAGCGGATTTAAGCATCGCCACCATTGGTTTGAAGAGTTGCTCAATCTCGGCTTTCAGATCTACCGGTACATCATCCACTTGATAATCTTCTTCATTCACACCGGTTGCTACTGCATGTACTTGAGATTCAATTTCAGCAATCTCATTACTCAAACCATCAATTAGTTCGGTTAATTCATCAGCGCTGATCTCCCCGCTGACCTGATAAGGATCTGCTTCACCGGACATACGATTGGCTTGTTCTTTCAATTCGATTAATTTTTCCTGTCGTTGCTCAAGCGTCTCCAGCAAGCCGTCTATAACACCGTTGCTCTGAGTTTCCACTTCCAGTGCATCACTTTCAGCAGCCAATAATGGAAAGCTATACAGCATTAACAGTAAAATTGAGAGAGTTCTCAAGACAGGCGTTTTCATCAACTTCATTCCTTTGGTTACCATTTAATCATAGTGGACATCGAGCACAGTGTAGCTGACCGTGTCACGCGGAGTTTTGACCACGACCTCATCTTCAATAGTCTTTTTCAGCAAAGCTTGCGCCAGCGGAGAATCAATACTGATGTAGTTATCCTGATGATCAATTTCATCAGGACCAATAATACGATACTCGTGTAACTTGCCATGCTGATCTTCCAACTTGACCCGGGCAGCAAAAAACACCTGTGATTCATCATCCGGTGTCTGACGCACTACATTTAGTTTTGGCATTCGCACTTGTAAATACCTGATCCTGCGATCCAGACCCGCCAGTTCTCGTTTGCGATAAATGTACTCGGCATTTTCCGAGCGATCTCCTTCGGCGGCGGCAGCCCTAAGCGCGGCGGTAACATCCCGGCGTCGCACCCAGATATCTTTCATTTCCTGCTCCAGACGGTCGTACCCTTCGGGAGTAATATAAGGTGCTTTGGGAGGCGCTGGCGGTCGGTAACGAGACATCTTGTTAGCTCGCCAACAACCGTTCCAACTCAAGCTGATCGGCACGCCGCATTGGCTTACCGTCAACCGGGCTGGGAGGAGAGACACGCAATTTATGCGCTGGAAACACCAGACAATCAACGTCTGCTTCTTGCCAGATAAAGGCAAAGCCTTTGTAACCTTCGGGATTTTTTGAATGCTGCCGACGGACGATAGCTTGATACTCTATACCCAGATTGAGTAATGCTATCGCAATATTTTTGGGGTCTTCACTGAATAAATGCAACTGAATAATAGAGTGCTCGGTAGCAGTACCTTTAAGTACCGGCCCGACAATATGTGGATCAAATTCGCTCAACACCTGCATAAGCCCCAAGGCCATCTCGCGTAACTCCCGCACTGCTGTTGCCTGGGTATCGCCTTGAAATAAACCCTGGCGCAGGATCACAGCTTGCTCAATCTCGCTATTATTTGGTAAGCGGGTCTTGGCTGGCAAGCCCAAGCGTTTTAGTGCCTTGGTTTTGGCAGAGTGATAATCAGAAACGCCTTCATCGGCAATGATCCGAGCAGCCTCCTCAGCAATCAACTGCAGACGTCGCACGTCAGCTCTTGGTGACATAACAATCCCTTGTCAGAAAAAGGAATAACTAGAAAATATCTTCAGGGGTATATTCTTCAAAGACTTCTTCACCCTCGACAGGCTGATACACAGCCAGCCCCATCTCGGGTACATTTTCTTCACTGAAATATTCAACCACACTATTGGGCGCATCTTCCATGGTTTGCAAGCCCGTTTCTTTATTGATTGGCACAGCAACCATAGTCTCAGGCATTTCCCACGGTAGATCTCTGGAACGCTGCAAAGCCACCCGCATGAAACTTTTCCACACTGGCAAAGCAACTTTGCCACCCACTTCTTTTTTACCAAGCGGGCGTGGGTTATCGAAACCCACCCATACGGTGGTGGCGAAGTCGCGGTTATAACCACTGAACCAGCCATCAATCTGATCGTTAGTAGTACCGGTTTTACCGGCGATATCACTTCTACCTAAGTCACGTAATGCTGTGCCAGTACCGATACGAATTACATCCTGCAACATACTGGTGACCTGGAAGGCGTTTTCTTTTGCCAGCACCCGTTCTGCCGGAGTTCCCAGCGTTTTGTTGGCAGTCACTTGCGCTTGATCAGCCGTCAATTGCTCGCATTGTAATTCTTCACAAATAACTTGCGGTACGTGTTTGTAAATGACCTGACCCTCACGGTCATGGACTTCATCGATAAACCAGGGCTGCACTTTAAAACCACCGTTAGCAAACACCGCATAACCGTTCGCAATCTCCAGTGGTGTATGAGAGGCACTACCTAATGACAAGGATAAATCACGCGGCAAATCCCGATCTGCCATTTTGAAACTCTTCACATGCGCTATGGTTTCGTCTATACCGACCTGACGTAATAAACGAATCGATACCATGTTGCGAGATTTAGCCAACGCTACCCGCAAGCGCGTCGGGCCAAAAAACTTGCCACTGTAATTTTCGGGTCGCCAAAAACGTCCCAGCTCTTCATCTTTAAAAACCACCGGCGCATCATTGAAAGTACTGGCGGGAGTTTCACCATTGGCAAGCGCCGCTGAGTAAATAAACGGTTTGAAATTTGATCCTGGTTGACGCTCAGCCTGCACCGCACGATTGAACTTGCTGTGGAAATAATTGAAGCCTCCACTCAGGGCGTAGATTCTGCCATCGGTGGGTGATATTGAAACCAGTGCACCACTGACTCGTGGTACCTGGGATAACACCCAGCCTGAAGTGGTCTCGCGTACCCTCACCACATCACCAACAGCCAGCACACTGTTGACACTCGTGATAGCCGGCCCCTGCTTGTCTTCGTTAATCCGTTCTTTAGCCCAGTCAACAGCACTGAGTTCAAGCGTAGCCGTGATATCACTACCGAGATAAATATCGGCCCAACCAGCTTCCGCTTGCATCACGATAGCCGGCGACAAATCACCATAGGTTGGGAATTCTTTGAGCTTTTTGTCAGCCTCCGCGGTATCGAACTCGCCAACGACTTCCAGCTTGCCTTCCGCACCCAGATAACCATGTCGAGTAGTGTAGTCAATCAATGAATTTTTCAAAGCGTCATTCGCCGTATACTGCAACTCGTCATCAAGTGTGGTGTAAACGCTCATACCTTCGGTATAAATTTTTTCGCCGAGACGCTCGTACAATTCTTCGCGTACCATTTCGGCTACATAATAGGCGGTAGTCTCCGGACGGGTTACATAAACACGCGCGGTTAACGGCGCCTCTTTTGCCTGCTCTTCAGCAGTCTCATCGATAAAACCGTTTTCGCGCATTCTGCGTAACACATAGTTCCTGCGCTCGGTCGCACGTGAAGGATTAACCACCGGGTTGTAGGCCGATGGTGCTTTATACAGACCAGCCAGCATCGCAATCTGAGCGAGGCTCAAATCGTTTACATCTTTGTCATAGTAGGTTTTTGCCGCAGCAGCAAATCCATAGGCACGGTTACCCATAAAATTCTGATTGAGGTAGAGCGCAAGGATTTCGTCTTTTTCCAGCTTTTCTTCTATCTTGGTCGCCAGAATGATTTCACGAATTTTCCGAACATAGGTTTTTTCGCGGGTCAAAAAGAAGTTACGCGCCACTTGCATGGTGAGGGTACTACCACCCTGCGAACGTTCACCGGTGGTGACCAGGGACCAGGCCGCTCGCAACAAACCCTTGTAATCAATACCGCTATGCTCATAAAAACCGTCATCTTCGGCAGATATAACCGCCTGGCGGGCTAATACGGGAATTTGATCGGCAGGCAGTGGTATGCGTCGCTTTTCACCAAATTCAGCGATCATTTTGCCGCTACTACTCAGGACTTTGAGCGGGACCTGATACTGAACGGTTTTTAGCTCATCTACTTCTGGTAAGTCTCGACTGAGGTTCAAATAATAGATATAGCCGGCAATTGCGCCGATTATCATCAAAATGAGACCTGTTACCAGTCCCCAACGAATCAGTTTACCCATCAATTTCATAGCATGAACCAGTTCTAACTAAATGGAGGGCAAGTCTGTTAACTTTGCCCGCACATTGCATTCGGACATGAATTTTGCCCGAAAAACGCTAGTTTTAATATCTTAAGTTGTGAACAGCTTCAGATGTTAACTCTAGTAAAAAAGTTCACTTAAAGTTAGTATTTCAGCCGAAAACGGAATTTTCAGAATTTACATAAAGGTATATAACAAATCTCGTGCTTTCCTTTAGACAA
>CALISW010000160.1 GCA_938041655.1 uncultured Thiotrichales bacterium | reverse complement strand
TTACCCATCCATGCCGAATCACCATAAGTCACCAGCTGAGCAACACCAACCATCTCACCTTCAAAAATATATTTGATCGGGGTGTAATATTCCTGGCCGAAATGTGACGCGTATTGAGTACGAATATCATCCCAGTCAGCCGGTTGTAACGGGCCGAGTAAAAAGATATCTTCTTGTTTGAGTGGTTGTACGCCGTTCATTTATACTACTAACCATTGTTCACGTTGAATTAACTGACTAGAATTATATCTGCCGTTATACTCTGCATTATTCGGATAGATCACACAAAGGGAAACATCATGCGCAGCCTGCTACTAATTTTGCTCATTTCATCGGTTTGTATTGCTTGTGAGCGTTCCGCACAAGAAAATTCCAACTCAAATAATTCTGCCTCTGCACCTGTAGATAACAGCGCAGGTAGTCCAAATAACAACAACTCAAGCGACCTTGCTGTAGTGGATGAGCCGCTAGCTGAAGATGAGCTACCCTCATCTGGCACCATCGAAGTCGATAACCCCTGGATTCGTATGGTTCCCAGTGTTTCACCGAATTCTGCTGCCTATGTCAGCATCTCCAATGGCACCGAGGAGTCGGTCACACTCACGGGAATCAGCTCACAGCTAGCAGATCGAATAGAGATACATAATGTGGAAGTCGACGCTGCTGGCACCATGAGTATGTTTGAAATCGACTCGTTAGAAATCGAACCAGACAGCACAACAGTGTTAGAGCCCAGTGGTGCACACATCATGATTTATGGCTTGAAAGAACCGCTGACCGAAGGTGAAATGGTCACCATGATGCTATCGTTCGATAATCAGCCACCAATACCTGTTAACTTCAGCGTCAAGTAAACGTGCTCAACAAAGGCATCATTATAGCGATTGCTCTGGCCTCGCTGGCAGCAGGGTATTTCGTCGCGCAAAGTAGTAAGCCCCAAGCTCCGGTCATTGATGACAGTGTGATTTTTGTCTACCCCCAAACCAGAAGTCTGGCAAATGTCAGCCTGACCGACATGAATGGCCAGAACATTACTCCGGCAGATTTCAAAGGTGACTGGTGGGTGCTGTATTTCGGCTTTACCTTTTGCCCCGATGCCTGCCCGATGGCATTGGCAAACATGAAGCAAATTAAAACTCGCCTGCCTGAAAATACCAACATTAAGTTCGGCTTGATCTCGGTTGACCCGCAACGCGACACACCGGAACGACTCAAAGAATACGTTACCTTTTTTCACCCGGACTTTTATGCCGCTACCAGTGATGCTGCGGCAATCGACGCCTTAACTGCCAGTGTAAATGTGGTTTACGCAATCAGCGGTGACCGCAGCTCGGATGACTATACTGTTGATCACTCCAACTTCATGGTGTTGTTAAATCCCGCAGGCAAACATGCCGGAATTATTTCATCACCACATGATCCTGAAAAAATCGCAACAGAACTAAGGAAGCTGGCTGCCAGTTAGGTTAGCTCAAGCACGTATAACTCGTGCTCGACTTCATATACATCAGAAACCTCCAACCCCAGCTTCTCAGCCAACTTTATTGAGGCTTCGTTACCCAACATTACCTCGGCCACCAAGGTATGAATATCGGGCAACTGCTGTGCTAGCTGTTTCAGTTTCATGGCAGCCTCGGTGGCGTAGCCAAAACCCCAGGATTGTCGATTAAAGCGCCAACCAATTTCAGCCGCACCGGCATGCTGGTGGAATGGTAATAACATTACCCAACCCAAAAACTGTTCTGAGAATTTTTCAAGCACTGCGTAGTAACCCATATTTTCTGGATAGTCGAAAGTCATACGCTGCTTAATGAACGCAATATGCTCGTCGGGCTTATCCCAGGGTCCGGGAATAAAACGGGTTACTTCAGGATCGCGATCCATGGCCAGACAGTCATCAAGGTATTCCAGAGTGCGAGGCTTGAGTAATAATCGCTTGGTCTCAAACATGAATAGTAACCATCAAAATAGGTGGCGCATGATAATCAGTTTAACTCGAATAGTCATCACTAAATGTAGGGTGAAAGAGTCATTACCAGCCGCGCAATTGTCTCCAGATTGTCCTACACTATAGCCATGCAAGCAGACGTTTCTGAAATACTCAACGAACTCAATCAAGCCCAGCGCGAGGCGGTCTCCAGCCCCTCCGGGCCGGTACTGGTATTAGCTGGAGCAGGCAGTGGTAAAACACGGGTGCTGGTGCACAGAATCGCCTGGCTGATTCAAGTTGAAGGCGTCTCACCCTACTCTATTCTGGCTGTGACTTTTACCAACAAAGCGGCAGCCGAAATGCGGGGACGCATCGAACAATTACTCGACATGCCAGCAACCGGCTTATGGGTTGGTACCTTTCATGGTCTGGCGCATCGCCTGCTACGCCAACATTGGCAAGAAGCCAAACTCCCACAAAATTTTCAGATTATTGATACCCAGGATCAACTCGGGGTGATCAAGCGTGTACATAAGGCTCTCGATCTGGATGATAGTCGCTGGCCGCCGAAACAGTCCATGTATTACATCAATGGCAAGAAAGACGAGGGCATACGTCCACAAAACATGCAGGATACTGGTGACCCGATTACGCGTCAGATGATTCGTATTTACACCGCCTATCAAACTGCTTGCGAGCGCGGCGGCCTGGTCGATTTTGGCGAGTTACTACTACGCTCACTGGAAACACTGCGCGATAACGAAACGCTGTTAAAACATTATCGAGATCGCTTCAGCAATATTCTGGTCGACGAGTTTCAGGACACCAACACCTTACAATACAGCTGGCTGCGTTTATTGGCAGGCAACACCAGCCCGATCTTTGCCGTGGGCGATGATGACCAGTCAATTTATGGCTGGCGCGGTGCCAAAGTAGAACACTTGCA
>CALISW010000159.1 GCA_938041655.1 uncultured Thiotrichales bacterium | reverse complement strand
CCAGGATGAGAGTAAAATTTACCAGAATTGGTAGTCTGCATTGTAAAGCCCCAATCTAAAGTTTTAAGTCCGTTTCGCATGCCCCGCATCAATTATTTCGCGCTATTTAATTGCGCATGAAATTTTATTGACGCTGCGATCCAATATATTGAGAGGTGACTATATCAAGCAATATCAATGAGTTATAAACCTTTAAGACAGGTTTAGCGGGTTGTCAGATGAGTGGGTTTTGGTTTACGAAAGAGTGTGAAACAGGTAACAATGCGCCCGAAAAAAAGCGGCTGACAGGATAGCTGTCAGCCGCTTTTTCACCACATTAGCATCTAATGTTAGTTTGGAACGCGTACGCCTGAATCACCTGATCTATCCCGAATCCACTCCTCACCTATACCAGGTGCGGTTAATGTCTCGGTCAGGTTGTTTGGATCTTGTGGACCACCACCAGCTTGAGTACTGTTCAAACTTGAACCACTGATACCAAGCCCGTCCCAACCATTTGAACTTGAGCTGATGATTTGCTGGATAGTGCCGGCCGGACAATCACCGTTAGCAAGCGGCCAGACAGGAGACTTACCCCAGGCATTGGTACAAAAGCGCGTATGTCCCTCAGGCGTATTTTGTTGACCATTATTGTTGTAAATCTGAATACGCTTGGGATGCGAAACACGTCGAGTACCGTCAAATGGATTATCAGGGTGCAAGCGTCGAGCTTCGGAAGCGGCAACCAAGTCAGCATCTATATCTGCTTGTGATTGACCCGAAGTCTTGATGGTATTGATCTCTGCTTCCCACTGGGATTGCAGCGCAGCTGGCATGTTGTTATACCCACAAAATGGAGGGTAGTTGCCATTCGTAGCAAATTCAGGGTTGGTAAACATCAAGGTGTTGTCCCACACTCTGGAACCTTTCACACACATATCAACCGTATTAATCAAACCGTTAGTCCAACCACTATGCTGTTGCCAGTTAGGATCAACGTAGCGGGTTGAGTTCTTGGTAATGTAATAAGCACTGAAATGTACTGAGCCACCGCCTGAAGGTGCGCGAATCACTCCATCAGCCTTCCACAATTCTAATAAGTCTTTATAACCATTGATCTTGTCTTCCAGACAACCAAACTCGCGCTTGCCATCATTGGTCTGGAATCCGGTTTCAGTCGGATCATTATTTTCCGGATTGGGATCTTCAGCATACACCGCTGGTGAGTCTGAACTGACAAAGCCAACATCTATCAAACCGGGGTGTAAGTAGGGGTCGCCAGACGGATCTGGTCCACCGGTATTACCACATTCATTAAAGACTCTGGATGGCGCACCCCATACAGCAAGCTCTTTGATTGAAACATGGGTACCATCAGCACAATCGATATTTAAAAAATATTCGTGCAGGTTGTTACCCAGAGCATCAGAAGAGTGAGTACCCTGGTGTACTTTAGACAGCCAGTCACATTCAAATCCTGCGCCTAATTCTGTATAGGTGTCGCCATTGTTAACCGGGTTACCATCTACCGCAATCCAGTTATCACGCTGCAGCACTTTGTGACCGACATGATCTTCCTGTCGATCACCCATACCGCCCATATTCATCAGTCGTGAGTGAACAAAGCCAAACGGAATACCGCCAGAAGTTTCGTATAGATCACTACCTCGCGGATCATCACCATGCTCATGACCGAAAGCACAACCCGAAGCATCTACAGACGGGTGCCAGGTAGGGTAGTACTTGCCGTCTTCAGGTGACTGCACCCAGTAGCTGTTATGCACTGCTTGGGAACACTCGCCCGCAGCAGGTGGGTACGTTGAATAGTGCGAATTAATAGCCATCCAGGCAGGACCCGAAACATCCGGTGAAATAATCTGCCCAAATGAATCTACTATGTTCGGCGTCGCCGCATATTGGTCACTAGCAGCTCCTTCACAAGCATCACCGACACCATTGCTATCGGCATCTGCCTGATCGGTATTTGGGGTAGTAAGACAATTGTCGGTGCTATCTGCAATAGTGTCATTATCGGTATCTATTAATGAGTCACACGCATCACCAATAGTGTCATTATCGACATCAACTTGATCTGCGTTTGACACGTTAGGACAATTATCATCGTTGTCTATCACACCATCTGAATCAGTATCATTGGATGGATCGCATACATCGCCAATACCGTCATTATCTGAATCAGCCTGATCAGCATTCGCATTAGACATACAATTGTCAGCACTGTCGGCGACACCGTCATTATCAGAGTCAATTAATGAATCACAGGCATCTCCGATACCATCGCTATCTATATCAGTCTGATCAGCATTCGACACGTTATCGCAGTTATCGATCACATCGGCTACACCATCGTTGTCACTATCGGTGTTATCAAACTCGTCACAAACATCACCTATACCATCGTTATCGCTATCGGCCTGATTGGCATTCGAAGTAACCACACAATTATCTACACTATTAAGCACACCATCATTATCACTATCGGTATTGCTGTTAGTGGTAACCGTATCGCAAGCATCGCCTACGCCATCACTATCAGCATCAGCCTGACTGGGATTGGCAACTTGTGGACAATTATCAGTAGCGTCAACGTAACCATCGTTATCAGAGTCTGTATTATTCGGGTCGGTCTGAGTAGTATCACAGGCATCACCAACACCGTCACTGTCTGTATCGGCCTGATTGGCATTGGATACATTCGGGCAGTTATCGACTGAGTCATCTACACCGTCATTGTCACCATCACTGGCGTTGCCGTTGGTACCATCACAGGCATCACCGATACCATCATTATCAGTATCTGTCTGGCTCGCATTCGATATGCCAGGGCAATTATCAGCACTATCGGAGACGCCGTCGTTATCGCCGTCGCTGGTATTCGTGCTGCTGTTGGTCGAATCACAAGCGTCACCGATACCATCACTATCGCTATCAGCCTGACTGGCATTCGCAATTCCGGGGCAGTTATCAGTGCCATCAGATACACCGTCGCCATCGTTATCACCGGTACCAGCACCTGTGTTATTGGTATTCACACCAACAATTTCAGAGGAACCACCACAAGCAGTTAGAAATAGGAGTACGAACGCAGTAAAAACAGCTTTACGCGCAATAGAAATATTGAAGTCAGTTAGAAACATATTGAACCTTTAAATTCCGTTTGAAAACCCAGCACTCAAAACGACTTTATGCATCCCCATACGCAAATCAGTCTTGAGCAATTACAATGAAAGGAAATATACGCATGAAAATCAGGGGCTTGTATTGGCTTGAGACAAGCTCAGTTAAAGCAGAGATGAATGGGACGGGTTTACACCAGAGTGTGACCTGACACTCGCGAGCAAGTAGAACATCCAGTCGGGTTTTATATGCGTATAATCGATACTAAATATACCAAGCTGAAAATCAGGATTGGATACGGGAGCCGCCATTGAGTAACAGTCATATCAAGCAGTTAAAGCAATCTGAGCAAACGCCTGCAACAGGGAATTACCCCGATAAAATCCGCACTCTACCGCTATTTAATGGTGCATTTGATGCTTACAAAATGAGTGCAGAAAATTGTGAAGTGCTTTTTGCCAGTTACCCTGCAGGAAGTACCGTTGATCCACATACCCATGATACGGAAAACCATGGTGTGGTCACACGCGGTGAGCTGATCCTGACTATGGACGGCAAGAGCAATCGCTATGGAATTGGAGAGTGGTACTACGTCCCAGCAGAGATGCTACACCAGGCAGAATTTGAAAGTGATACTGATACCATAGAACTGTGGTTTGATTCTGATAGCTAGAGAAGATGACAGCCGACCATTGCTGGCCGGCTCTCGGTGAGTCCCCAAGTACTTCAAAGACCCAAGTTCGGCACCCTACCCACTAGAATGATCGCTCTGTAAACCCGGCAGATTGATCGGAGTATGTAGTGCCACACTTTGCGTGCCTGTAGCTGCAGCAGCATGATTAATTATTGTGTTAAAGCTGCTCGATGAATGGTACTTTATGCTAGACAGAATGATATTAATACACCGCTGATCTGGAAATGTTGTACGGTTCGCATAGATCCTACAATTCAATAATTACTGCGTCACACTAATCTTTTTATAGGTGTCATCAATGACAACTGAGCAATACGCACACATGCTAGAGCCGCTTGATCTCGGCTTTACCACTCTCAAGAACCGTGTACTAATGGGTTCAATGCACACCGGTCTGGAAGACCGCTTCTGGAATTATGGCAGGCTCTCTGAATATTTTGCTGAACGTGCTCGGGGTGGCGTAGGCTTGATCGTTACCGGTGGCTACAGCCCCAATCGGCGTGGTTGGTTAGGTCCCTTTGGCGGCACCATGAACTGGCCAACAGACATTATTAATCATAGACGTGTGACTAAAGCGGTCCATTCTGAAGGTGGGAAAATCTGCATGCAAATCTTGCACGCTGGCCGTTATGGTTATAGCCCGTTCAGTATTTCAGCTTCAGCTATAAAAGCACCTATTAACCCGTTCACACCCAAAGCGATTAGCAGTAATGGTGTTAAAACCCAAATCAAGGATTACGTACGTGCTGCCAAACTGGCTCAACGTGCTGGCTATGACGGCGTTGAAGTCATGGGCTCTGAAGGCTATTTCATAAACCAGTTTTTATGTGAGCGTACCAATAAGCGTAGCGATGAATGGGGTGGATCGTTTGAAAACCGCATGCGTTTACCGGTTGAGATTGTCAAAGGAATTAGAGAAGCAGTGGGTACAGATTTTATTATCATCTACCGACTCTCGATGATGGATCTGGTCGAGGATGGCAGCACCTGGGACGAAGTGGTACAACTCGGAACCGCTATCGAAACCGCTGGAGCTACCATCATCAACACCGGCATTGGCTGGCACGAAGCCCGTATCCCCACCATTGTCACTTCAGTTCCACCAGCAGCCTTTACCAATGTCACTGCCAAGTTCAAACAACATGTATCTATCCCCGTGATCACTACCAATCGTATTAATACCCCGGAATTGGCAGAGAAAGTGTTGGCTGAAGGAGATGCTGATATGGTGTCTATGGCCAGACCATTTTTAGCTGATGCCGACTTCATCAACAAAGCCATTGCCGGCAAAGCCAATGAAATCAATACCTGTATTGCCTGTAACCAGGCATGTCTGGATCATGTCTTTAGTCAAAAAACAGCCAGTTGCATGGTTAATCCTCGTGCTTGCCATGAAACTGAACTCAACTACGAACCCGCTAGTACGCCAAAAAATATCGCTGTGGTTGGTTCTGGCCCGGCCGGTTTGGCAACTGCCACCATTGCAGCCGAGCGTGGTCATAACGTCACTATTTATGAAAGCCGCGCCGAGATTGGCGGGCAATTCAACATGGCCAAAGATATTCCCGGTAAAGAAGATTTTAAAGAGACATTGCGCTACTACCAGCAAATGATCGACAAGCACAAGGTTCAATTGAAACTCTCAACCACCATGACTGCCGAATTAGCGAATGAAAATAACTACGATGAGATAATCATCGCCAGCGGCGTAAAACCCCGGGAGTTAACTCTGGAAGGAATTGAGCATTCATCAGTACTCTCCTACCCGGAAGTGTTGGCCGAGAAAAAGCTGGTCGGTAAAAAAGTAGCCATTATTGGTGCTGGTGGAATCGGTTTCGATGTGGCGGAGTATTTATTGCACGATAACCATACGCTTTCAATCAATGACTGGTACGACGAATGGGGTATCGACCCCAACTTTGAACAGCAAGGCTCACTGGTACCAGCACAGCCTGATCCGGCCGATCGGGAGATCACCTTAATGCAACGTAAGCCGGGCGCATTAGGCAAAGGTTTAGGTAAAACATCAGGTTGGGTGCACCGCTTACAATTGAAGAAAAAGAAAGTTCGTTTGTTACCTGCAGTGAGCTACAAAAAAATTGATGATCAAGGCTTACATATCAGTCACGGTAGTGAAGATAACAAAGTAGATGAGATACTGGATGTAGACAAC
>CALISW010000158.1 GCA_938041655.1 uncultured Thiotrichales bacterium | reverse complement strand
TAGTGGGCATCCCCTTGTTCATGAATTTTTTCATGCCTCATCAATTCGCCCGTTTGTTCTTTGGCATCATTCGTAAAAGCGGTCGTGTCACTCAAAAATGGGTTGATGTTGGTGGTACTCGCTGGCCTTATCTCGAAGGTGGGCCCGCAAATGCTGAAATCGTTGTCATGCTACATGGCTATGCAGCGGACAAAGATAACTGGTCGGCTTATGCGCGGCATTTCACCAAGACTTATCGAGTGATAGCGCCTGATTTACCAGGCTTTGGTGACAATACCAAAGACATCTCTTTGGCATTCGACATCAAGGCACAGACTGAACGCTTAATCGAATTCCTGGATGCGATGAATATAGAGAAATGCCACTTAACCGGGAATTCGATGGGTGGCTTCATCACACTGCAATGTGCACTGATGGTTCCTGAGAGGCTGGATTCTATTACACTCTTTAATAACGCCGGTGTTCAAGCCACAATCAAGAACGCCCTGGAACAGGGAATTGATCAAGGTGAAAACCTGCTTGAACTTACATCGGTCGACGATGTTGATCGTCTCAGCTCGTTAATCTTCTATAAAAAAATGTACGTGCCATATGCTTTCAAGAAAACCCAGTACGCTCGAGCAAAACGCAACAAACCCATTCTTGACAAGGTATTTGATTCTCTGGTTGCCGAGCTGCCAGACTCCTATCTTGATAAACAATTAAAAGATGTCGCAACACCTACATTAATTATTTGGGGCAGACACGACCAGATTATTGATGTCAGTTGTGCAGAAATAATGGATCAGGCAATCCCGCAGAGTAAAGTTGTAATTTTTGAGGATTGCGGACATATCCCGATGATAGAAAAAGCGCCTGCAGCGGCTAAGGAACAACTGGAATTTATTCAAAATCTCTAACACTCACACAACCAACAACGGAATCGCATCATGAATAAAACTCTCAAAGTAGGCCTGTTAGGGGGAGGTTCATGGGGCACGACTGTTGCGTCTCTGGTAACCCGAAATGCACCGGTTACTCTCTGGGCAAGAGATGAAGCAACCGTTAATGAAATCAACACTCACCACACCAATAAAAAATATTTACCTGATGCCACCTTACCCGAGGCACTCAAAGCCACTAACGATATTCGTGAAGCGGTCATTGACGCAGATGTTTTGGTGGTTGGCATTCCGTCCACCAATTTTCGTCGTGTACTTGAAGAAGCCAGAGAACATATTCGAGCTTGGGTACCTATTATCAGCCTCACCAAAGGATTAGAACACGGCACAAATCTGCGCATGTCACAAATTATCAATGAAGTGATGCCTGGACATCCAGTTGGTGTATTAACAGGCCCCAATCTTGCGCGAGAGATTATGGCTGGAAATGCAGCGGCAAGCGTCTTGGCAATGGAAGACGAAATTATTGTTCGTGAACTTCAATCATTGTTTCATAGCGGCTTGTTCAGGGTTTATACCAACACCGACTTACTAGGATGCGAGCTTGGTGGAATCTTGAAAAACCTCATCGCCATTGCTGTAGGCATGGGCGATGGCATGGGCGCGGGCGACAACACACGCTCGGCACTCATCACCCGTGGGCTGGCCGAAGTTTCCAGGTTGTTAGTAGCGATAGGTGGGAACGCCGAAACATTTTCCGGTCTTGCAGGTATCGGTGACATGATTGCCACCTGCACCAGTACACAAAGTCGCAATAGAACCGTCGGCTTTGAGTTAGGTAAAGGTCGCGCAATCGAAGAAATCATTGATGAAATGATTATGGTTGCGGAAGGTGTAAAAAGTGCACCAGCCATTATGGCGCTAGCTGAGCAATACAATGTAGACATGCCGATTTCGCGTGATGTCTATAGTGTGATTTGTGGTGAACAAACTCCGCAACAAATTTTCATGGGACTACTAAAGAAAGAAGTTGGCGCTGAGTCTGAACCTGGCTAACTATTCGAACATCAAGCGACCTAGCCTGAATTCCAATACAAAAGGTGACCAAAACAATGACAAAAAAAACTATTTTGGCCATAGATCAAGGCACCACCAGTAGCCGCGCGATCATCTTCGATCACAACTTGATCCCACTGAGTTCAGCACAACAGGAATTCACGCAAGTTTATCCGAATCCGGGTTGGGTCGAGCATGATCCAGAAGAAATTTGGAAGTCGGTTGTCGCCACCATTATTAAGGCTCAAGCCAAATCAACTAAGGGCTGGGTTGACATCAATGCTATTGGCATTACCAACCAACGCGAAACAACCGTAGTCTGGAACCGCAACACCGGCGAGTGTATTTACAATGCCATTGTCTGGCAGGATCGACGCACCAGCGAGTACTGCGCAAGTCTGAAACAAGAAGGCCATGAAACTGCAGTTAAAGAAAAAACCGGCCTACGGCTCGACCCCTATTTCTCTGCCACCAAACTCGTCTGGATTCTGGATAATGTTGAGGGAGCACGAAAACAAGCCGAACAAGGTGAGCTGGCCTTTGGCACTATCGATTGTTTTTTGTTGTATCGCCTGACTGGCGGCAAGTCTCATAAAACTGACATCACTAATGCGTCAAGAACCCTGCTCTACAACATTCATGAACAATGCTGGGATAAAGAATTACTGTCGCTATTTTCAATACCGGAGAATCTATTACCAAACGTAGAAGACTGCAGTAGTGATTTCGGAATTACCGACATAGATGAAATTCCACACGCAATACCAGTACTCGGCATCGCAGGTGATCAACAAGCGGCCACCATCGGCCAGGCCTGCTTTGATAATGGTATGACCAAGAGCACCTATGGTACGGGATGTTTTCTGCTTGCCAATACAGGTACTGAAGCGAAAGTCTCAAAAAACCGGCTACTGACCACAGTCGCCTATCGACTCAAGGGCGAAATCAAGTATGCATTGGAAGGGAGTATTTTTGTCGCGGGCTCGGCAATGCAATGGCTACGCGATGAAATGCAATGTATCGAAACTGCCGAGGAAACCGAAGAGATCGCCCAACGAACCGGGATCGTTGAAGATGTTGTCGTGGTACCGGCATTTGCTGGCCTGGGTTCACCCTATTGGGACCCGGACGCGCGCGGTGCAATCCTCGGTCTCACCCGTGGCTCAAATCGGGAAACCATAATCACTGCCACCTTACAGTCCGTAGCTTTGCAAACCTGTGATCTGATTGGCGCACTTGAAAATGATGGTCTCAAGCCCAGCGTCATTCGGGTTGATGGCGGCATGGCAGGCAATGCCTGGTTCTTGCAATTACTTGCAGACTTGCTCGAGGTGAGAATCGAAAAACCGACCTATACTGAATCTACTGTTTTGGGTGCCGCCTTTTTGGCGAAGTTAGGCTGTAGCGATAACGACTCATTGGATTTGTTGCGTGAGTCATGGGCTCTGGATCAAAGCTATGATCCTGAAATGCCACCTGAGCAACGTAAACGCTTACTAGAAAATTGGTCTGAAGCGGTTACCCGGGTCAGGACAGACTAGCTACGAAAGTGAAGTACTGACCCGACCAGGATTGAATTAGATCAGCCCATTACGATAATCACTAAATGCCTGCATGAGCTCTTCAGCGTCCGGATCAGGTTTGGTGTGTAATTCATCTGGCAGACCTGCATCCCACACCAGATCACCTTGTGGGTGACGAATAAGAAAACAGGTGACCTGGTTTCTATCGCCGGTCAAATCTTGATGGATCAGGATTGCAATATCCACTCAGGTAGAGTCGGTGAAGGCCTGACGGTTGAGCAAGGCCAGGCTGCAGCACGACATTGTGGGCTTAGAATCATCTCTCAAATAAAAGAAGCATGCGATGGGGATTTATCGCGCGTCGTTCGTATCATAAAACTAGGCGGATTTGTCGCCAGTACCAGTGAAAATAGTGGTAGTGATATACCAAGCATTATCAATGGTTGTTCTGATTTATTGGTGGAGGTTTTTGGAGAACTAGGAAAACACGCGCGATTTGCAGTTGGCACACCTTCATTACCACGTGATTGCGCCGTCGAGATTGATGCTGTGGTGGAAATAAAATAAAGCTCTGGATTAGT
>CALISW010000157.1 GCA_938041655.1 uncultured Thiotrichales bacterium | reverse complement strand
GACTAACCTCTTGCCAGAATTTTGAACCGTCAACATTGAAATGCTCAAACAGGGGCTGTTGCATATAGCCGGGAATCAGGGTTTTATCAAAATCCCAGACCAGAGCGATTTTATTCTGGCTGATTATGGACGGCACGATATTCTAACCGACATCCGCTAGATCGCCCTTACTCTCAAGCCACTTCTTACGATCCTGAGAGCGCTTCTTCGCCAGCAGCTTGTCAAATAATTGATCCGTGCCATCACCGCTCTTGGTAGTTAATTTAACCAGGCGGCGAGTATCCGGGAACATGGTAGATTCACGCAGTTGTGACGGATTCATTTCACCCAGCCCTTTAAAACGAGTGACCGTAACCTTGCCTTTCTTTTTTTCCTTTTCAATTCGGGCATGAATAGCATCGAGCTCATCTTCATCCAGCGCGTAAAACTTTTCTTTTGCCACATCTACCCTGAATAGTGGAGGCATAGCCACATACACATGCCCCTCGTCGAGCAGCACGGGATAGTGGCGACGAAACAAAGCACACAACAACACGGCGATATGCAAACCATCGGAATCAGCATCCGCCAATATACAGATCTTGCCGTAGCGTAAATTGTCTATATTTTTCGAACCTGGCTCTACGCCAATGGCAATGGAGATATCATGAATCTCTTGAGATGAAAGCACACTGTCTGATGCCACCTCCCAGGTATTCAGGATTTTTCCGCGCAACGGCATGATGGCCTGGTACTCACGATCACGCGCCTGTTTCGCTGAACCACCAGCAGAATCACCTTCCACCAGAAACAGCTCCGTCATACTCAGATCCTGCAATGAACAATCCGCCAGCTTGCCTGGCAATGCAGGCCCACTGCTTATTTTCTTGCGCACTACCTTTTTGCCGGACTTCAACCTATTCTGAGCATTACTAATAGCCAACTGGGCAATTTCCTCACCCAGTTCAACGTGTTGGCTCAACCACACACCGAAAGCATCTTTTGCCAGACCGTTCACGAAGGCTGACACATCTCTGGAGGAGAGTTTTTCTTTGGTTTGACCAGCGAACTGTGGGTCATTCAGCTTAACTGATAAGACATAATTCACTTTATCCCAGACATCTTCAGGACTGAGCTTCAAGCCTCGTGGCAATAACTTTCGCACCTCACAAAAATCACGCATCGCTTCGGTCAAACCGGTGCGTAGACCATTGACGTGTGTACCGCCCTGAATGGTTGGAATCAGGTTAACGTAGCTTTCAGCGACAGCCTCGCCACCATCAGGTAACCAGACTAATGACCACTCCGCTGCCTGACCTTCTACTTCTTGTACCAGACTAAATGGCTTGGGAGGCAACATATCTGCCTTGCCAATAGTTTCCAATAAATACGCAGTCAAGCCATCGTCGTACTGCCACTTTTCTTTATTACCGGTTTTTTCATCCTTAAAGCTCACGATCAAGCCCGGACAAAGCACCGCTTTAGCACGTAAGTTATGCAGCAAACGTGGAATCGAAATTTTTACCGAATCAAAGTATTTTTTATCAGGCCAGAATTTCAGGGTAGTACCCGTATTGCGTTTGCCGACCTTGCCTATTACTTCCAGCTCAGAGGCCAGCTCCCCGCCTTTAAAGGCAATGTTATGTTCTTTGCCGTCACGCTTGACCCAAACTTCAAGATGCTTTGATAGGGCGTTAACGACGGATACACCGACGCCGTGTAAACCACCGGAAAATTGATAATTTTTGCCATTGAATTTACCACCTGCGTGCAGGGTGGAAAGAATGACTTCGATACCGGGGCGTTTTTTCTCAGGATGAGTATCAACCGGCATGCCGCGACCGTCATCACTGACAGAGACAGAACCGTCTTTAAATAAAATGACCTCTATCTTGCTGGCATGGCCTGAAATGGCCTCGTCAACGCTGTTATCAACGACCTCTTGAATGAGGTGATTGGGGCGAGTAGTGTCGGTATACATACCCGGGCGCTTGCGTACCGGGTCCAGACCGCTAAGTACCTCGATATCAGCTGCTTTATAGGTCGCATTCATGGAAGCTTTAGCATATTTTGTAGTTCCCTGATTATACAGGCACACTATCTGGTAAGAAACCAGGAAATTCAGTAATACACTCAAATGCAGCCAAGTAATGACCACTAACTCCAAGTTAGCCTCAAATCCCGAATACAGCGCCGCCGTCATGGCTTCGGCTGGTAGTGGCAAAACCTGGACACTGGTGACCAGAATGCTGCGCTTGTTGTTGCAGGGCGCTGATCCGGGCAGCCTGCTGGCAATCACATTTACCGTCAAAGCCGCAGCCGAAATGAAACAACGCTTACTCGAGCGGCTGGAGCAATGGTCTTTTTGCACTGAAGAAAAACTGGATGAGCTTCTGCAAGAAATCAATCATCCAATAACAGCGCAAAGCAAAGCACAAGCCAGAAAACTCTACGAACAACAGCTGCAAGCGAAAACCCCGACCAGAGCACTAACTTTTCATGCTTTTTTCCAGGAATTGCTCAGCCAGTTTCCTCACGCTGCCAATATTCCATCAGGCTTTGAACTGATTGAGAGTACTTTTGACCATCAGGAATTAGCGTGGCAACAATTACTCAAGGAAGCCCATCACCAACAAGACTCAGAACTGACCCAGCAGCTGATGATCTTGCTTGAGCAGCTCGGCTCGAATGATACCCGTACTGCACTCGATAACTTTATTATGCAACGTAGTGATTGGTGGGCTTGGACCGAGGGCTATACAAATCAGGAAGCGCTCGAATTCGCAACACAATCATTACTGGACAGGCTGCAGCCAGAGCTTGAGACAGATCATGTTGCGGAGTTCTTTAATGTTGAAACGTTAGAACAACTATGCACATTTGCCGCCTATTTTATTCGAGATAAACATACCAAGACAAACAAGAGTCATGCTACCAATGTACTCGAGATCCTGAACAAGATAGCAGCGAATAAAAGCAGCAACTTCGACGAAATGTTTAACGCCATAGCAACTATAGCGCTGGTTAAAGATGGCAAAGGCACCCCGCGTAAGATCTCGGCTAACAAGACTGTCAAAACACTATATGGAGAAGATGAATTCGACATTGCTTTTGATGCAATGGCTGCGGTGGCGGAAAAAATTAGTAACACACGCGAGAAAGTAAATTGCGTCATAAACTACCGCCTCAATAATGCCTGGTATGCAGTTGGCCAACATTATCTCGAACTATTTCAGCAACAGAAAACACAACGGCGCCAACTGGATTTTTCAGATCTCGAGTGGAAGGCCTATGAATTGATGAATTCTGAAGATGAATTCAGTTTATTGTTGAAAATGTTGGACGATAAAATCGATCATTTACTGGTAGATGAATTTCAGGACACGAACCCTACCCAATGGCGGTTTTTATTGCCGTTACTGCACAACTTTAGCGCTAGCCTTGAACGTAAAAACAATCTCTTTATTGTCGGGGACAGCAAGCAATCCATTTATGGTTTTCGTCGTGCCAACCCATTACTGCTTGGCGAAGCATCAAGCTGGGTTAAAGCGCAACTCGATGGCGAAGAGTTTAGCGAAGACAAGTCGTGGCGATCAGCACCGCAGATCATGCAGGCAGTGAATCGTGTGTTCTCTGAAGAAGGCTATGCTGCAGAAATTCAGCAATATTCAGAACATTCAACCCACCGTGATGACCTTTGGGGCAGAGTAGAGATTTGGCCTGAATTTACAAAAGATGAAGTTGATCAAGAAAGCATAGCCGATGGTTTTCGCAATCCGTTATTGCGCCCTAGAGCAGCCAAAGAAAATGCATTTAGAAAAGAATCAATCGCAATAGCTGACTACATCAAGAAGCTAATCGATGATGGCCTTGAAATAAGTGACTCAAATAATGAGAAACGTGCGCTAAGGTATTCCGACATTCAGATATTGGTACGCAAGCGCACCCATGTCGGTGACATTGAACGTGAACTACAAGCTCGCTCAATTCCTTTCAAGGGCAGTACTCGTGGCACTTTTATGGAGCGCCTCGAGATCAAGGATCTGTGCGCACTATTACGAACGTTAGCAACTCCAAGTGATAATTTATCGCTGGCGCAAACGCTACGCTCACCCTTATTCTCTTTATCGTCTACAGATTTGATCTTGATTGCCCAAACCGAAGGCGACAACTGGTACCAAAAGTTAATCTCGCTGGCATCTAGCACCGAATATGAAGCATTCTCCACGGCTGTTATTAAGCTCGAAGCATGGCAGGGATTGGCTGCAAAGTTACCGCTGCACGATTTAATCACCAGTATTTACTTTCAAGGCAATGTAATTGAGCGCTATTTATCCGCATTCCCGGCATGGCAAAGCGCACAACTGGAAGCTAACTTGCAACGCTTTGTTGAGTTAGCCCTGGAAACCAATAGTGGTAGATATCCCGGCATACATCATTTTCTGGCGCGCCTTGAATTACAGGCTGGCAAAAGTAGCCAGAATTCTCTCTCCGAACCAATACCAGGCGCTGCCAATGATGCGGTCGATATACTGACAGTACATCAGGCGAAAGGTCTCGAATCAGCCGTGGTTTTTGTAGCCAATTGTAATGATCAGCCTGCTAACTCAACCAAACTAAACTGCATTGTCGACTGGAAACCTGAAAAACAACGACCTGACTTGATCGCATTATTACCGAAAAAAGACAACCTTGATAAGCAGCTTGCGGAGTTACATCAAATGCAATTAGCCAAAGAACGGCAGGAAGCTGCAAATATTTTATATGTGGCGCTGACACGTGCTAAACAGTTACTGATAATTTCTGGCAGTGCACCTAGAGCCAAATCCAGCAACAACTCTGTCGAAATAAAGAAATCACTCAAGATTCCTGAAATGTCTCAACTACACCAGTTGTTTGAAGAACAAACCAATGAAGATGGTCATGTAGTAATACAATCCGCCGAGCCTGTGTTTTTGCATCAAGAACAAGCAACAGATTCTGAGTCCGCAGCGCCACTTCCAACAGCCCTGCAACAGGCTGTAAAATTAACGGAGTATGATCTTGAAATAGCCCCGAGTTATAGCGACCAGCAAGAATTAGAAACAAATATGGCAACCACCAGTGATGGACAGTTACGCGGCAATATCATTCATTACTATCTGGAGCGGTTAAGCACTGATAATCAACTTACTGACGCAGCACTAACAACAGACGCTGCTGCGCAGCATAGTATGGATCTCTCAGACTCAAGACTGGAAGAATGGCTAATAGAATCCAGAAAAACAATCACTGATTTACCCGAGTTTTTTGACTCAAAAAATTACAATGAGAGCTACTCTGAATTACCCATAGTCTATAAAGAAAAACAAAAACGTGTTTACGGCATCATTGACCGGGTAGTAATTACTGCGAATGAAATTATTCTACTGGATTATAAAACACATCGTGGCTCCCCCAGTGAACACGCCGAACTGGCAGATACTTTCAAACAACAAATTGGGTATTATAAAAGGGGCATAGATCAACTATGGCCAGACAAACAAACCAAGTGTGGCTTGCTATTCACCCAACGCAATCAGATCATTTGGTTGGACCCATAAAAAATGCTCGCCGAGGCGAGCATTTTATAAACTACTTTAGTACTTATTCTTACTGTGCAGCAGCCAACTGATTAAGTGCCTGTAACATATCAGCAGGCTTTCTATAGCCAGGGATAATCTGACCGCCTTCAGTTATGATCGCGGGAGTTCCGGTAACACCTACTTCCTGGCCCAGCAAATACTGTGCAGCCACGGGATTGTTACACTCTGCCATCGTAATCTCTTTGCCATTCTTGGCTTTGGTTAACTCTGATTGCTGATCAGAAGCACACCACGAACTAACCGCCTTGTTATAGGATGCTGACTGTAATCCTGCGCGAGGAAAGAGCATGTAGCGCACTTCAATACCTAAACCATTATATTCAGCCATTTGGTTATGCAGTTTACGACAATAGCCACAATCAATATCAGTAAACACAGTAATCACATGCTTGGTATCACCTTTGGCAGGGAACACAATGGTCTGATCAGCAGGCATGCTCGCAATCTTGTCTTTTCTAGCCCCGGAAATCGAGCTGGAAGTAAGACTGGTACGAGTAGCGAGGTTAATAATCTCGCCGTCAACGATGTAGTTACCATCTTCACTAATGTAATAGATCTGCATGCCGTAGTTCGCTTCATACAGCCCAGGTATTGGTGTCTTGGTAATACTTTTCGGTGTTTCATTAGGTATTGCAGACTTCAGCTTCTGTTTCAGATTATCAGTAATCTGATCAGCGCTAGCAGCGCCGCTGGCCAAGGCAGTAATAGCTATAAATAATAGTGTGATTTTTTTCATGTGGATGCTCGTTCGGGTTGTACTAAATAGACACCGATATTGGTACATAATTCTACCGTTTATCGGAGCCTCTCAATTTTTCGACCTAGATATTACACGATCTTACAAGATGCTCCTAAAATTATCTCGCCTTGAGTGTGACTTGGGTCATATACACCCTCATCCCGGGGGTTTTTAGCCTCTGGGATGATGTTCTTGATGTAACGCCTGTAATCTTGCTTTTGCTACGTGCGTATAGATTTGGGTAGTCGAAACATTGGCGTGACCTAATAACATCTGTACAACGCGCAAATCCGCACCGTGGTTCAACATATGAGTGGCAAATGCATGACGCAAGCTATGTGGCGAAACGTGTTTTTTTATTCCTGCCGCATAAGCGTGTTTTTTAATGGCATGCCAAAATGTTTGGCGTGTCATCCCTCCTCCCCGCCGGGTTACAAATAATGCGTCAGAGATACCCTTAGCGGTCAATAAATCAATACGGGACGTTTTCATATATGCAGTTAACCACTCCTGCGCTTCATCACCCACAGGTACCAACCGTTCTTTATTACCTTTACCGATGGTTTTAATCACGCCCAAATTAAAATTTACCTGATCAACCTGCAACCCAACCAACTCACTAACCCTCAAACCACTGGCATACAAAGTTTCAAGCATCGCCCGATCTCGGAAACCTTCAGCAGTTTCAGTATCAGGAGCATCAAGTAAGGCATCAACATCTTCTTCGGTTAATGTATCCGGTAATTTTCTACCTTGCCTGGGTGCATCAACCAAAGCGGTTGGATCTTCATCAATCATTTCTTCGCGCAAGGCGTAGCGATAAAATCGTCGCCATGCAGATAAGGCTCTGGCAACAGACCTGGGACTCATGCCTTTTTGGTGCCTTTGTTTAATGCAATCCTGTAACAAGTTCGAGTTTGCTTTTAATAAAGTTTCACCAGACTTGTCCAAATGAAGCATCAATTGATTTAAATCAGTTCGATACGCAGACAGGGTATGTTCACTCAGGCCTCGTTCCAGCCAAAGCGCATCAAGAAATTGTTCGATTAAAGCTGACTGGTCTTTGTTAGGCATTGATTTTCAACATAAAAAAAGGTCTGCAATCACTTGCAGACCTTTCCACTTACCAAGGAGGGAACGGTATCCGGACCCCGCATAAATGCGGGGACTAGATAATCTACCTTTGTTACTACCAGCGAAGTTTACTTACGCTTTCGCTTGGCAGTTTTACGTTTAGCCGCTTTACGCTTTGCTGGCTTACGCTTAGCAACCTTTTTCTTGGCTACTTTACGCTTTACCGCTTTACGCTTAGCTTTTTTGCGAACAACTTTCTTCTTTTTCGCTGGCTTACGCTTGGCCTTCTTACGAACGACCTTTTTCTTAGCTACTTTGCGTTTGGCCTTCTTACGAACGACCTTTTTCTTAGCTACTTTACGCTTGGCTTTCTTGCGAACTACCTTACGCTTGGCCTTTTTCTTAGCTACTTTGCGTTTGGCCTTCTTACGAACGACCTTTTTCTTAGCTACTTTACGCTTGGCTTTCTTACGAACTACCTTACGCTTGGCCTTTTTCTTAGCTACTTTACGTTTGGCCTTCTTACGAACGACCTTCTTCTTAGCTACTTTACGCTTGGCCTTCTTACGAACGACCTTCTTCTTAGCTACTTTACGCTTGGCCTTCTTACGAACGACCTTCTTCTTAGCTACTTTGCGCTTGGCCTTCTTACGAACGACCTTCTTCTTAGCTACTTTGCGTTTGGCCTTCTTACGAACGACCTTCTTCTTAGCTACTTTGCGTTTGGCCTTCTTG
>CALISW010000156.1 GCA_938041655.1 uncultured Thiotrichales bacterium | reverse complement strand
GTGCCAGCGGTTACGCTACCTTTAGCATCGAATGCCGGTCTTAAGCCAGCCAGTGCTTCCATGTCAGTGCCGGGTCGGATGCAACCATCTTCAGTAACACCGTTAAACTCAACAATCTCGTCTTTGAATTTGCCTGCAGCTTGTGCGGCGGCAGCTTTGGTTTGGCTCAGTACCGCAAATTCGTCTTGCTCTTCACGTGAAATACCATATTGCTTGGCGACGTTTTCTGCAGTTTCACCCATACCCATATAGACACCCGGGTGTGATTCCATAATTACCGGGTTTGGCATTGGGTTAAAACCAACCATTGGTACTTTAGACATGGCTTCGACACCCGCTGCAATATACGCATCACCCGCCCCCATCAAAATAGAACCGGCGGCTTGATGTATTGCTTGCATGGATGAACCGCAGAAGCGGTTAACGGTGGCGCCACCAACAGACTCAGGTAGACCAGAGTGTAATGCAACAATGCGTGCCAGATTAAAGCCTTGCTCGCCTTCTGGAAAGGCGCAGCCGAGGATCAAATCTTCTACGTCAGTAGTGGTGATGCCGGCCTGTTCAACTACGGCCTTGACAGCGGTGGCCGCCATATCATCCGGGCGGCTCTTGGCGAGAGCGCCTTTGTAAGCTGGGGTAAAGGCTGTTCTTTTATAGCCTGCAATTACGATATCGGTCATGGGTATTTCTCCTTAAGTATTCTGTCTATGTTTTCGTTGCTAGTGTTATTTCTTCTTTGCTGCTTGTTGTTCGTGTTTGTCTACATTGTCTATGGCTAACTGACGCATCTCCTTCAGTTCAGACAAGGCATCGCGTATATCTTTTTGTTGCTGCTTGAGTTCATCTGCTCGTCGTTCAATTTGCTCCAGTAATAATCTGGACTGTTTGACCTGACCTTGATCAGCACGATACAGACTCAAGTACTCTTTAATATCTTTCAAGGTAAAGCCAAGGCGTTTGGCACGCATGATCAAGGTAAAGCGTGCCTGATCGCGATAAGAGTAAACGCGTCTGGTGCCGATTCTTTCAGGTGAAATCAGACCCTTGGTCTCATAAAAACGGACTGCTCTGGGGGTGGTCTCAAACTTCTCGGCGAGCTCAGTAACAGTCAGGTATCCATTCATTGACGTAATGTAGAATAAAGTAACGTATACGTCAACTTAGATAAAGCATGAATACCAGCATTTTTTGGGTAAACTATGCGCTCAGTAACACTTTTTACAGGTGAGAGATGACCATAGGCGTAGGTGGAAGTACAAAAGCAGAGGCTTTGGCAAGTTTGAAGACTATGACCGAAGGGTTAGAGCCTATTTCGGGAGCAGAGTATCAACAACGCATAGAACGTGCCCAGGCCTATATGCAAGAGCATGATATTGCCGCGGCGTATTTTAATGCCGGCACCAACATGAGTTATTTCACTGGTACACAATGGCATGCCAGTGAACGCATGGTAGGTATGATCTTGCCAGCCACTGGAAATTTTGAATACATTGCGCCATATTTTGAGAAGCCCACGCTTGAAGACTATATGGTGCTCGAAGGGAAGGTGAATACCTGGCACGAGCACGAAAGTCCGTATCAGTTGTTTATAGACTCACTTAAACGAATGGGAATCACCTCTGGCACAGTCGGCGTTTGTGAAAGTGCCGCGGTCTTTATTTATGACGGCATCTTGCAACAGGCTACTGACTACCAATTGATCAATGCCGGGGTGGTGAGCAAACATTGCCGCACGCGTAAATCTTCAAATGAATTGATTCTAATGTCGGCGGTAAAGAAAATGACGCTGGAAGTTCACAAGGCGACTGCCAGTATGCTTGCCGATGGTATGAGCACTACCGAGGTGGAAGCGTTTATTGATGAAGCGCATCGCAAGGTTGGTGCCCCAGCTGGTTCGTATTTTGTGATTGTGTTGTTTGGTGAAGCATCAGCCTATCCGCACGGTGTCAAAGATCCTCAAATACTTAAAGAGGGTGACATGGTGTTGATCGATACGGGTTGTCAGTATTTGGGGTACATTTCTGACATCACTCGCAGCTATGTCTTTGGTGAGCCCACTGAGCGCCAGCGCTCGGTGTGGAATGCAGAAAAAGAAGCCCAGCTCGCCGCGTTTGATGCGGCGCAACTAGGTACACCGTGTGCCGCCGTCGATCAGGCTGCGCGCGACTCCCTGGCGGCCAATGGCTTTGGTCCTGATTATGATATTCCCGGTTTACCACACCGCACCGGTCATGGTATTGGTATGGATATACATGAGTGGCCGTATCTGGTGGGTGGTGATCAAACACTGCTGGATGTGGGCATGTGTTTCAGCAATGAACCGATGATTTGTATCCCGGGTGAATTTGGCATTCGTCACGAAGATCATTTTTACATGACAGAGAGTGGGCCAGAATGGTTTACCGAACCATCGCACAGCGTTGATGACCCGTTTGGTTTAGAGGTTGCCTAAGGATTATTTATGAATTCGAATGAATAAAAATTTTCTTTTAAGTTTATTTCTACTCTTCGTAGGTTGCATATTAGTAGGTTGTCTTTCAAGCAATTGCGGTGTAGCAGG
>CALISW010000155.1 GCA_938041655.1 uncultured Thiotrichales bacterium | reverse complement strand
GCTGAGTTGTCGCCGTTAAGCGCGCACATATTGGCCGGTATCTCTAAAGATGCTGGCTTGCCTGATGGTGTCTGGAACTTGGTGAATGGTTTTGGTGAATCAGCCGGTAAACAAGTCTCTGAGCATCCTGCGATCAAAGCCGTTGCACTGGTGGGTGATACCTCGACCGGTAGACATATTATGAGACAAGGTGCTGATACTTTAAAACGAATCCATTTAGAGCTGGGTGGAAAAAATCCGGTGGTAGTGTTTGACGATGCTGACTTTGGGCGGGCCCTGGATGCGGTTGTATTTATGATTTACAGTTTGAATGGTCAACGTTGTACATCATCAAGTCGTTTGATTATTCAGTCTGGTATTAAAGATAAATTTTTGGCGGCACTAAAAGAACGAATCGCTAACATTACAGTTGGTCATCCGTTGGACCCGGCTACCGAGATTGGACCGTTAATACACACCGGGCATTTGGAAAAAGTGATGAGCTATTTCGATATCGCTAAAGAGGGTGGTGCGCAAATAGCGGCAGGTGGTTCCAGGTTGTCAGATTTGGGTGAGGGTAACTACGTGGGTCCGACCCTGTTTACCGAAGCCAAAAATGACATGAGGATTGCTCAAGAAGAAATCTTCGGGCCAGTGTTAACGGCGCTGGAGTTTGAAACGGAAGAACAGGCGTTAGCGATCGCCAATGATAGTCAGTATGGTTTGGCAGGTTATGTGTGGACCAACGATTCAAGTCGCGCTATGCGTATGGCACATGGGCTTGAAGTTGGTATGGTATGGGTGAATTCAGAAAACAACCGTAACTTGCCATCACCATTTGGTGGTGTGAAATCTTCCGGTATCGGTCGTGATGGTGGTGATTACAGTTTTGATTTCTATATGGAAACCAAAAATGTGTGTATCGCCCACGGCACACATAGAATCCCAAAATTAGGCGCGAATAAAGGATAAACGATGGCACATTTTATTTTGGAGTACTCAGATAACCTGGGTGAAACTGACGAATCGATTCAGCAGTTGTTCGCTGATTTGCACGATGCGGCAGAATCTACCGGGTTATTTCCGAGAAAAGGTCTGCGCGGTCGGGCTTATGTTTGTCATCAATATCGTATGGCAGATGGCAACCCCGAACATACCTTTGCTCATCTAGAGATCAAGCTCGGCGTAGGACGTTCATTAGAAGATCGCAAGAGTGCGGCGGATTTAATTTTTGCAGTTTATAGCAAACATTTTGAATCTCATTTTGAGTCGCATGGTATGGCGTTATCATTTGAGATGAAAGAGTTGGAGCCGGTGACCAAGTTCAATAAAAACAATATCGCGGACTATATCAGTGCTGACTGAGAACGAAATACAAAAAGCAGCGGCTGATTTATATCAAGCTGAACAGGATCGGGTGCAGATTGATCCGGTGACCTTGACACATCCGCAAATGGATATGGAAGACGCCTATGCGATTCAGTCCAGCTGGGTCGACCAAAAAATACAGAATGGTCGGAAAGTGGTTGGTTATAAAATTGGTTTAACCTCACGCGCTATGCAGCGGGTTATGAAAATTGAAACGCCAGATTATGGCGTGTTACTCGATGATATGGTCTTTGCCAATCGGAGCGAGATTGTTGCGGCAGACTTTACTGACCCGCAAATAGAAGTCGAGCTGGCGTTTGTACTCAAGGATAGGTTATTTGGTGAAAATGTCACGCGTGAGCAAGTGATAGCTGCTACGGATTATGTAGTGCCAGCATTTGAGTTGATCGCAGCACGCAGTTTCCGCATACACCCGGTGACTGGCTACACCAGAACGGTATGTGACACGATCTCAGACAATGCGGCTAACGCCGGCATAATTATGGGTGATAATAAAGTATCAGCAACGGATGTTGATTTGCGTTGGTGTGGTGCTATCGTCAAACAAAATGATGTGGTCGAGCAAACCGGTCTGGCCGCGGCAGTACTGGATCATCCAGCCAACGGTATCTGCTGGATTGCCAAGCGCTTTGCCAAACATGATATTGCGCTCGAGCCAGGGCAGATCTTATTGTCCGGTTCATTTACTGCGCCGGTAAAGGTGAAAGCAGGTGATAAGATTACGGCTGAATACGGGCCGTTAGGTGACATTTCTGTCAATTTTATATGAGTCAGTGTTATGTCGATTAAGAAGAATCTTTTTAAACAATCTCTGACTGGCGATAAGCCATTGTTCGGTTTATGGATGGGTATACCAGATACCACCGTGGCTGAGATTGGTGCTGGTGCCGGCTTCGACTGGGTGCTAATTGATGCCGAGCATGGGCCGTTCGACCTGAATTCAGTACTTCATCATTTGCAGGCCATCGAGCCGCACCCCGTTTCAACTATCGTGCGTCCGGTAGAAGGGCAGACTGCATTGATCAAGCAGTATCTTGATATTGGCGTACAAACGCTGTTGATACCTATGGTAGATACTGCCGAACAAGCGCAGCAATTAGTCCAGGCATCTTACTACCCACCAATGGGTATTCGAGGTTTGGGTACGTCTATGGCCAGAGCCGCTAACTGGAATCGAACTGCAGATTATTTACAGCATGCCAATCAAGAAATTTGTTTGATCGTGCAAATTGAATCAGTTGAAGGCTTGAAGAACATTGATGAGATTGTGGCGGTTGATGGTGTCGATGCCGTGTTCATTGGACCCTCCGATTTGTCGGCTTCTATGGGCTACATCGGCAACCTGGGTCATCCTGAAGTGGTAAGCGCCATTGAAAATGCTTTTAAAACCATTATTGCAGCGGGCAAACATGCCGGTGTATTGGCAGTGACCAAAGAATTGGTTGAAACCTATGTGGCGGCTAACGCCAGCTTTATAGGTGTCGGTGTTGATGCGGCACTCTTGGCTAATGCCACTAAACAATTGGCGGCTGAATTTATTACGAATGCAGATAGCGAAAAGTCGGCAGGGTATTAAGATGAGTTTGTATTATTTACAAAAAGTGTTGTACGAGCTGAACCGGGACGCTGGAGTGCAGCAGCAATATCTTGATGATGTTGAGAGTTTGTTGGGAAAGTACACGCTCACCGAAGAAGAGCGAACCGCGCTAAAAAAGCCCGACATCGGTTTGCTTTATGTGTTGGGTGTAAATGGTCAAATCCTGATGCACTTTGCCGCTTTTCATAAAATTGAATGGGATGACTATCTGCAATCCATGCGTGATGGTGTTACCGAGCATGGTGCGGTGCGTGCTGGCGTGTATGCCATGACAGGTGGTGGTGATAACTTCACTAAAGACACGGAAGCGAAACAGGAGGTCGACTAATGGCATTGGTCTATGCAGGTGTATGTAGTCATGCGCCAGGAATTACTGCACGTGCCGAGCGTGCTGATCCTGTGGTGCGGGATGAGTTTTATGCCAATCTTGAGATTATGCGTCAGGATATTAAAAACTCCGGTGCTGAAGCTTTGATCGTAGTCGGTGCAGAGCACTTCGCTAACTTTTTCATGAATAACATGCCGGCTTTCTGTATTGGCATGGGTGATGAATACTCTGGTCCAATTGAAGATCCTGACTGGCTCAAGATACAACCACACAAAGTACCGGGTTCGCCAGAACTTTCGATGCGCATTATCTCCGAGGTGATGCAAACGGTTGACACTGCTTTTGCTGAAGAGTGGAAGTTTGATCATGGCATTATGGTGCCGCTACACTTTTTGACACCTGATTATGATTTACCGATTATCCCGGTCAATATTAATTGTCAGGGACCACCACTCACTCCGCTACACCGTGCCTGGGAATTTGGTGAAGCCTTGCGCCGTGCTTGTGACGCGGTGCCAGAGAAAGTGGCGCTGGTCGGTACTGGTGGCATTTCGCATTGGCCAGCAACCCCCGACTCAGGAAAAATTAATGAAGAGTGGGATCGTGATTTTCTGGAGAAATTCAAGCGCAATGATAAGGATGCGATGCTGGCTTACGATGATGTGCAGACCTATAACGATGCCGGGCAGGGCGGGTTTGAGATACGTACCTTCATCGCTACTGCGGCTGCTGCCAAAGGCGCTACCGCCGATGTTCACTTCTTTGCGCCAATACCGATCTTTGCGGTTGGCTGTACCTGCGCCCGATTTAATTTATAGCATGAGAGTGTTTAGGCACTAATCCGGGCGTCGCTGTTGAGGTCAATATTTTGCGGCAGTGCAAACCATCTCAGCTTTTCAGCGCTTTGTGGTAAATCGACTGTATATCGTACTTCAGTGCGATCAACCTGCGTTAGTTCTTTTTCAGCCAGCTTGAGCATTTCGCTTAATGGCTTGTTATAGATTTTACCAACAGCGCTATTGTTCGCTAACTCTTCAATATTCGTTTCGGTAATCTCAGCCACCATTACCGGCTTTCTATTTTGAAAACACCAGTTGCCGCTGTCAGTGTTGAATGAATAGAAGGGAAGCAAGCGCCAACCGTGCGTGGCGATCAGTTCCAGTGCATCGAGCAAATACTCGAACGTTTCTTCGTCAATAAAATAGTTGAAGTTAAGGCGTACCCAACCCGGTCGCATGATCATCAGGCCATTGCTTAACTCGGCTTCCAACGCTTTGCTGTGAGCAATACTCATTCCCAATAACTCATGCCCATAAGGACCGGCGCATGAACAGCCACCGCGCGCCTGTATGCCAAACAAGTCATTCAATAGAGCAACGACGAAGCCATAGTGCAGATCTTCATCGCCGTGTTTGAAGCGCAAAGAAAAAATAGCCAGACGATCGCACTCATCATTTCCAAGTATCTCAATGTTGTCGATTTGTTTAAGACGTTTAATCGCACGTTCGGTAAATGCAAGTTCGAGTTGTTCTATGGTATCAATGCCAACTTCTTGTTGTAACTTGAAGACCAGACCGGCGCGAACGGATTCAACAATACCTGGTGTACCACCTTCTTCTCGTCTTTCAGCATTTTCTAAATACTGATGATCATCCGGTGTTACATAACGTACCGTTCCACCGCCCGGTGATGCAGGCACAGTATTTTTTAATAACCATTGTTTTACCACCAGAATGCCTGGTGTACCTGGTCCGCCAACAAATTTATGCGGAGAGATAAAGACGGCATCTTTGTGGCTGTCATCTTCTGTTACCGGGTTCATGTCGATTGCAATATAGGGCGCGGCAGCGGCGTAGTCCCAAAAGCTGTACGCATCATATTGATGTAACAGGGCGGTGATAGTGACCACCTCGCTTTTGATGCCGGTGACATTGGAAGCCGCTGAAAAGCTGCCTATTTTAAGTGGTCTATCCTGATACTTTTTAAGTTGTGTTGTCAGTATCTCCTGATCTATCTTGCCCTCAGTGTTTAACGGGATTCGAACCACATCGGCAATCGTCTCGCGCCATGGGAGTTCGTTACTATGGTGTTCATAGGGGCCAATAAACACCACTGGCTTCTGATCCGCAGGAATGGTTTGTTGCAGTTGATATTGTTGGTCCAGATCAGCAGGCAATTTCATGTTTAGAATATCGATCAGCTTATTCACTGCCGCCGTTGCACCTGAACCACAAAAGATAATCTGATCCTCATCATTGGCATTTATTGACTGACGAATTATTTGACGCGCCTGTTCACGCAGGGCAGTGCTTTGTGCGCCGGTGAATGAGGTCTCGGTATGCGTATTAGCGTAGTAGGGTAAAACGCTGTCATGAATGTATTGCTCAAGAAATTTCACACTTCTGCCAGAAGCGGTGTAGTCGGCATACACCAAGGGTTTTTCACCAAACGAGGTATTGATGATGGTGCGATCGCCGATCACAGCTTCGCGAATAGTTTGAATCAGAGCCGGGTTGTTCATGGTGATAATGAGTAATCGATTAACGGATGGCATTTTATGTTGTTTAAGTGTGTATTTTGTACCTAAATGCTGCATTTTGCAGGTAATAAATAGAACAAAAACCCAAAAATATACTTATAATCGAAACAATATCCTCAATGCGCCTTGGTGGTGGAAACAATGGACAGTTTAGACAGAAAAATACTGAAACGGATTCAGGTGGATGCGGTCTTGCCTGTTGGTACCATTGCCGATCAAATTGGAATCTCTAAATCAGCGTGCTGGCGACGAATACAGAAACTCGAATCGGATGGTGTGATTCGGGCTCGGGTTGCGTTGCTGGATGAAGAGCAAGTCGATCTGCCACTGACGGTGTATATATCGGTTCGTACCAATCAACATAATGAAGAGTGGATGAAAACCTTCCGCGAGGTCACCAGTACGATTCCGGCCGTGCTTGAGGCTTATCGCATGAGTGGTGATCTGGATTATCTGATCAAGGCGGTCGTAAAAGATATGAAAGATTATGATGAGTTATACAAGAAGTTGATTGCGGCTGATTTATTTGATGTCAGCGCCAGCTTTGTGATGGAAACGATGAAGCGTACCACGCAACTGCCATTGGACTAGAGAGCTGATCTGTAGAGCTGATTCATACAATGAAACAATCCGGAAGTGGATAATGGTGTCGGTGCACTGGTATTGCATACTGCAGCACTTAATCTATTAACAATAATGGCTGTATCTTAGTCATTGTCTCCAAGGAGTAGCATGAATACACAACAAAAATTTATTGAGGCAGCTTTGGCTGGTGGTTGTAGTGATGATGAGTTGATCACCGATAATGATGAGCTCAAATACCTGAGTACGGATATTTATCGGGCTGGTGATATGCCAGTTATTGGAGTGCGACCAGCAAGCATCAATGCATTAACGGCTGCGATCAAAGTAGCCAGTACCAGCAAATTGCAGGTCATACCACGTGGAGGTGGTGCTTCTTATTCAGATGGATACGTTGCCAAAGATCTCGAGTATGTCTTGCTTGATCTTGGTGATCTGTCGTCAGTTGAAATTGACGATACCAATGCGACGGTAACCGTTGGTGCCGGTGTGACCTGGGCGCAGTTAAAAACCAGTCTGGATGCGGAAGGTTGGAGAACGCCTTTTTGGGGTCCGTTTTCTGGTATCGCAGCCACTATTGGTGGTTCTCTCAGTCAGAATTCGATCAGTCATGGATCAGGTGGTTATGGCATATCAGCAGACTCGGTTCTTGGTATGGATATTGTGTTAGCCAATGGAGAGATTTTGACTACTGGTGCTGCTGCGGCAGGCGGTGCAGCTGGAGTGCGACATTTTGGGCCTGATTTGACAGGTTTATTTACTGGCGATTGTGGTGCCTTTGGAATTAAAGCAAGCATCACTCTGCCATTGATTCGAAGCAAGGCCTACTTCAGGGCGGCTTCATTTGCCTTTGAGGGTTTCAATTCGTTACATGCCGGTATGCGGGCCAGTTCTCTGGAGGGGTTGGATGATGAAAACTTTGCGTTAGATGCTGCGCTGAGTCAGGGGCAGTTAGGTAAAGAAGAAAATGCTGGGCGGTATCTGGAAATAATCACAACAGTATTTAAAACGCACGGTTTTTTCCGTGGTTTGCCGCAGCTATTCAAAATCGCTTTTGGTACGAAGCGTACGATTAAGAACATTAAATTCGCGTGCCATTATATTATTGATGGTTCTAGTGACGCAGAGGTAAAAGCCAAGCTGGCTCGTTTGCGTGTCGTTCTTTCGTCACATGGTGAGGAGATCATGAATACCGTCCCGAGTGTTGTGAGAGGTATGCCCTTTGCCCCGCTCTTCAATACCCTGGGGTTGGCGGGAGAACGTTGGGTGCCTTTACATGGTGTTATGAGTCATAGTCAGGCACCGTTGTTTCATGCGGCTCTGCAAGAATTTTATGGTGAGCGCAAAGATGATATGGACCGCTATGGAATATGGACTGGTGGTATGTTTACCAGTGTTGGTTCCAGTGGTTTTCTTTATGAAATAGCGATTTACTGGCCTGATGCACGCAGTGTGTATCATGAACGCGTGCTGGATGCAGAGTACCTGGCTAGCTTGCCTGTCTATGATGACAATCCTGAAGCGCGAGAATATGTTGATGGTATGAAGTCTGATTTGATCGAGCTTTACGTTAAACACTCAGCAAGTTTCTTTCAGATTGGGCGTGCCTACGATTATCAGCAGCGACTCAATCCTGCGGCAGCAAAACTACTGGCTGATATTAAAACTTCACTCGATCAAGATGGCGTTATCAACCCAGGGGTTATTGGTTTAGGTTGAGTCAGCTACCGTTGGCTACATCGCAGTGGCGAGTTCTATCACTGCACGTTCCGCAGATTCCATAGCACCTTCCATACCGCGTTGAGTGATTGCGGTATGTTCACCGCAGAAATAGAGCTGTCCATGAGGCTTGCTCATCTCAGGTAATAACGAACTGACTTGTCCTGGTGCGGGTACCGCCCATGCTCCAGCCGAATAGGGTTCCATCCACCATGATTTATAGGCACCAAATTCCAGTTGTCCTTTGGCTGCCGGTCTTATCTTTTCAATTTGTTTGATCACGGCTTGTGCGGCACCCTCGGGACCGAGACGATCGAGTCGGTCGGCTCCCCAGCCGCGCACACTGACTGAAAGACCGGTCACATCATTATTATCTTTGGCAAACCTGGCGGCATATATGGCACTGGCTAATCCATTGGTCCACATTGATTCTGATAGACCATCTTTTTCCCAGAAGGGTGTGCGTGGCACCAGAAACAACCGTGAAACTCGTGAGTACTGCAGCGACTTGACCGCTGTGCGTTGAATTCTGTTCAGCTTGGGAGTAATAGAAATGTTGCGCAGCGTCGCGAAGGGCACACTACAGATGATATGTTTGGCGGATAACTTTGAGCCATCTTCAAAGCTCACCATTGGATTTGTGCTGGTGTCTATTTCAGTAACAGCCTTGTTGAGCATGACTTCATTCTTAAGACTGGCAGCCATCGCTTGTGGTAGTTTCTGATTACCGCCAACCACCGTATATTGTGAACGACCAATTTGTACTTGTTCTTTTATCCAGCGGTTATTAAATAACCAGGTGAGTGCAGAGACGTCAGCTGCAGAGGTGCCAAAGCCAGGGCTGTTGTCCCACGCGAGTTTGATTTCTGCATCCGTCAGACCGAGTTGTAATAAATAATCCTGTAGTGAGATATCGTATTTCGAATACTCGGGTTTGACCCAGTCAGCGGCTGTGGGTAGAGGGTTTTCCTTTAGTTGCGAGCTAATTAGTCTCCATGGCATATGTTTACGTTTGTCATTCTCGAATGGGTTCAGCGAAGATTCTGCCCATTTATCGGATGCAATAACTTGATCATTGATTACCAGTTGTAACGGACTACCAGCGGCGAGGCGTGGAGTGTAGTCCAGTAATTTAACCCCGAGTTTTTTAGCCGTGTTGATGGTGCGTGCATAACCGGAACCCATGGTGTTGGCGCCGTATTCAGGGTGACCCGGTAGATCAAAATTGGTATGAACACGACCACCGACCCGGTCACGTGCTTCTACGACCTGAACGGTAGCGCCAATTTCTTCGAGCAGTGATGCGGCATATAGGCCAGAAAGCCCTGCGCCAATAACAATCACGTCTACTGTTGCGTCTGCTGTTACAGCATTTGCACTGGGTAAGCCTGTGCTTACCACGCCAGCGGCAATCCCTTTCAGTGCAGTTCGGCGAGTTATCATCTTATGCTATACCCGTTATTCAGAAAGTTGATACAAAAAAGCAACATCAGCTTGTACTATGGAAAGGTTATACTAATAGCACAGCGATCAGCAATGAATAACAATATAAAAAATCAAGGAGTTCGCATGTCAGACAACGTTAGTTGGAATCGTTTTGCCAAGAGCATGCATTGGCTAATAGCACTATGTATTTTTGTAGCGGCAACACTAGGCTGGATTGCACATGAATCTGCAATGTCGCCTGGAAAACTGCAGTTATTTTTGTGGCATAAATCTGTTGGTATTACGGTTCTGGGTTTGATGTTTCTTCGTTTGGTCTGGCGCGTTACTCACGCAGCGCCACAAGACCCCAGTGGCATGACAGCTCAGGAGTTAAAACTGGCAAATCTTGGTCATTGGGTTTTATATGCTTTCGCTATTTTGTTACCACTGAGTGGTTGGATTTTGAATTCAGCGGCGAACTATCCATTCAGGTGGTTTGGCTTGTTTGAAATACCCATGTTAATGGGGCCAGATAAAGATATTCAAACAGCGGCTACCAGAGCGCATTGGACACTGTTCTGTATTCTCGCGGCGTTAGTGGCGGGGCATGTGGTTATGGCATTCAAGCATCATCTGGCTGGTATTCCATTATTGTCACGAATGTTGCCTGAGAGGTTGGGGATTGTTCCTACACTCGCCTTTTTGTTGGGCTTGAGTGCTGCCTGGGTTGGCCTGGCTTATACCATGTCGTACTCAACACCTTCGTCTACAGCGAATCAAGATCAGTCGGCAGGGCAAGCTGTTACTCAAGAGTCTGTGAGTGGTGTTTCTGCTGGAGCCAAGACCGCTCCACTATGGGTAATGGACGCCGAAAGCAGCTCTTTAACGTTTATTGCTACTTACGATGATATCGAATTTGAAGGTGGGTTTTCAGAATTTGCGCCAGTGATAAATTTTGATCCCACCGACCTGGCAGGTTCAAGCTTTGATGTCAGCATTAATACCACGACCGTAGATACCGATAATTACGATCGTGATGAACTGCTGCCATTGACGGATTGGTTCTGGTTTGAAAAATATCAAGAAGCTGTTTATGTCGCTACCAGTTTTGAATCACTTGAAAGCGGGCAGTATCGAGCCAATGGAGTACTGGATTTGAAAGGTGTCAGTAAAGTCGTGCCACTAGATTTTAACTGGGAAGTAGTTGATGAAAATACGGCAAAGCTGGTTGGTACCGCTCCAATCAATAGAAGAGACTTCGCAATTGGTGCTGGAGGTTGGTTCGATGACCCCACCGTTGGCTTTGAAGTCAAAGTGTTGGTGGATTTAACCCTGACAAAGTCCAACTAAAAAACCAGGCGAGCCACCCTGTTTGCGTGCATACAGACAATTAGTCAGGCATTTCTACCAGAATAACTTCGACGTCGGCGAGACCTTCGCGCAGCTTCTTCACTTCGGCGTACTCATCTGAATTCCAGAATGATTCTGCCGCTTCTCTATTGGGCCACTTGGATAGCGCTACCGAAGTGTAGCCTTCCAGAGTGCCCTCAAGAAGCGTTGCGCCCGGTGCCAGTATTATGTATTCCCCGCCATGTTTAGCGACGAGTTTGGCGGCTTCAGTTCCATAACCATCTCTGAACTTATCCCGATCATTAATTTTTGCAGCGATAATCATGTAGGCAGGCATGTCTTACTCCTTATTTTTATGCTCGTAAAAATGTTGTAATAATTCTACTCTAATTGTATTTGTAGTGCAGATTTAAGAAATTTTGTATGCGTAAACTTGTTTGATTATCTCTATCTGCCACATTTATTCATGCTGGCATAGAAATTGTATGTTTGTGGTGACGACAAAATAATACTCACGGAGTACTCGTATGAAACTACGTTATAAAATCCCGGCATATCTTCTGGTCTTGCTGGCCGTACTATTGTTACTTGGTGCAGCTACCATTAGTTATAGTGCTCGCTGCGTACAACCCTCTGAAACACAAACCGCCGATAGCTTGATTCATGCAATTACCTACAATTGTTATGGCTCATCCGAGGTGCTTATTCTTGAATCCATTGAGATGCCTGTGCCTGCTGCTAACCAGGTGTTAGTGAAAGTAGAATCCGCTTCAGTTAATCCTCTAGATTGGCATTACATGCGAGGTTCTCCCTATTTGATGCGTATTGTGAGTGGTATTGGCCGACCAAAGATCACAGCATTTGGTTCTGATTATGCTGGTGTGGTTGCAGATGTTGGCAGTGATGTAACTGGTTTTAAACAAGGTGATCGTGTTTTTGGTACAGCAAATGGTGCTTTTAGCGATTACTTAGTGGTAAATCAAGACAAAGCTATCGCCATAATGCCAGCTTCATCATCGTTTGATGAGGCGGCTGGTGTGTCGATTGCCGCAACCACAGCAATTCAAGCATTGCGTAATAAAGGCAACATTAAAGAGGGTGATAAAGTCTTGATCAATGGTGCTTCAGGCGGTGTAGGTACTTATGCAGTGCAACTGGCTAAATACTTTGGTGCTGAGGTTACCGGTGTCAGTAGTGCGAAAAACCATGAGTTGGTGTATTCGCTCGGTGCTGATGCAATGATTGATTACAAAGTAGAAAATGTTGTTGATGGAGATGTTAAGTTTGATCTGATTATTGACAATGTGGGTAACTTTTCACCTGCTGATTTTCAGAATATTTTGGCCGATGATGGCGCATATGTTCTGGTAGGTGGCTCGCCTGGCGACTGGATTGGGCCGTTCAAAAATGTAATTAAACTTCAATTTATCAAGCCGAAAAAGCAACAAGTATTTACGGATTTGTTAGCAGAGTTATCTCAGCAAGATTTGAACATATTTTCAGCCTTGATGGAGTCTGGAGAGCTTAAGACAATAATAGATCGGAGATATTCGCTTGAACAAGTACCTGAAGCTATAGATTATTCTGAAAGTGGGCGTGCCCGCGGTAAAATTATTATCAATATCTAGCCGGTGTTGTTTATCGTTCGAGTGTGGTTAAAATGTACTGGATACTTCCAGACTGAAAAAAGGGTCAAATCCACGCGAGCGTGACTCGGTAAAATCCAGAACACCGATATCGCGTCGGTCAGTAAACAGTTGCCGTGTGAAATCATCAGTGCCGCTGAACAGGTTAACTATTGATGGTTTAACTTTCATGCCGAAAAAATCCTTATGCTCAACAAAAACACTGCTTCTCGGTCCGTCAAATTTATATTGACCAATGTTATTCAATCGATAGCGTGGAGCGTCTTTATCTTGACTAATGTCAAACCCATAAGCCCATTCTGTATCGGGAACATCATGACGAAATTCCAGACCCCAGTAATATTTTTCATCACCGTTTAAGCGTCGGCTTATGCCTGTCAGTGGGTCATCAACTTCTGATTTTTGAAAATCAAGCCCAATAATCAGCTCGGTGCCGGGATAGCCCCATCGATCTCCTTTCAAGGTCGTGTTGGTTTCAATGCCATATTGATAGGCATTGTCGATATTGCCAACTGCATCACCACTGACACCGATTGGTATGCGGTCGACCAGATCCGAGATTTTTTCACCAAAAATATTGATAGTGCTGCTATTGCCTTCGCCAAAATCTTTATCAAACTCAATTTCCGCATACCAACTCTGGCTGGGGACTAAATTAACATTGCCGATACTGTTGAGATCATCGCTGACACTGACTGAAGAAATAAAATCAAAGAAACTAAGCTGGCCCACCACACGTTCCAGTTTGGTGCGTATAGAGAGGCTGTCATCAGGTTTATAGGTGCTTGATATAAAACCTTTAGGTCTAGTGAATTCTCGTGACAGTCCTCCGGTTTGAGTGAGCTCGGAGAATTCGCCACCGATTGATGCTTGCAAGTCCCATTTTTCATTGAGCTTGCGACTATGGGTGATGGTCAGTTCGGAGCGTTTTTCTTCGACTCGTGAGGATGCTCCTTCAAGAGCAACTTCTGAATATTGACCGTTGTTAGATCGGGTTTGCAAGCGTGCATCTATGTCCAGCACATTGAAAGCGCCCTCAAGACCGATTTGCCAATCTCTGTCTGTGGTGGTGTTCCATGAATATTCTGTACGAAGTATCGATTCAGATTCATCAGCCACGCGGCTAAAACGCGAGCCTTCGAGTAAATCACTATTATCAAATACATCAAAAATCGACGCTGTAGGAGATTCTTCAAAACGATGGTAGGCAATGGTTTTTAACTTACCACTGGCTAAAGGAAATTCATAATCGCTACCAATAGACCAGTTCGTTTCATCTTCGCCAAAAGAGAAGATAGTATCGAGGGTATTGCCGCGTGTGGTGATAGCAGTACGATTGGATAATTCGCGCTCTCTGAAATTATGGCGGTTGTATTCGAGGTTAATGTTGGCTATCCGGTCAGTAGCTGGTTTCCAGCTTAGATCGATTAATAGTCCGGGTGTGTCTGCCTGGTATTGCCCATCTTCATTGCGGGTCTCAAACAGTGTCCCGTCTGCCGCTGTTAACGTTTCGATGCCCCAGTTGCCATTGCGACGTTGTTCATTGCGCAGTTCAGCCGAGTAGGTCCAGTTGCTGTATTCGCCAGAGACAGTCGCATGGATGTGCCCAAGGCTTACAGGCTGACGCCGACGAACTTGCGGAGACCATGACCAGGTACCTGTGATGCCTGAAGTTTTAGTAATTACGTTGGCTACTTGCCCGGTAAGGCCGGGAATATCCAGTGAAGCACCATCGAGTATTTCTATACGCGTAACATTTTTCGCCGAGATTCGACCGAGTTGTGAGCCAGCACCTGTTTTGCCGGTGGCTCGTTCACCGTTGATGAGTACGTTGGCACCACCTTGTCCAAGACCTCTTTTGTTTTCTGCAGAGGAGAGCGAGAAACCAGGCAGACGTGAGACCATGTCTAGAGCCGTGTTAGGGGCATACTGATTAAAGAATACAGAATCATAGGACTCTGTTGCCGTTACTTCCTCAGCATGTAAGGCAGTTGTAAGCAACGTGCCCATTATCAATAGACAAGTCGCCAGCCTCATAATTAGTTTATGCATTTCTTTTCCGGTGTTTTTGTTGGGTGCTGTCAATCAGCGTGTTACTTAAAAAGCTACGTATCGTAAGCTTTTCTGACTCTTTTTAACTTCTCGCGTTCACTGGGTATTTGTAAAATCAAATCACCATGGATCTCAAGATCGTCCATGACACTATCGTATTTACCACATAGCGGAGAAGGAACAGGATCGCCATTGATAGTAATTTTCTGACCCAGGTTAGAGATAACAGTTACGTCATCTGTCCATGAAATAACACCATCAGCCAGCATCATTTTTATAATTTCATCGTTCATTTCGGAATCTAGCTGATAGGTGTTCTTGATATCTGTCTCAACATGATACGTGATGTAATCAATATTATTTTTTGGATCGCGATTTTTACTCGACTTTGATTTTTTGCTCCATTTTTCTTCAAGTTGTTCATCCATGTATTCGTCAATGTACTCTTCCACGTATTCATTGATGTTGTTATTGATGTTTGTATTCAAATTTATATTAAAGTTTTCTTCCCAGCGTTGAATTTCTTCAATACGTGGTTTTTTATTGGCAACTTCTTCAGCATAGCGTGCCATATCAGCCGCGTAATACTCCATGTTGATTTGATACTGATCCATTTTGGCATGAAAGTCTTTCATATCAATATAGCTATGCTTGCCTGCGAGCTCGCATGATTCGCACCAGCCTGGGCTTGGAGGTTGAGGGGGGGTGGGTAATGATGATACTTGATCGACTATATGCGGGGTTCTATCTATGTCGTACCAACTATTATCTACCAATACCCAGCGGCTACCGTCAGCGGCTTTCTTGATTGTGATGCCACGGTTATCGATTTGGATGGTTTCAAAATGATAGCTTTCATTGTGTGCTTTTGAAAAATTATCTTCTTTGACAGCGTCATGGGTTGGTATGGAAGCAGCGATTGATGATGAGCCAATCACCAGTGAAGCAATCAGGATGGCAGTAATAACAGAAAAAACAATTTGTTCAGGGCGCTTTTGTTTTTCAATCGGGCCGACCAAGCGTTTCAACCTGAACAGCAGAGGTGTTTCCTGATCCTTTGCAGCCAAAGCTAACTCGTTACGCTCTTGCAGTCGCAAGCTGGCTAAACCAAGGACCAGTGGGTGAGGGTTGTGAGTTTGTGAGACCGCTACATCATCACAGGCTTGTTCACGATTTTCATCAATATGGCGACAAATAATATGGATCGCCGGGTGATAAAACAGCACTGTCTTGATGCAAACTTGAATCAAATTCAGCAGATAATCAAAGCGTCTGATATGTGCCAGTTCGTGTAACAGGATTGCTTCTATTTGATCTTGCGGCAGCGAGGAAAGAAAGCTTGCTGGCACCAGCACAACTGGTTTAAAGAAACCAATAGTCAGTGGTCCATCGACATGCTTCGAAACTAATAGTTTGACTCTTGCGGTAACACCAGAGTTTTTGGCCAGCGTAAGAAAACGCTCCATCCAGAATTCAGAAACCGGTGAGGTGCCTTTTTCTTTTAACTGTTGGGTTAAATAAAAGGCGCCAAAATAGCGGGTGGCCATGAACAGAAAACCAATGCACCACAAGATGCCAACTAGGGGAGTTAGGTCGTTCAGATTTGTGCTGAATTGGTTTTCGTTCATGGTCAGTACTTGAAGTGTCTGGCTAGCCTCTGCCGCAGAGATAAACTGCCCGGTATCAGTCCCAAGCACAGTACTGATGGTTGCTCCAGGCATGGAGTAGTAAATACCGAAGGTAATGACAAAACTGACTATGCACAGTCCAAGACACGACATTTGTACCACATAGTGTGAGGCCGGTGATTTGTGAGCAGCGATGGCTTTATATAAAAGTACCAGTGACAAGGCGATTATTCCTTGCCACACGCTATGTACAATCGCCCAGCCTAGGCTGTCAAGAAAGTGTGCCGGTAAAAACTGTGTCAGGTTGATCATTGTATTCTCCACTTTAGCCATTGCTCTCAAGTTCTTTAATGAACTGTTTGATTTTCTTTATTTCGTCATCACTGGTCTCGCTATTACCCAGTGCATGCATGACTAACTCGGATACCGAGTCACCGAAGGTGGTCGCAACAAAACTGTCCAGCAGATGTGACTTGGTATCGGCTTCGCTGACATTGGCTCGGTAGTTAAAGGACTTGCCTTTACCTGGCTCGCGCGATACCAAGCCTTTATCTTCCATGCGTTGCACTTGCTTGAGGGTGGTGGTGTAACCCACATTTCTGATTTTACTCAAGGCTTCGTGTATCGCTTTTACACTGCAGGGTTGTTGATCCCACAAGGTGTTGAGAATGGTCGTTTCAGCGTCTGATGGTTTGATTAATTTAGTCATGCGGTAAAATTACACGACAATTGTCGTATTGTAAATAATAAATGCGACAATTGTCGTAATAACCTTCTGTGTTTTACAGTTCAGGTGTAATTTGACCCCAGACCACGTTGGTAATTCGCCAGCCATCTTTGAGTTTGTAGAGGATAAATGCCTTCATATAAGCATTCTTGGGAGCAGCTCGATGCTTGTGGGTTTTGACCATTGCCATGTTGCCAAAGATTTCCAGCTCGGTAACATAGGGAACGTAGTCATCCAGACCTTTTCCGTCAAAATTGAAATCAGGGGTATACAATATCAATTCACCTTGGTCGTTAACACGTTGGTATTGTACTTTGTCAGAGACGCATGGTTTGACGGTTTCAGGAGTACCTCCTTCTCTGTCCCAGTTGATGAAGCAATCGATGGCGGCTGCAATCTCGCTGCGATCATTGGCCAGAGCAGTGTTCATGCTCAGGAGTAAAACGAGGCTTATAAATAGTAAATGTTTCATGATATTTCCTTTTATGTGTATGGCTTGTGTAATTAGGGTTAAACTCGAGTGTGAAATATTGCCGAAAGGTCGTATCCAAATCGTTGAAAACATATGATTTCAGGTGATTTTTCATGATTGTTCAATTGAAACAATAGGTTATTGATAGTAAGTTTTTAGATACAGGGGGCAAATCACACATGCGTTGGCAAATCGCAGACATAGAGTATGTGCAGGAGAGGGGAACACTTACATCTGCTGCAGGTGAGGTCGTGCTGGAACCTAAAGCGAATGCTTTACTGACCTATTTGTGTACACATAGTCATGAGGATCTCTCGCGCGATCAACTCATGCAAGATGTCTGGCTTGGACAGATAGTCAGTGATAATGCAATCAACCGAGTCATTGTTCAGTTACGCAAAGCATTGGGTGACGAGCAAACGCCAAGAAAATTTATCGCAACGGTGCCCAAGCTTGGTTATCGGTTTATTGCTGATGTAAAGAAACTGGAAGCTAAGCAGCTAGAGACAGCAGCAGCGGATGAAAGTAATACCAAGCAACGCATCGGGTTAATGATGTTGCTCGGTTTACTCTTTGTGCTTGTGTTGTTTTTCCTGTTTCGCGGTAACACTCCGGACTCAAGCAACAGTGGTAATCAAAAGCTGGCACCTTTATCCAGGCTTTCAAACTGGCAGTTTGAGGCCGACCTGTCAGATGATCAGCAACTGCTGGTTTATTCTATGAGTTTAGATCAAGGAAATGTACTGCATCTAACCAACCTGCAATCTCAGTCTGCCAGTATTGTCAGTAACCCTTCCGGCGATGCTTATGCCGGTCACTGGAGTCATGCCGGAGACAAACTGGTGTATCAGTTTATTAAGGATGGTCAATGCGAGTTTCATCAAGTGTCGATGCTCGATGGTCAGCCGCAGCCACCTGAAGTATTGCAAACCTGTGTGGCGGATTCATACACGACCTTTGCCTTTAGTCCAGACGATCAGATTTTATATTTTGTCGAACGTCAGGGGCTTTATCTTCCCTATGAAATTTTTGCACTGGATATAGAACAGCAGAACAAGTGGCGATTGTCGCAACCACTACCCGGTTCGCTGGGGGCACATTATCTGGATGTTGATCCCGGCAGCGGCAGTATACTGCTGGTGGTTGAATCAACGCCAGGGCAAAGTAATCTATTCGTGCTTGATGCAGCGGATAATTCTTTTGAAAAATTGTTTGAGTTTGATTACCGGATTAGTTCTGCAATCTGGGGCCATGACAACAGCACAGTAGTGCATCAGGGCAAGCATCCTTCTTACGAATTAATAGAGACCAACTGGCGTACCGGAGAATCGAGAGTACTGGTCTCTGACAGTCGACGAATCACACATCCCAAACGCATTAACAATGGTAAAGATTATTTGTTTACGTCGTATTTGAATAATCTGGATATTATCATTGAAGGTGAGGAAAGCGGTTCTTTTAATTCTACGGTAATGGATTACTTACCAAGTCTTTCACGAGATGGTCAGCGATTGGCGTTTATTTCAAAGCGCTCCGGTTACAGTAAAGTCTGGATCAAGGGCCTCGACTCGGATGAGTTAATCAGTATTGAGCCAGATGACACCGGCCGTACCTTTTATAGTCTGGAGTGGTCATATGATGACCGCTACATACTCGCGAATACTAACCGCGGCGTTATCATTTTTGAAATAGAAACCCAGAGCATCGTAAATACTATTCAAATGGAAGAGCAGGCTTATGCCGTATTGTGGTCTGATCAAGATCGGCTCTCTTACAGTGTGCATCGTGACGGGGACTGGAGCATCTATCAAGCAGATATGGATGGTGGCAATCGGGAGCAAGTCGAGACTGAGTATGCCTTTATGAAACGCGAGAGTAGCAACACAATTTATCTGGATCAGGAGCTGAATGTGGTGCTTGAGTCAGGTGAGTTACTGGGTGAAAGTAATGGTTTTCAATGTACGCGGCCCTTGGTCAGGAAGCAGCTCAGTGTGCAACTGGACGGCGACCATATTTATTGTCTGGACGCCACTGAGCGGGCTAACTTGTTGCGTTGGCAGGCAGGAGAGGGGTTTACACAGTTACCCGGTGTGCTGGAAGGGGCACATTACTACAGCGTAAAAAACTCCCGCCTGGCCAAGACCAATCAACAGAATGCCTATAGCGATATCATGAGAACAGACTTTTAATGGATAAGCATTACATCACGGCAGAAGAGTTGCTTAACGATTCATTTGCTCTGGCAGAAAAAATCTATCTGAGTGGTTTCAAGCCCGACTTTATTATAGGTGTGTGGCGTGGTGGTGCTCCGGTCGGTATAGCTATCCAGGAATATCTGGATTATGTTGGTGTCAATACCGATCACATTTCTATTCGCACCTCGTCCTATACGGGCATAGACCAGCAAGATAAAACAGTTAAAGTACATGGCTTGAGTTATATCATTAGTAACATCAATGCCGATGACAAGGTTTTGTTGGTCGACGATGTGTTTGATTCGGGCAGAAGCATCCGAGCCATCTTTGAGCGTTTACACTTAAAAACCAGGCGTAATATGCCGACGGAAATAAAAGTGGCGATGCCATGGTACAAGCCAACTAAAAATATCACTGATATCAAGCCGGACTATTACCTGCATGAAACGGAAAAGTGGTTGGTGTTTCCACATGAACTTAAAGGCTTGACCAAAGAAGAAATTGAAGTGCACAAGCCGGGCATTGCCAACAGCGTCTTACCTCACATCCGATAAGAGAGCGTGCTTCTCACCCTGAGAAAGGACTCTGTCACCTCTGATGTTATGATAAGCGTATCAAATAATGCTGAGTATTGAAAATGACTGACGATCTTGTTGCTAATTATAAAAAGGCTTACGGAAATAAAATTGGTTTCGGGAAATCTCCGGCGTTGTTACTGGTTGATTTTGTGCAGGCGTATTTTGATCCGGAGTGTGAGTTGTATTCTGAGGTTGAAGATTCGCTGGCATCGGCGCTACGTTTGGTAGAAGTGGCGCGTGCTGCCAAAATACCTGTTATCTATACCAACGTAGTGTATCAAGCCCAGGGTCTGGATGGCGGTGTGTTTTTTAAGAAAGCCAAGCCCTTACATAATATGCTGGCGGGTAACCCGATGGGCGACTGGCCAGCAGGCTTGGAGCCTGCCGACAATGAGCTGGTCATCAGTAAACAATACCCCAGTGCTTTTTTCGGCACTTCATTATCATCAACACTCACCGCGGCGGGTATTGATACGTTGCTTATTACCGGTGTGACCACCAGCGGTTGTATCCGTGCCAGTTGTATCGATTCCTGCTCGTATGGTTTTAGAACTATTATTGTTAAAGAAGCCTGTGGTGATCGTCACGATGACCCGCACCAGGCGAATTTATTTGATATGAATGCCAAATACGCTGATGTCGTCAGTGAGGCTGAGGCAGCGAAGTACTTAGAAACGCTTTAGGCCAGGTAGGCCAGAATTTCTTCCGCAATTTCTTGCGCATAGACTTCAAAGACAGGTGGTTCGATATCTTTACGCTCTACCAAGGTAGAGTTGGGTATTAACGCAGCTGCTGCAAGGCTGGTTTTGTACATGTTACTTTCTGAAGCAATCACTAATGTTGGGTGATTTATCTCTTTCATTCTGTCAGCGTCATAAATAAACGCTGCTTTAAACCCCAGGTTTGCGTTTTCACCATTACGTAAATGTTCGGCCAGGTTTTCCATGGCGCGATTGACCGGCACTTTGCCTAGCTTGCTGCCGACATTCATTTTCCAGATTCCGGCAACACTGTTAACGTCGTCAGTGAAAGCTGGGGGTGACGAATTGTTTTTCAGCATGTCTTTTCTGTCTGATGCATTGAAATAGGGTGCGTCTATCAGAACCAAGCGATGTACTAACTTTGGATGGCGCAAGGAAAGCTCTGTTCCTACCAAACAGCCGGTATGAAAACCGATTATCTCAACTGGGTCTTTAAGCTCTAAAACCTTAATCGTCTCAGCAATAGAGTCCGCCCAGTTCTCAATAGTAATATCTGAAATTCGGTCGGAAGCACCATAGCCCGGGTAATCGGGGCTGATGACTGTATGGTTTTTATTTAAGTGTGGAGTAATGGTGTCATAGAATAGGCCACTAAATGGCATCGGGTGTAAAAATACAATGGTCTTAGCTATATCATTTTCAGCCGCTGTGATGCGGCAGTGAATTTGTCCAAAGTCTGTATCAACGTAAGTTTTTTTCATGGCAAATTATTCTTGCCCGATAGACTCGTAATATTCATAAGACTCAATGTAGCTGCTTCGTATATGGCGATACATAATCACCACCGGTAAGCCAAACAATACCGGTAAGACAGCCATTGAATAACGTATTCCCATTTCGCCAAAGACGAAGTCATTGAGAATAGCAATCATAGGTGGGCCGATAAACAAACCGGCGAGGCTGATACACATATAATAAAACGCCACGATTTGTGCCCGCATTCGTACCGGTGAGATATTCAATAAAGCTGTAACGCCAACAGCTGAGACCGAGGCAATACCCAGGGTGTTGAAGCCAATCACGACAATGGCAAGATAGGGGTTGGGTACAAGAGGAAAAATGACGCCGGTAACGATCATGATAACAATACCGATTTGCGCAATTCTTACCGGAGCATCTTTAATACCTTCTGCGGTCCATTTGTCAGATAACCAGCCAGCAAAATTCACTGCAACAGGCCCTGCGATTAACAGCGCAATAGCATTCCAGGTGGCGTATTGATAAGTTTCCCAGCCCCAGGTGCGACTGAACATTGAGGCTCCCCAGCCTTGGCTGTACGCGATGATCGTCATGTAGCAAAACATCGATAAGAAGGGAAAAAACAGCTTCCAATGGGAAGTGACGTGCTTAAGCATATCCAGCAGGTTGTCACCGTCACTGGTATTTGGATCTTTTTCGATAGGTTGTCGAGGTGGTTCTTTGATGAAGAAAATTATCACAGCCAGCAACAGACCGGGCAGGCCAACTACAATAAAGGTGAATTGCCAGGGCTCGACTGTGCCAAAAACCGGTAATACAATTTCATCGACCGTTTTAGCCCACTTCAGGACGCCAGCAGAAATCAAGCCGGCAATACCGGATCCCAGTGACAAGGCCATGGTGTAAAACGCAATCGGTCTGGCGCGTCGATGCTTGGGAAAGCTGTCGGAAATCATTGACATGGTGCATGGGCTGAGGGTTGCCTCGCCAACACCAATACTCATCCTGGCGAGAAACATATGCCCGAAATTCTTTGCCATGCCTGACGCTACGGTGGCTGCAGACCACAAGGCAATGCCGGCTGCGACGATCCAGGTGCGCCGTTTTTTGTCGGCCAGCCAGCCTAAAGGCAAGCCGATAGTGGCGTAAAAAATCGCAAATGCCGGCCCCAACAACAAGCCGATCTGAAAGTCACTAAGCTCAAGATCAGCTTTGATAGGCTCTATTAATAAACCCAGTACGTAGCGATCTACAAAAGAAAATATATACGCTATCGTAAGTAGTATCACCATGCCCCATGCACGTGATGTGGAAGGATAAACTCGCGTTGATGATTCGTTCATAGCGTACTCTATAGTTATTATTTTTCGGGGTGGCTTGTGATGTAGTAAATCACGACCAGATTGCCATCATAATCAACTATACCAATTTCACGTCCTTCGCGTCCGTCTTGTGTTATGAGATGGTCTTCTGCATACACTTTTAATCCTGCCGCTGCACATTTTTCCACGACCTCATCAATTTCAGGGATCTCTACTACAATGGCGCTACGCCGCGGTAGAGCGGGAGCATCATTTTCACCTGATACCTCGGTGAGAGCCATCACCCTCGGTTGGGTAGGGCTGCTTAATACAGCAAAGCGTAATTTTCTATCTTTAGGGATTTCGAAGACATCATAGCTGTAAGAATCTGGTTCGGAGTCTTTGCTAAACGTCAGTTCAAAACCAAGAATGTCGACGTAAAATGACAAGGCGCGATCCAGATCCGAAACCAGAAAATTACCACGTTGAAAGCGGGGTGTGCTCATTAATCACCTGTTTTTTTAGTTAGTATTCGCGTACCTGACAACATTGCACGCCAACGTTACTACCGTTGTATAAACGTGCCAGTGCTGTTGGCATATTTTCAAACCCTTCAACCATGTCTTGTACAGGTTGAATTTTTTTCTCCTGTATCCAGCCAGCGATTTGATCCATTGCCTGATACCACTGATGCACATGGTTGTAGACGAAAAATCCGGTCATGCTTGAGTTGGTAGCTCGTAAACGAGTGTAGTTTCCCAAGCCGAATGGAACGTCGCGGGTGTATTCCGAGATAGATCCACACAACACAATGCGAGCGTGCATGGCCAGATTTTCCAGGCAGGCTGACAAAATTTCTCCGCCAACATTATCAAAATATAAATCCATGCCATTGGGGCAAAGCTCGGCTATCCGTGTGGCAACATCCTCATCTTTGTAATCTATTGCGTGGTCGCAACCCAATTCTTTAATAAAGTTACATTTGTCGGTGCCACCTGCAATGCCAATTACTTCACAGCCATGCAGTTTGGCCATTTGCACCACCAGTGAGCCAACACCACCAGCCGCGCCAGACACGACGACCAACTCACCAGCTTGTGGTTTACCAATGTCGATCATGCCAGCCCAGGCGCTTAAGCCAGTCATGCCCAACACGCCGGCACAAAGACTCCAAGGCAATTTATAGTCGGGGCATTTGAAGAATTTTTCTTGTGCTGTGGCGGAACTGACTTTATAAGTTTGCCAGCCCATTTGCCCCTGAACCACATCGCCAACAGCAAAGTCAGGGTGGTTGGATTCAATTATCAACGCCGTGCCACGGCCATGAATAATGTCACCTATATCGAGTTGTTTATCGCCAGTGTTTGCAGTGCCTGCCATATACATACGCATTACCGGCGCCAGACCGAGATAGAGTGTTTTTGCCAGAAACTCTCCATCGCCAGGTGTCGGAATGGGTTCTTCGGTGTACGAAAAATCGCCAGGCTTTACGTTACCCTCGGGGCGAGCGGCTATGCGCCATTGACAATTTTTATCTTCCTGCATGCTAGTCAATCACGTCCTAGTTGAGCGATTGATTGAGTTCTATGAAATAACCGTTGGGGTCAAAAAAGCTGATGCCGAGTACCCTGAATACACCGCCACCATCTTTAGGGTATTCACTCACGTGTGGCTCGCTGACCATCTCGATGCCTTCTACTTCAAGCAGTTGTTTATACACACCTTCTACATCATCGTTGTGCATCACAAACACAATCTCGCCGGCGCGGACTCGATTGGGTTCCGGGCGAGGTAGCGGTGCGGGTAAGGGTGGGTCTATATATTGCAGTATGCCTAACATACCAATGTAGGGATCATTACATTGTAGTAATACCAGACGTGTTTTTGAATCGGGCTCTCCAGCAGGCAGGCCTTTGCCGCTGACGATGATTTCCTGATCGTAATAGACGTCCATGCCCAGAATGTCCTTATACAACTTTAACGGCATTTCCATCTCATTGACCATCATGGTGACACGACGAAAGTCAGTAGGTACTTTTTTTTCACTCATAGCGATTTCGCTCCAGGCAAAAGATATAATGTTATATCAATGATACATTATCTGTTGCTTGAGCTGAAGACATCATTTACAGGCTCTTTTACAAATTATTAAGCGTGCCGTACTTTTTCCAGCATTTGATCAAACTGTGAGCGCATCTTCTCCGAGGCTGGATTGGTAAATTTACTGACCAGATAGATTGCTATTGCAGCAAAGATGACCCCTGGAACTATTTCGTAAAGGTAATGACTCAGAGAATTACCGTTAATTTGAAATGGACCATAGACCCAGACCAAAACGGTGACAGCCCCGGTGAGTATGCCGGCCAGAGCGCCGGCACGTGTCATTTCTTTCCAGAACAAGCTGAATAATACGACCGGGCCAAATGCTGCTCCGAAGCCTGCCCAGGCGTTACTGACGAGTGAAAGAATACTGTTGTCACGATTTTGTGCCAGCAATATCGCCAGCACCGCTACAGCCACAATCGATAAACGTCCAATCAAGACCAGCTGTTTTTCGCTGGCCTGTTTATTCAATAGAGTGTGATAGATGTCTTCGGTAAGTGAACTTGAAGTAACCAGCAGTTGGGAAGAGATGGTGCTCATGATCGCTGCCAGAATGGCCGCCAATAAAAAGCCGGCAATCAGTGGATGAAATAAAGTAGTCGAAAGTACAATGAAAATTGTTTCAGGATCTTGCAATGACAAGTCATTAGCAGTGATGTAGGCTTGGCCGCATAAACCAACCGCACACGCGCCAATCAAGGTAATAATCATCCAGCTCATGCCGATGCGACGTGCAGTTTTCACTTCACTGACCGATCGAATTGCCATGAATCTGACAACGATATGTGGTTGCCCAAAATATCCCAGTCCCCACGCCATAGCAGAAATCACGCCGAGCGTGCTGGCACCGCCGAGGCTCAAAAGTGCAGGGTCTATACTTCTCAAGGTACTGGTGGTTGCCGAGAGTCCGCCGACTTCTGTGAGTGTCACCAGCGGTACTAGTATCAAGGCAATAAACATGATGCAGCCTTGTACAAAATCGGTTGTGCTGACAGCCAGAAAGCCACCGAAGGTACTATAAGCAACGACTACGCCGGCGGTTATTATCAGCCCGGTCTGGTAGCTTAATCCAAATGACGTTTCAAACAGTTTGCCGCCAGCGACAACACCGGACGTTGTATAGATAGCGAAGAATATGATTATGACGACTGAGCAGATGATGCGTAGCCAGTGTTGGTGATCTTCAAAGCGTCGTTCGAAGTACTCCGGGATGGTCACAGAGTCTGACGCAATTTCGGTATAGACCCGTAAACGTGGCGCCACTAGCAAGTAATTGAAATAGGCGCCAATCACCAGACCAATCCCGATCCAGGCACTGCTCAAGCCACTTAGATACAAAGCACCCGGCAAGCCCATTAACATCCAGCCACTCATGTCGGAAGCACCAGCTGATAAGGCTGTTACGGCAGGGCTGAGCTGTCGGCCTCCCAGCATAAATCCGGAAACGTCATTACTCGTTTTTTTATAGGAATAGTAGCCAATGCCGAGCATCGCAAGTAAATACAAAGAGAGTGAAAGATAAGCGCCGGCTTGCATTGATTAGTTCCGATTGTTGTAACTATTGTTAAACAGTAATGTAAGTAACCCCGAGTGTCTATGTCTGGATGTTATTGATTACTGGAACATTCCAGATGCATTGACTACACTGAATTTATCAAGGAAGGAGTGGTATCAGCAGGATGAAGTTCAGGGCAGTGTTATTGGTGATTATGTGTGTCATTGCAAGTGGTGCGATGTCACAAGCAAAAACGATCACTGGAGTGGTCAGTAAAGTACAGGATGCCGATTCCATTACACTTTCGAATACCTCGATTCGCCTTCAGGGTATTGATGCGCCAGAGCTGGGGCAGGATTGTCTTGATCGCACCCGGCAGCCATACCCTTGTGGAAAATATGCAGCGGGTGTTCTACGCGAAATGATATTGGGCAAATCTGTGCATTGTGAAGTTACTGGTATTGATTCCTATCAGCGCACCCTCGCAATTTGTTATCGCAGTGGTGTGAATCTGAATCAGTATCTCGTGGCTCAGGGTTGGGCGGTTGCTTATGAGAAATACGATACGCAATTCGTCACTACACAACGCATGGCAAAGTTGAATAAAAAAGGATTATGGCAGGGTGACTTTGTGCGCCCGGATTCATTCAGGGCGGCGGGCAGGGCGGTAGTAGCTACTGAGCCAGTCAGACGGACAGATGGTTGTCTGATCAAGGGCAACATCAACCGCAAAGGCGACCGTATTTATCATACGCCTGGTTCCAGCAAAAATTATGCGCTTACTCGTATCAATGAAAAGCGTGGCGAAAAGTGGTTTTGTACTGAACAGGAAGCCATAGACGCTGGCTGGCGTGCACCCCGAGGATAAACGGGCAACAAGAGAGAAAGATAATGGATAAGAGAATTTATTTTGTGATAGGTGATGTGCTGGTTAATGTTGCGATTGCACTGCTGGTCGCTTTGGTGAGTTTTTGGCTAGTGAGCACCAACTGGAACATGATGGTTGCGATGTGGTTGATGATGTTTGTCGGAATGTTGCTTGCTATGTTGCTCGCATTGCCAGCCGGTATTTTATTCGGGGCGATGGAAGTCATGTTGCCTATGAAACTCAGTGGCATGCTAAGCGGTATGGTAGTAGGTATGTGGGCAGCAATGCAGCCAATCACTTTATCTCAAGCTATTGGTGTGGGTGGTACGGTTGGTTTGATCAGTGTGGTATTGGTGTGGCTGCTTAACAGCAGAATTCGAGGTGTACAGACTTTGGTGGAAAACTAATGGATTTAATCACACAAAAAAAATGGGACAAGGCAGCGCCAACATTTGACTTGATGGCGGGGAAGGGGGCGGAAGAACGTTGGGAGCCATTCAAGCGGGAGTTGTTTTCTGCCATGCAGGGTAATATTTTGTTTCTGGCATTAGGTACCGGCCTTGATATTCCTTTTTTTCCAGCAGGCCAATCGATTCAAGCGATAGATATCAGTCCGAAAATGCTGGAACAAGCAGAGCCTCGTATTGCTGATTACAGCGGCGACATAAATGCCTCGGTGATGGACGTGCACAATATGTCTTTTGAAGATAATAGTTTTGATCAAATTTTCACTTCTTGTACCTTTTGTTCTGTGCCAGACCCGATCAATGGTTTGAAATCGTTAAAGCGTGTGCTCAAACCAGGTGGTGAGCTGATGATGTTTGAACATACCGGTAGTCGTTATTATCCGTTTAAATTAATGATGGATATGATGACATTAATAACGAGCAAGATAGGTCCGGACATGAATCGTCCGACGGTTGAGAATGTCACAGCGGCCGGTTTTGAAATCACCGAAGTAAATCATATCTTTCTGGATGTGGTGAAAACGATTAAAGCAACCAAGCCTGCAGGCTAAATGATTTTTCTAGCCGGGTTTGATTAAGTAGAGGTAGATCTCTGCACCAATGAACAAGCCTGCCATTAAGTACAGTAATAATAGTAGCCACGAGGTGGTACTTTTATTGCGTGTCGATTTCTTACGTATGGTAGCAAGAGTGTGAAAGGAATTTTCACTATGCGTACGTTCCAGCAGTAGCTTTTTTGAACCAGCAATATGAACGACGTTATCGCCACCTTCATATTTAGCCAGAATACCCTTATCTTCTTGCAATTAAATGACTACCTTTGATCAGTGTCTCTGATATGCATTCGAGACGATTCTTTTAGTGCACCAAGTGTAATTCAAGCGACACAATTTGACTACTGCTGTAACAAAATGTCGCAATTACGCGAGTGCTTGTAGTGTTTGTTTAATGACGTAAATACAGGCTTCGTGCCGGATTTGATCCCGATTACCCGTAAAGTGCTGTGTGCTCGTATGCAGTTCACCATTTACTTGCCAGCCGAAACATACCGTGCCGACCGGTTTTTCAGCGGTGCCGCCGCCAGGGCCGGCGATGCCAGTGGTGCTCATAGCAACCTGAGCTTCGGAATTTTGTATCGCGCCGCTGGCCATAGCGGCGGCGACCTCTTCACTGACCGCCCCGTGTTGTAGCAATTGGCTGCGCTCAACCCCCAGCATGTCAATTTTTGCCTGGTTGGCATAGGTAATAAAGCCGCGCTCATAAACAGCGGAGCTGCCAGCAATGTCGGTGAACACTTTTCCAAGTAGACCGCCTGTGCAGGATTCTGCTGTAGTTAGCATGAGCTCTTTCTCACTCAGAATCACAGTTAGCTGGGCGGCTCTGACATTTAGTCGATGCACTGGATGTTCGTTAGTTCCCATTTTCTAATTCTACATTAAGAATTAATTTATCTTCGTCTACTGACGTAATTTTCACACGAGTAATGCTGGAAGTTAAATCGGTTGAATCGGTAACATTAATTTGTGCACGTAAGAAATTATTGGTGTAGCCGTTATAGCGGCGATATCCATTTCGGTCAGACTGTTTTGGGCTTTCCCAAAGTACTTCAGTACTAACGCCCACTGCTTGCTGCAGTGTATTAAGTTTCAAGGCCTCAGCCAGATCTGCCAGTTCTTTACAGCGTGCCCGTTTTATCTTCAGCTCAACCTGGTCAGCCATATTGGCTGCTTTGGTACCAGCACGAGGTGAATAAGGAAAGATGTGAATATGACCAAAACCGGTTTGTTCAACAAACGCCATGGTTTGTTGCCACTCTTGTTCGGTTTCACCGGGAAAGCCGGCGATGATGTCAGTGGTGATATTAAAACCAGGTATGGCTGCGCGCGCATCACTGATCAGTTGGGCAAAGTTTTTTGTTTTACAGCGGCGAGACATGCGCTTGAGTACCGTGTCGCTGCCACTTTGTAATGGTAAATGCATGTGCGGCATCAAGCGCGGGTTACTGAATAAGTCAAAAAATTGATCACCGAGATCCCAGGGCTCAACCGAGGCAAAACGAATTCGCGGCATGTCGGTATCGGTGAGAATGGTCTCAACCAGTTGAAACAGACTGGAGTCGAGATCGCTACCATAGCCGCCGACATGTACGCCGGTTAGTACGGCTTCCTGTACCCCTTGTGTGTGTAAAAAGTTGAGCTCATTAGTAATGTCCTCAACTGAACGACTCACTTCATTGCCACGTGCGTGGGTCACGATACAAAAAGCACAGCGGTAACGGCAGCCGTCTTGAACTTTGATAAATGCTCGCTGACGATGACGGTTATAGAGCGCAATATCATCCGGGTTGGTGGCACGCAACGGCATGGTGGCAGGCATCAGCTGGGTGTTGATGATTTCTGGCAGGCTGGATTTTTTGTCGTTGCTGACGACCAGATCTACCCCGTGAGTATCAGCCACCTCATCCGGGTTTAATGATGCATGGCAACCGGTAATAACCAACTTTGCCGTTGAGTTTTCCCGGTGCAGGCGATTAATCAGGTTGCGGGATTTGCGGCTGGCATCATTGGTCACAGCACACGTATTGAGTACCATCAGGTCAGCGTCGGTGGCGGTGTTGGTTATGGTGTGGCCATCGGCCTGAAAGGCGATTGACCATTGTTCCAGCTCAGCCTCGTTCAAACGACAGCCAAGAGCCTTGAGATGTACTTTCACGAAACGATCAAGCTAACACCGACGATTTATTTAACCAGTTCCGGGAAGTTCATTTGCAATACTTGCATGGCTTCCTCTTTAGAGGTTTGCAAACCAAGTTCGTCATAGGCGTTGATCAGCATGAGCAGTGCTTGCGGAGTAGCATTGGCATTGTGGTAGTGCTCAACCACATAAGCAGCCCGTTTGGCTACAGCAGCATAGGCGCCACGAGTTTCATAAAAACGGGCTACCTCTATTTCGTGATCAGCCAACAGGTTGCGCAAATAGATCATGCGTTGGCGTGCATCAGGGGCGTACCTGCTATTGGGATAATTTTCGACCAGGGTTTTGAACTGGCTGAAGGAATCCTGAATCGGTAGGCTATCCATTGAGGCAATGTTACGGTCGAGAAATTTATCGACGAAATTTTCAAGCTGATGGAAATTAGCCAGCCCCTGTAAGTAATAGGCGTAATCCAGATTTTCATGACGGGGGTAGAGTTTGAAAAACTGGTCCAGCGTTTCAATTGCCAGGTCATGACGACCGCGCTTGTAGAGCCCATAGGCAATTTCCAGTCGGGCTTGTTGAGCATAAGGGCCAAACGGGTATCGAGACTCGAGCGTCTCATAAATACGGATCATTTTTTCATAGTTATTCTTGTTACGAGCTTCCAGTCCGGCGTTATACAGAATAGCGGCTGGTTCGTTGGTATCTTGCTCTGCTATCGGTTTATCGTCTTCTTTATTGCCAAAAACACTGCAGCCACTGGTCAGAGCCAGAATTAGAGATAAATAAAGCGCTTTTTTCATGAGATTTCCGTCAGTTCGTGCATGTCAATTTACAGCCTGCGTATAATACCTTAGATGTTAACCACAGTCGCCTTCCATGCCATCTGAAATATTGAATAGTGTCATACCTGCAGAGATGAGAGGCTCCCGATTGGACAGCGCTCTGGCGCAACTGTTCCCCGACTATTCTCGATCCCGACTAAAAAGCTGGCTGCTCAGTGGGGCAATCAAGGTAGATGAGGGCAGCTGGCGTCCAAAAGACAAGGTTCAGGGTGGAGAGCAGGTGATACTTGAGGTTCCGGAAAGCACTGAATCGAATGAATTCGAGGCCGAAGTCATTGATTTGGAAGTGGTCTACGAAGATGCGGCGATTATCATCTTGAATAAACCGGCGGGTTTGGTGGTGCATCCGGCAGCGGGTAACTGGTCCGGTACCTTATTGAATGGTTTGTTACATCGTTTCCCAGAGCTGGAGCAATTGCCCCGAGCCGGGATTGTACATCGTCTGGATAAGCAAACCAGTGGTTTGATGGTAGTGGCGCGCAACCTGAAAAGTCACAAGTTATTGGTTGAAGCGTTGCAGGCACGTAGCGTGGGTCGCGAATATTTGGCGCTCGTGGCCGGAGAATTGATTGCAGGCTCCACTATCGACCAGCCAATCGGCAGGCATCCGGTAGAGCGTAAAAGAATGGCGGTGGTCGCAAGCGGTAAAGAAGCAATTACGCATTATCGTATTGAAGAACGATATATTGATTACACCTTGTTACGCGTCAAACTGGAAACCGGTCGAACTCATCAGATTAGAGTGCATATGGCACAAGCCAATCATGCCATTGTTGGTGACCCGGTTTATGGTGGGCGTTTGAAGTTACCTAGAGCAGCGACAGATGACCTGGTAGAGATGCTCAAAACCTTCAAGCGTCAGGCATTGCATGCCGAGACGCTGACTATTGTCCATCCTGATAGCGAAGAGGAGATGAGTTGGAGCGTAGACATTCCAGAAGATTATCAGTTATTGCTAACAGCGATTCGTGCCCATGGCGTTAACTGATAGCCTGGATACCATTCTGCCAGAGTGGCCAGCACCAGCTACGGTGAAATCGGTAGTAACCACTCGCAACACGGGCAGGAGTCTGCCACCATTTGATAGTTTCAATATTGCCGATCATGTCGAAGATGTAGCAGAGCGTGTACACGCCAACCGCCAGTTACTACAAGACAAGCTGCACTTGCCCGCGGAACCCGTCTGGCTGCAACAAGTGCATGGTATTCGGGTGGTACGTGCCGAGTTGGCGGCAGAAGTTGAAATTGCTGACGCTTCCACCACCGAGGAATTAAACACAGTTTGTACGGTAATGACCGCAGATTGCCTGCCGGTATTATTATGTAATCAGGCCGGCACCCAGGTCGCAGCGGTACATGCTGGCTGGCGAGGTTTAGTGGATGGCATACTCGAAACTTCAGTCAATACGTTTCAACAAGCGGGACAAGAGCTGATGGCGTGGCTCGGACCAGCAATCGGCCCTGCAGCGTTTGAGGTTGGTGATGAAGTGCGACAGATGTATCTCGACGCTGATGCTGACTTAACCGATGCCTTTGTCGCCGGCATCCCGGGTAAATGGTATCTGGATATCTACACAGCAGCCGAAATTCGTTTGAATAAATTAGGTGTTACTGCAATCTATGGTGGTGGGCTTTGCACCCACACAGATTCTACGCGTTTCTACTCATATCGCCGCGATGGCGTGACTGGCAGAATGGCTAGCATGATCTGGATTGCAGCCTAGCTTCCAGCCCTTGAAATTGGAGCAGCTGGCTCCATATTTTTTTCATCGAATTAATCTTTTGCAGGTGCTCTCAGATGAGAATGGATAAATTAACCACCAAATTTCAGTTAGCGCTACAAGAAGCGCAGTCACTGGCTATCGGTCGTGATAATCAGATGATTGAGCCTGAGCATTTATTAACCGCCTTACTGGATCAGGAAGGCGGCGCGATACGCTCTTTGCTCAGCAAAGCAGGCGTCAAGGTCAACCCATTGCGTTCCGGGCTGGGCGAGATGCTGGACAAGCTGCCCAAGGTGGAAGGCAATGCCGGCGATTTACATATTTCAAACGACCTGAATCGACTGCTCAATCAAACCGACAAGCTGGCGCAACAACGTAATGACAGTTTTATCTCATCCGAGTTGTTTGTGCTGGCACTATTGGAGTCGAAATCCCGACTAACTAATTTGTTAACGACGCATGGTGCCGTAAAAACTGCTATCGAAAAAGCCGTTGACGAATTACGCGGCGGTGAAAGCGTCGATGATGCCAATGCTGAAGAACAACGTGAAGCACTGGAAAAATACACCATTGATCTGACCGAGCGTGCTGAGCAAGGCAAGCTCGACCCTATTATTGGTCGTGATGACGAGATTCGTCGTGCCATTCAAGTGTTGTCGCGGCGTACAAAAAATAACCCGGTGCTGATTGGTGAGCCAGGGGTAGGTAAAACAGCGATAGTGGAAGGGCTGGCGCAACGCATCGTGAATGGTGAAGTGCCTGATGGTGTAAAAGGTAAACGAGTGCTTTCTCTGGATTTGGGTGCCTTACTTGCCGGCGCTAAGTTCCGTGGTGATTTTGAAGAGCGATTGAAAGCCGTGCTCAATGATTTGTCCAAACAGGAAGGGCAAATTATATTATTCATTGATGAAATTCACATGATGGTGGGCGCGGGTAAGGCCGAGGGTTCTATGGATGCCGGCAACATGCTCAAGCCCGCGTTGGCACGAGGCGAGTTACATTGTATTGGTGCTACTACACTGGATGAATACAGACAATACATAGAGAAAGACGCTGCCCTGGAACGACGCTTTCAAAAAGTACAGATTGATGAGCCGAGTGTTGAAGATACTATCGGTATTTTGCGCGGACTCAAAGAACGTTATGAAGTCCACCATGGTGTGGAAATAACCGATCCTGCGATTGTGGCAGCTGCAACCTTGTCGCACCGCTATATCAGTGATCGCCAATTGCCGGATAAGGCGATTGACCTGATTGATGAGTCAGCGTCACTGATACGCATGGAAATTGATTCCAAGCCAGAAGTGATGGATAAACTGGAACGGCGTATTATCCAGCAAAAAATCCAGCGCGAAGCGTTAAAGAAAGAAACCGATGATGCCTCGGTAAAGCGATTGCAGGAATTGGAAGACACGATTGCAGAACTTGAGCGCGAATTCAGTGACCTGGAAGAAATCTGGAAAGCTGAAAAAGCCGCGGTTGAAGGTTCTGCGCACATCATGGAAGAGCTTGAACGTGTCAGGCTGGAACTGGAAACCGCACGTCGTGCTGGCGATTTGGGTCGTATGTCAGAGCTACAATACGGATTAATACCCGAGCTGGAAAAGAAACTTTCAGATGCCGATAGCGCTGACGAAAAGCCAACCCAATTACTGCGAAATAAAGTCAGTGAAGAAGAAGTGGCTGATGTGGTTTCGCGCTGGACCGGTATTCCCGTCAGCAAAATGCTCGAAGGCGAACGCGAAAAGCTTTTACAAATGGAGCAACTGTTACAGCAACGGGTGATCGGTCAAGAGCAAGCCGTTACTGCGGTCTCCAATGCAATCCGTCGTTCGCGCGCAGGCCTGTCAGATGAAAACCGGCCAAACGGTTCATTCCTGTTTTTAGGTCCTACCGGTGTCGGTAAAACCGAGTTGACCAAATCATTGGCTAATTTTCTATTTGATACCGACGATGCGATGGTGCGCATAGATATGTCCGAATTTATGTAAAAGCACTCGGTGGCGAGGCTGATCGGTGCACCACCGGGCTACGTCGGCTATGAAGAGGGCGGTTATCTGACCGAAGCGGTACGCCGTAAACCTTACTCAGTGATATTGCTGGACGAAGTAGAAAAGGCGCACGCCGATGTTTTTAATATTTTGCTACAAGTACTGGATGACGGTCGTTTAACTGACGGGCAGGGTAGAACGGTTGATTTTAAAAACACAGTCATAGTAATGACTTCGAATTTGGGTTCAGATTTGATTCAGCAGGCTGGTCCGGATGCCAGTTATGAAGAGACCAAAGCCACCGTGATGGACGTGGTAGGCAATCACTTCCGACCTGAGTTTATTAACCGTATTGACGAGACGGTGGTATTCCATGCGTTGGGTAAAGGCGAAATCGTCTCGATTGCGAATATTCAGCTGGCGACCTTGTCAAAGCGACTTGCTGATCGTGATCTTGAGATCGAGTTCAGTGATAAAGCGCTAGAGCATATCAGCGATGCTGGCTTTGATCCTGTCTACGGTGCCCGTCCGCTCAAGCGAGCGATACAGCAGCTGATTGAAAACCCGCTCGCTGAGAAGATGCTCGCGGGTGAGTTTGATGCTGGTCAAACCATCAAGGTTGACGTTAAGAAAGATCAGCTCAGCTTCAGCAGTAAGTAATCAGGGTTTCTTGTAGACCTGGCGGCCCGCCTGCCAGGTCTCGAGTACCTCAATCTGCCAGATATTTTCTGCCGGTATCTTGAAGAAATCCTGATCAATCAAAATGAAATCAGCCCACTTGCCGGGTTCGATTGACCCCAGGATTTGATCCTGATGGGCGGCGTAAGCAGCGCCGAGTGTAAAGGTATACAGAGCCTGCTCACGGCTCATGGCTTCATTTTTATACCAGCCGCCGGCAGGCTCATTACGCTGGTTTTGTCGCGTCACAGCGGCATGTAAGCCCCAAAACGGGTTAGCCGATTCAACCGGGAAATCTGATCCAGCCGCAATCCTTGCCTTATCTTCCAACAGGGTTTTCCAGGCATAAGCACCTTTGATGCGCGCTGCACCTACTCTGTCTTCAGCCATGTTCATATCCGAGGTGGCATGGGTTGGTTGCATACTGGCGATAATATTAAGTTGGCTAAAGCGCTTTAGATCATCAATGTCGATGACTTGTGCGTGCTCGATGCGATGACGCAAGTCAGCGTTTGCCTGCGGTCCCAGTTCAGCAAAGGCATTGAGCACCTGTTGATTCGCCAAATCGCCAATCGCATGTACGTTAACCTGAAAACCGGCGGCGTGGATTTTACTCACCATGCGGTTCATATCCTGCTGCGATTCAAATAACAGGCCGCGTGAGTCTTCGCGATCGTTATAGGGCGATATCATGGCTGCACCGCGGCTGCCGAGTGCGCCATCGGCATAGAGTTTGACTGATCTAACCGAGAGTTTGTCATCGGCGTAGCTGATCAACGGCGTATTAAATTGATCGAACTCTTCTTCTCCGCCGAGCATGGTATATAAGCGCGTCGGCAATTGATCGTTGTCGGCAAATTCTTTTAACAGTGGAATCAAGCTGGCGTGCACACCAGCATCGTGTACCGAAGTCAGACCGAGTGAACTGGTTTCCGCTTGTGAAAGTTGCAAGGCCCTGCGTAATGAATCGTCATCGGTTGGCGGCAGATGTTGCACGACCAGTGGCATGGCCAGATCAATCAAGATGCCGCTTGGCGTGCCATCGTCATTTTTAATAATTTCACCACCGGCGGGAGAGACGGTGTCCGCCGTAACTTGCCCAATTTCCATGGCCGCTGTATTCGCCCAGCCGGCGTGACCGTCAACGCGCTCCATCCAGACCGGTTTACCCAAGTTGAGTGAGTCCAGATCGGCGGCGGTAGGATATTCCTTACCCGGCCAGAACACCTGATTCCAGCCCTGACCAATAATCCACGGTAACTCAGGGTTGGCCGCAGCAAAATCAGCAATACGTTGTAACGCTTCTTCAATACTTTGCGCACCGACCAGGTCTACTTCCATACGGAGTTTTCCCAGACCCAGAACATGTCCATGCGCATCTATCAAACCCGGTAGCATGGTTTTGCCACCGCCATTAACAATCGGATTTGTGGTTTGTGCATTTAGAGAATCAGTCGCGCCGGTTTTTACTACTTTACCAGCGTCAATCAGAATCGCGCCAAACTGCTGCAGACCATTATCGGTCATACTGTAACCATTGACGTTATTTATCAATAGTGTGTTGTCTGTTGCAGGTTCTTTAGCGTTGCAGCCAAACAAAATGAAAAGAATTACAAATAGAAAGCTGAGATTTAGTTTCAAGTGCTGACCCCAATATTATTATACTTGTGGCCAGTGTACTATGATTTG
>CALISW010000154.1 GCA_938041655.1 uncultured Thiotrichales bacterium | reverse complement strand
AAGGAACCGACCAGTGAAGTCCAATAGGTTATCGGCATGTATTTTTTCAGACCACCCATCTTGCGCATATCCTGCTCATGATGCATGGCGATAATAACCGAGCCCGCTGCCAGGAATAACAACGCTTTAAAGAAGGCGTGCGTCATCAAGTGGAACACAGCAGCTGAATACGCTGACGCACCCAGAGCTACCGTCATGTAACCTAATTGTGACAAGGTTGAATAGGCCACGACCCGCTTGATGTCATTTTGCACCATGCCAATCAAGCCCATAAAGAATGCTGTAATCGCACCGATAACCAGAACAAAGCTTAAAGCAGTAGTGGTCAACTCGAATAGCGGCGACATTCTTGCCACCATAAAGATGCCGGCGGTTACCATGGTAGCCGCGTGGATCAATGCAGATATTGGTGTTGGGCCCTCCATTGAATCAGGCAGCCATACATGTAAAGGGAATTGCGCTGACTTACCCATCGCACCGATAAACAGACAGATACACGCCACTGTCAGTACTGACCACTCACTGCCAGGCAGTATACTCATGGTTTTATCAGTCAAGCTTGGAGCTGCGGCAAACACTTCAGCGTAATCGAGTGAATTGGTGTACATCATGACCGCAGCAATACCGAGCAAAAACCCGAAGTCACCGACGCGATTCACCAAAAAAGCTTTCATGTTGGCAAAGACAGCGGTTGGTTTTTTCCACCAGAAGCCAATCAATAAATACGAAACCAGACCGACCGCTTCCCAGCCAAAAAACAACTGCATAAAGTTGTTAGCCATGACCAGCATTAACATCGAAAAGGTAAACAGCGAAATATAGGCGAAGAAGCGTTGGTAGCCTGGGTCACCGTGCATATAACCAATGGTGTACAAGTGCACCATCAAGGAGACGAAGGTAACCACTACCATCATCATGGCAGTCAGATTATCAACCAGAAAACCGACTTCAAAACGAATGCCATCGCTAATCATCCAAGTGTAAACCGATGCGTTGTAGATTTCGTGGCCATCAATCGCAAACAGCTTGAATACATACGCAGACAACAAGAACGAAATAGCTACGCCTAAAATAGTAACGGTGTGACTGCCTACCTCACCAATGCGCTTACCAAAGAAGCCGGCCAGAATCGCGCCTGCCAATGAAGCTAAAGGTATCGCCAGTAAAATGCTATGCAGACTCATACTAACCCTTCAACTGGTCGAGGTCTTCGACATTTATAGTGCCGCGGTTGCGGAACAAGGTAACCAGAATAGCCAAGCCGATAGCCGCTTCGGCAGCCGCCACGGTCAATATAAAGAACACAAATACCTGACCATCCAGATCGCCACCAAAGTGAGAAAATGCAATGAAGTTCATATTTACCGCTAGCAGCATCAATTCGATAGACATGAGAACCACAATGACATTTTTCCGATTCAGGAAAATGCCAGCAATACTCAGCGAAAAGAGTATGGCGCCCAGAACCAGAAAATGAGTTAAACCAATCATGATTTACGCTCACTCTTCATATCGATAACTTTAAGTCTATCTTTAGCCTGAACTTTTACCTGATCGGATATATTTTGATGCTTGGTACCGGTGCGACGTCTGAAGGTCAGCGCAATAGCCGCAATAATCGCGACCAATAAAATCACTGCCGCAATTTCAAATGAATACACATGCTCGGTATACAAGACACTGCCCAGCTCTTTGGTATTACTGTATCCCTCGGGATGCAGTACGGTAGGCACCTCAATAAAATTCCCACCCTTGAGCACAAAAATTAGTTCAGCCGCCATAATCACGGCTACCAGCAAACCAGCCCACAAGTAAGGACCAGTGAAACCAGCTCGCATTTCTTCGAGGTTAATGTCCAGCATCATCACTACAAACAGGAACATCACCATTACTGCACCAACATAAACCAGCACTAATACGATGCCCAAGAACTCAGCTTGCATCAGCAACCACAAACCAGCACTGGAAACGAACACCAGCACCAGCGACAAGGCGGCAAAAATTGGATTACGTATAGTAATCATATTAACGGCAGCAGCTACAGTGACTGCAGCAAAGCTATAAAATAAAAAGGCTGTAAATGTCATCTGTCGCCCCTAACGATACGCCGCATCAGCAGCACGATCAGCCGCGATTTGTGTTTCATTAAAATCGCCAATGGCGAGTAATTTATCTTTGGTCATGATTTGCTCACCACGTTCTTCAAAGTGGTAGTCAAAAATTCTGGTTTCTACAATTGCATCAACTGGGCAGGCCTCTTCGCAAAAACCGCAGTAGATACATTTGAACAAGTCGATGTCATAACGCGTGGTTCGGCGCGTGCCATCAGCGCGCTGCTCAGACTCGATTGTGATTGCCAGTGCCGGGCATACCGCTTCGCATAACTTACAAGCGATACAACGCTCTTCCCCGTTCGGGTAACGACGTTGTGCATGCAAACCTCTGAAACGAGGAGACTGCGGTGTCTTTTCTTCCGGGTATTGCACGGTAACTTTTGGCTTAAACATATATTTAAGCGTCAGCTTCATGCCTATGATTAATTCCCATAGACTGAACGTTTTTAAAAACCGGGTTACATTACTCATAATCGTTACCTACAGCCACGGCTTCCAGCCAAGTGCAATTGCGATACCTTCACCAAAAATCCAGACGATGGTGACCGGGATAAGCACCTTCCAGCCCAGACGCATGATCTGGTCATAGCGATAGCGTGGGAAGGTTGCGCGAAACCACAAATACAATAATAAAAAGAATGATGTTTTCAGTGCCAGCCACATAAAGCCATCACCAAGCAGCGCACCCAAAAACGGAATGTCCAGCAAATACTGACCTATTGGGCCTGTCTCGCTGAATGGTGACATCCAGCCACCCATGAACATGATTGCAGTCAGTGCCGAGATTAAAATCATATTGGCGTATTCAGCCAGGAAGAACACCGCAAAGCCGAAGCCACCATATTCAACATGGAAGCCAGCAACTATCTCTGACTCACCTTCGGCCACATCAAATGGGGCCCGGTTGGTTTCTGCCACACCAGAAATAAAGTACACCACAAACAAACCAAATAACGGCCACATGAACCAACCCGTGATACCACCAGATTGTGCTTCAATAATGTCGCCAATATTCAAACTGTTCGAGACCATCAACACTCCAACCAAGGCAAAGCCCATGGCGATCTCATAAGCAACAATTTGCGCAGCCGAACGCATCGCACCCAATAAAGCGTACTTTGAATTGGATGCCCAGCCGGCAATCAACACGCCATACACACCCAACGATGTCATCGCTAGCAGATACAACAAACCGGCATTAATATTAGCCAGTGTCATGGTCGGTGAAAATGGAATTACCGCCCAGGCAGCGACAGCAGGAGCAAACGCCAGCACCGGCGCAATAATGAATAGATAGTTGTTGGATTTAGCCGGGATGACAATTTCTTTGGTCAACATCTTAAACACATCAGCCCACGGCTGACCCAGCCCCCAAGGCCCTACTCTGTTTGGTCCTTTGCGCGAATGGAAATAACCAATCGCCTTACGCTCAAAATAAGTGAGGTAGGCTACGCAAATAATGACCGGCAATAAAATCATACCGATCTTGATTCCGGTCCAAACTACCAGGCGCATCCACTCAGGTAGCAAGATCCAGTAGTTATTGAGGAAATCAGGCAATGCCATTAGCTTGCCTTCACTTCTATGTTGCCAAAGGCAGTACCCAGATGTGAACTGGCTTCGGTTGCTGCCGGCAAATAGAGACAACCCGCCGGGACCGTCTCGTCAACAACCACTTCGACACTGGCAGTATGCATACCTTGACGCAACTCCAGTTGTCCAGCTTCTGTCAAACCTTGCTTGGCAAGTTCAGCTGAGTTCATACGTACCGCTGAATCTTCCGCTTCCGGTGTGCGCTGTAGTGCCGCGGCACGACGTACGACTGCATCAGAACGATAATTATTGGTTGAACTGATTCTTTGTAACTGCGGCTCAGCTTCAATCGATGAGTATTTAATTTCGCCGGTGACTGCAGTACTAAACGCAGGAAGTTCACTACACAAGCCTTTAAGTTCATCACGGACCTGCGTACTACTGGTGTAATCAAAACCACTTTGCTTTGCCAGATTACCCAGCACTCGAAGAACCTTCCAACCAGGACGGGCTTCGCCTTGAGCATTACTGACAGCATTGAAACTTTGCCATGCACCATTAGCATTTACCAGAGTACCGGATGACTCACTAAAGGCACTGATCGGTAACAATACATTGGCATATGACTTCATAGTGTCGGTTGCAAAGGCAGTCGCCGCCACCACAAAAGATGCGCCTTGTAATGCAGACAAGGCACGCTGTGGGTCAGCACAATCAAACTCGGGCTCAACATTCCAGAGGAAATAGCCTTTATCAGAGTTAGCCAGCATATCGACTACATTCTTGCCGTCAGTAACGGTTGACAATGCCGGACCACGATGCGGCAGACACCCAGTCAACCAGGCTCCGGTGGTGTTACCACTGTCTGGTAGATAACCAAACTTAACCTTGCTTTGCGCTTCAATCTGACTGAGTAAGCCGCGCAGGTGCGAAGCATACTGACTATTCATGGCGTACTGGCCCAGCAACAGCATGGCGTTCTCAGCAGCTTTTAGTGCTTCAGCCATACTATCGATGATCGCCTCATCACCTTTAAAACCACTGGCGTAATCAAGACTGCCTGGCAACTTCGCACCAAGCTTGCTTGCCAGCAAGGCAAGCCCGGCAACCATTTGCGCCGGTGATGCGGTAAGCATCGCATGCAGGTCGTGATTCAGCTTATAGGCAATCGGATTAATCGCCATGACTTTACCACCGGCAAGCCAGGCTTTCCGCAATCGGTGTGCAATGATCGGATGATCCATGCGCGCATCCGAACCAATCAAAACTACCGCATCAAGCTTTTCAAGATCATCAACCCCACATCCTAACCACGGGAATAACGGCATTGAATCCTGGTCCGTGAAATCAACTTGACGTAAACGCGAATCAATAGAGTTAGAACCCAGACCGCGCAAATATTTTTGCGCTAGATACATTTCTTCCAAGGTCGAGGTGGGGGAAATGAGTGCCGAGATATCTGCCCCATTAATCTTGACCAGATTATCGGTCACTTCATTCAGCGCTGTTTCCCAACTGCATTCACGCCAGCCATTCTCGCGCTTGATCATTGGCTTGGTCAGGCGGTCAGCAGCATTAACGCCTTCATACGAGAAACGATCACGGTCTGACAACCAGGTTTCGTTAATCGCTTCATTTTCATTCGGCACAACGCGCACCAACTCACCATTGGAGGTGTGCACGCTAAGGTTGGAACCAACTCCATCATGCGGGGCAACCGTGGGCTGCTCAATCATTTCCCATGCACGTGCCGCAAAGCGTGATGGCTTGGCTGTCAAAGCTCCGACCGGGCACAAATCAATCACATTGCCCGACATCTCGGATGCCATGCTCTTTTCGATATAGGTGCCGATTTCCATGTTCTCGCCACGACCGGTCGCACCGAGCTCGCGCATACCAGCGATCTCTTCACCGAAACGCACACAACGAGTGCAATGAATGCAGCGCGTCATTTCAGTCGCCACTAATGGACCGATGTTCTTGTCCATGACGACGCGTTTGCCTTCATTGTAACGAGATACACCCTCGCCATAACCCATGGCTACGTCTTGTAACTCGCACTCACCACCCTGATCACAAATCGGACAATCAAGCGGATGATTAATCAGCAAGAATTCCATAGTGCCTTTTTGCGCATCAACCGCAGTCTTCGAGGCGGTAAATACTTTCATGCCATCATTGACCGGTGTCGCACAGGCTGGCAAAGGCTTCGGTGCTTTTTCAACCTCGACCATGCACATACGGCAGTTTGCCGCTACGGATAATTTTTTGTGGTAACAAAAACGGGGGATGGTAACGCCAGCTGCTTCTGCTACTTCAATCAGCATCGTACCAGGCTTGGCTTCAACCGGCTTGCCATCAATCTCGATGGTGACTAGATCATCACTCATGCTACTTGTTCCTTAAGATTGATTGGCTTGAGAATACTGCTGCCGTGTTGAATGTAGTATTCAAACTCTGGACGGAACTCCTTGATAAAGCTTTGCACCGGCATCGCCGCGGCATCACCCAGAGCACAAATAGTACGACCGGCGATTTTGCCTGCTACGTCATCGAGTCTATCCAGATCTTCCCGGCGCCCTTGCCCATTCAGAATTCTGGTGAGCATGCGGTATAACCAACCAGTGCCTTCACGACATGGCGTGCATTGACCACATGACTCTGAAAAGTAGAAGCGCGAAATACGCTGCAACACTTTTACCATATCGGTAGTTTCGTCCATCACGATCACCGCACCGGAACCCAGCATCGAACCGATACCAGCTATGGAGTCATAATCCATATTGGCGCCCATCATCGCTTCACCCGTCACTACCGGGACTGAAGAGCCACCGGGGATAACGGCTTTCAACTTACGACCGTTCAAAACACCACCCGCCATTTCCAGTAATTCAGAAAAGGGTGTGCCCAGAGGCACTTCAAAGTTGCCGGGATTATTGACATGACCAGAGACGGAGAAACACTTCTCACCACCGGAACGCTCAACACCCATATCACTAAACCATTCAGCGCCTTTACGAAGAATGATCGGAACCGAAGCAAGAGACTCGGTATTGTTGATAGTAGTTGGCTTGCCGTATAAACCAAAACCGGCAGGAAAAGGCGGTTTAAAACGTGGCTGGCCTTTTTTGCCTTCCAAAGATTCCAGCAATGCAGTTTCTTCGCCGCAAATGTAAGCACCGGCACCCAAGACTGGATACAGGTCAAAATCAATCTCGGTATTTTTGAGCTTCTTACCTAACCAACCATTTTCGTAAGCTTCTTTTACAGCTTGCTCAAATCGATCTGATGGCTCATCCAGAAACTCACCACGCATATAGTTATAGCCGACTGTCGCGCCTATGGCGTAACCAGCAATCGCCATACCTTCCACCAATGCATGCGGGTTGAAACGCAAGATGTCGCGATCTTTACAAGTACCCGGCTCTGATTCATCCGAATTACAAACGATATATTTTTGACCTGGCGCATTGCGTGGCATAAAGCTCCACTTAAGACCAGTCGGGAAACCAGCACCACCACGACCGCGCAAGTTCGAGGCCTTTAAAATATCAATGATTTGTTCCTGGTCCAGCTCGCCTTTGAGAACTTTTTCCCAGGCCTGATAACCACCGAGTTCAACATAGTGCTCGTAGCTGTGCGGATCTTTTTCGAATTGCAGTGTGTTAAAACAAACTTCGTTAGTCATGACTGCCCCGCAACTGATCAAGTATCTGGTCGACTTTTTCGACGGTTAAATGCTCGTGATAGACATGGTCTACTTGCATCATCGGTGCTCCACAACAAGCCGCGAGGCATTCCTCTTCTTTCTTGAGAAAGATCGCACCATCCGCCGTGCTTTCGCCTAATTTGATATCCAATTT
>CALISW010000153.1 GCA_938041655.1 uncultured Thiotrichales bacterium | reverse complement strand
GCTGGTAATAACATCACCACTGGTGGTTCATTTTCTTTTCTGGCCAATAGCGGTGTGAACCTGACCTTGGCTTATTCGATTGAGACAGACCAGGACCCAGCCAATCCGGACAGTAAATATGGCATGGCAAAGTTGGGTTATAAACGCGGCAAGCACGCTGTCTCGCTTAGTTATATGCAGAATAATGACCGGGCACAAATAGATGATGAGTCTTCTGTAGTTACATTGGGTTATGTGCATGCGTATTCTGAAAAACTCGATTTCTATGCTGGTTACAAAGTGCATAGCTTAAAACGTACAGGAGCTAACTTTGATGACGTTGAAATTGGTTTGATTGGGGCGCGTTATAAGTTTCAGTTCAAGCCATTCAGTAATCAGGAATAGCACCAACTCAACAGTACCGCTCTTATTCGATCAGCGATTAGTCAGAGAAATTTTGAACTCAAACAAGGAAAAATATGCGTCTATTGATCTTGTCTCTACTGTTTGTTGTTCTCGCTGGAGGTTGTGCGCAGCGAGAGTTTGAACTATCTAATCAAATGAGTTTAGCAGTGACAAACCCGTGGTATGACAGTGGGCACGTAGAGTTGCAACACGCTTTGTTAAAGCAAACCAATAATCAGGCTGGTAGTGCAAAAAATATTATTCTCATGGTAGGTGATGGCATGTCTTTGCCTACAGTGACTGCCTCCAGAATTTATGCCGGTCAGTTAGAAGGCAAAACAGGAGAAGAGCATCGTCTCAGTTTTGAAGAATTTCCGTGGACTGGTTTAGCTAAAACTTACAATACTAATCAACAATCACCTGATTCAGCAGGAACAATTACAGCAATGATGACGGGGATTAAAACCAAAGCAGGTTTTATTGGTATAGATGAGCGTGCTACCCGTGGAGATTGTAATTCCAGTCAGGGTGCAGAAGTAATGAGTATGCTGGAGATTGCCGAGCAGAGCGGTAAAGCAACCGGCGTAATAACCAATACCCGTATCACCCACGCGACCCCCGCATCCTCCTATGCCAAATCACCAGAGCGGCAATGGGAAAGCGATAACAATTTACCCGCTGATGCAGATGCCTGCAAAGACATCGCATTACAGTTGCTGGAATTTGATATCGGAAATGGCATAGAGGTCATGATGGGGGGTGGGCGTAGACATTTTCTGCCAAAAGAGGTTGTTGATGTTGAAGGAAAAAAGGGGAGGCGAAATGATAATCGAAATCTGCTTGAAGAATGGAGCGCACGTCATCCGCAAGGACAGTTAGTACAAAGTAAAAACGAACTTGATCAAATCTTGTTAGATGGGTCTGTTCCATTGTTGGGATTATTTAGCTCATCCAATATGCGTTATGCTCCGGATCGACCGAAAGACAAGTTGGGTGAGCCGAATCTGGCTGAGATGACCCGCGTTGCTATCAGTAGGCTACAACAACAAGATAAGGGTTTTTTCTTGCTCATTGAAGGCGGGCGTATTGATCATGCGCACCATGCAGGGAATGCCAAAGTCGCTCTCATTGAAACGCTCGAATTTGCAGATGCGGTAGCGGTAGCTGACGACATGACCGACGATGAGGATACACTCATCATAGTTACGGCCGATCATAGCAATTCATTTGTCGCCGGTGGTTATGCCACTCGCGGTAACCCGATACTGGGCAAAGTGGTGCATAACGATAGCCGTGGTGTGCCTGAAAACTCACCTGCAGTTGATACTCAAGGAAATAGTTATACAACACTGGGTTATCTAAATGGCCCGGGCTTTGCCAGTCTCGGGCCAGACTCAACGGATGCTGATGATCGTTATAGTCTGGATATAGTAAATGGCAGGCAATCACTTGAAGGTGTTGATACTGAAGAGGTTGGTTTTCATCAAGAAGTTCTGGTGAGTCTCGAAGATGCTTCCCATTCCCCGGTAGATGTTCCTGTTTACGCCAAGGGGCCTGGTGCGCATTTGATCTCTGGATCAATTGAGCAGCATTTAATATTTCATACGATGCGGCATGCGGGTGGTTTTTGAGTTGAGTGGTCGGGAACAAAAAAGGCCGCTCTACGCGGCCTTTTTTATGTTGTTGTTGAATATAGCTAGTCATTACATATTTGTTGCTGCGCCAGACTGGTAGCTGAGTTTCTACCCACTGTATTATAGCCCTCCTGAGAGTAATGAATGGGGTCATCAACATTCAGAATATCGCGGCTGATGTCGGAGTAAATAACTCGTGTGAAGTTTGAGAATTCTGGTTCGTTATACACCTCAGTCATGAAGCGTCGAGCTTCAAGAGTTGCTGGGTCTTTAAACTCATTGGGTAGCAGCGTGGTCCAACCCGGCAGAATGAAATACAAGGGTGCATTGTATTTCTGGCGGAAGGTGCGCATTACCTTACGCATTCCTTCTTTGAAATCAGCTTCGTCGAAATTATTACCAAAATTGGTGACTACGTCAGTTTCACCACCCAGGAAAACGATGCCCGTTAACGGTAGTCCGGAGCGACTAATGCCTGCATCAATTTTATGCAGGGCAGCCGTCATGGTTTGACCGCCGGGTTGCCAATTACCAAAGTTAGCAAATTCGTAAAACCAACCGGCACCACCGCGAGCGGCGTGAATGGCGGTGAGCTTCTTGCCAGTGCGATTATTAAATTCAACGGCGAATGCGGGTAGCAGGCTGCCACTGCCTGCAGCACTCAATTTATGGTTATTGTTGCTCGGCAGCCCCCACCACTCACCGACACTATCTTCTAGCGAAATGATAGAATCAGACTGTATATGGTATTCGAACGCAGTGCCTGCAGCAGGAACTGGTGATTCACTTTTCTCACCTTGGCCTGCCATGTTGCTCTGGCCAACAAAGGCGAACAGTTGATTCGGAGCCTCACAGCTATTGGCAACCTCACCAACCACACTACTTTTTGCCTCATCGTCTTCTCGGACAACAAGGTCAACCGGCAAACCGGGTGAGGGTGTTGAATCTATATCATTCTCAATGGTTGCGGTTACCGCGGCAAACAATGAGGTGGTCGTGGTTTGGTCTTTAAAGAAGTAGATAACTTCCAGTGTTGCAGACTCCCCTGGATCAAGATTAAATTCATCCCAGCTACCGTTCCAACCCTGACTGTCACCTTTGCTCGTCTCAACATCGACAAATGCCATGTTGTCGGGATCACTACGGATCCAGTCTACGCGTATGCCAGTTGCCTTGCTTGTGCCTTTATTGGTAGCGGTGATGGTAAAGGTGAAATCAGTCCACGCTTCAAGTACCGGTTTATCCACAGTCATGGTCAGTTCCATATCAACTGTTAAGCCAGGTCCCGATGTCACCGAGAAATTTCTGCTGGTTAAATTGTTAGTTTCGATGGTTTCATCGACGCTGTCATCAATGTCTGCTTTAACAATGAGAAAGTAAGGCCCTGGAGCCAAACCAGCTGGTACTGTAATTGCGCCCGGTACACTGCTGATAGTACCTTCCGGAGTGCTTCCGGTTGGAACGATACCCGCTAAAATATCCTCACTGCTTAAAATACTGTCATTGGATACATACATACCAATGCGGTAGCTTTCACTTGCTGTAACTGGCTGGAAATTATTCAGATCAAAGGTGTAGTTGAGTACCTGACCTGGAGCGCCTGACGGGATAAATGACAAATTTGATACATTTAAATCAGGTTTTTCATCGCCTCCACCATTACCACCATCTCCGTCACACTCGATTTCCATGATGAAACGACGAGAGACCTGCTCATTGTCAAAATCCCAACCACCGTTCCAGAAGTTCATATTGGAATAGTCATTGCGGTCAGAGTTCTTGGAGCCGGTGATGTTGTTGTAGGTCAATCCCTCACCACTATCCCAAACGAAGGTACCTTCATTGTCTTTGTCGGTCAGACCGACCAGCACAATTTCATCGATACGCTCTTTAAGAAAAGTATTTTCGGCAGCGTTGTTGATAGATGCCAGATAACCGTCATGGGTGCGAGTTAATACTGATGCCTCATTCCAGTTTTCACGATCATTCGAAAGATAATATTTGCTCTCGCCGAATTCACCCAAAATGGTAAAGCTAGAAATATCTCCAGGACACTCATCGCCCCCACTGTTGTCATCTTCAATCAGTGCAAAGATGCGAATAGAATTATTAAAATCTTCTAACTCCGCAATCTGATTATCACTGTCGGCAATAATAATAAAGCGATAATCTCCTGGAGTCAGATTGTCAGGAATTTCAACGGTGGCACTGTCAGAAGTTCTGCCAGCGCGAGGAATGCCGCCAGTAATGGTGCGTGTCGACAATAAAATATCGTTGCTTGGGAAGGCGTCATCAGGGGATATAAAAATCTCGACATTGAATGCTCCATTCGCATCACCATTACCACTGTTGACGACTTCATAGTTGATTTGTAATGAAGAGGGCGAGACCACGGGCTGGTCAAATGTAACCACACCTGTAAACAAGTCTGGTAGAGATTGTGGGGCAGGGTCTATGGTTACTAGTCTTGACAAGCTTCCACCGACTCCAGGCACTAGATTATCTTCATCGATGACCGCAATAAAAAAGTAATCCCCTGAAGTCAGTCCACCTGGGATCGAATAAACACCACCGGTTTCAGAGTTGGTAAAGCAACAATCAAGAGTAATTAATTGCGGCTGATTATTGGGTTGATTTGCCAAGTTCAGTTTAATGTCGTCAGAGCTGAGATTATTATCAGTAGACAAATAAACGCGCAATTCAAAGGTGGCTCTGAGTAAGCCACGGTTCGAAATACTGATGTCTGCCGAGATCAGGTTTGGCGCTCCTGGTGGTACTACTTGCAGGCTTCTGAAAGAACCCAGGCTGACATCGGCAGATCCTTCCTGAGTGGTGTGGCTCACATTGTTAGAGAACCCTGATTGTTGATCACCACAGACAGATTTCACTTTGATACTGTAGCTCTGGCCGAGCTCAATACCGTTAACTACTTGAGTGTTAGAGAATGTGGTGGTTTCGCTATTAGTGACGTTACTACTGGTATTGGTGTATTCCACGGAATAGCTATCCGCTTCGGTCACCGGATCCCAGATGACAAATATACCAACTGGGTCTGTAGGTGTGGTTTGAGTGGAAGTGATAGTCGGTACCGGACAAACATTACCGCCATCATCACAGGGAATTTCCAGCAAGTAGGGTCGAGAGGTCCAGACACCATCCAGATCCCAGCCGCCGTTCCAGAAATTCATATTAGCGTAATCTTTTTCGTCGCTGTTTGATACTTCCAGGTTGTTGAATGAAACTGCCTCACCACTAGGCCAGGCAAAAGACCCTTCATTCTCTTTATCATTGAATCCAATATGTACGATTTTATTAATGCGGTTTTTTAAAAACTCATTTTCAGCAGCGCTGGTGATCGATGCCATATAACCACCCAGTTCTACCGCAGCTTGATTGGCGTTCTGGTGATTAAAATTGGCTTCGGACAGGAAATACTTATGCCCGTCACGTTCGCCGACAAAGCTGTAGCCAGGGATGCTCGCCGGACAGGTGTTGGCAAACAGTTGCTGGCTGCTCAATAGCAGCAAGGCTAAAAATAACTTTTTCATTGTGTAACTCCCAAAATTTATGACCGATCTTCGCCGGCTAGAATTAATTAAAAATCAGTTTCTGTTAAGGCGACAGCGTAGCGCTGCCGTCATCATCTTCATTGGCATTAAAACCATTGCCCGGGGTTGAATCAATATCATCTTCATTATGTGCTTCAACGTCAGCACTGAATGTGATTGGTGCATCATCCACCAGCGTAAAGTAGGTGATGGT
>CALISW010000152.1 GCA_938041655.1 uncultured Thiotrichales bacterium | reverse complement strand
GCCCCCAAAATACCTTCAATTCACTGTATGCAAGCAATGACTAACAGTTTCAAATAATGCCCACATGTTGTGGTATTCAATGCACGTGTCTCTTTTTACAAAAGAACTGCTTTCAAAATTGAGCTAATTGACGTGGACATGCGAGCACGTACTTCGTGCCTTTTTTTCTTAGAACGTCTTCAACTCTTACTAGCTTTCTTGCTGGTTGTATTCTTTTTCACGGCTTTCTTTTTGGGTTTTTTCTTAGCTTGCGTCACTTTTTTGGTAGCTGATTGTTTTTTAGCGGCTTTCTTGCGAGTTGATTTCTTTTTTACGGTTTTCTTTTTTGAGATCTTTTTAGTCGCTTTGGGCTTTTTTGTGTTGCTGATTTTAACAGCGTTACCAGCCTCCATAAGCAACTCCTGCATTGATGCATCGACACACTCTATAAAATAACCGACATCGGGCATAATTTCGCGCGTTGAGGTCACACTAAACGATATTTTTCCATCATAGCTGGGCGTTGCTATAAATAATCCCATGCCATCACTTAATGGTGCCATGCCAAAGCTACGTACCATTTTTGAGCCGCACATAAAGGTCGGGATTTGAGGCCCGGGGACATTGGAAATAAACATATTGCACGGCCTGATTGATTCTGTGCTCTGGATCATTAAACGGCTCGCCAACACTTGTGTCGCAGCAGGAACATGGCGGCTGAGGTCTGTCATCAAGCGAGCGGAAACTCCGGACTTGGCTTCTTTGCTGTTTTTGGTGGACGCCGAGATGGTAGTAAGACGCTCAAGCGGATTTTCCATATTGGTGTAAATCGGGGTTGTCATGGCTGAGATTTTGTTGCCAATATTTTCATCATTGCCATCAGACTTGCTGCGTGCATTGATGGGCACCCATGCCACGATAGGCGCCTCAGGTAGTTCTTTGTGATGTTGTAAATATTTTCGCATAGCGCCGGCACAGATCGTCAGGACAACATCATTGATGGTTGCACCATCTACTGCATTCTTGATTTTCTTTAAATGTGATAATGGAAACTCTATTGCGTCAAAGACTTTATGAGGTGATACCGTGGTATTGAAGCGTGATTCGGGGACTTTGTGTTGTTTGGGTTGACCTGTTGAAGTCAGTAGTTTCTGAGTAAAGTTATATAGAGCCGGTGCAGATCTTCTCATCGCTTTGGTCATTTTCATGGGTGAAACGAAATTATTAATGAACGCACGCTTGGCAATCTCGGGTGGTGAGGGCAGGGTCGCTGGTTTTTCACGACGCTGCTTAAGCGGAATACCGGGAGTGCCTTTATTGTCGATGTCTGAAATTGCACCGAAGAATCGCATCAATGATGCGCCGTCAGCTGCTGCATGGTGAATTTTAATTGCGATAGCATAGCTGCCAGGCGTTATCCCTTCAATATTATCCAGGCCTTCAATGACAAACATATCCCAAGCGGGCCGGTTCATATCCAGCGGACGTGAATGATAGCGAGCCACATGGATACAGAACTGTCGCCAGTCAGCTGGTTCTGGAAGACGACCATGATGAATGTGATACTCAAGGTCAAAATATTCGTCATCAACCCAGTATGGATAATCCATTTCCAGTGGTAGTCGCACCAATCTGCGTTTTAAAAACGGGCTCATGTGCAGGCGATCTCGCATGTGCCCAATAATATCTTTGAAGCGAACCGTTTTACCCCCGGGAACAGTCGAAGGATCATATATGGCTATACTGGTCACATGCGTAAGGTTTCTCGATGACTCCATATAGAGAAATTGCGCGTCTTGTGGGTTTAGTTGCATCAGTCTTTCCTTTATTAAACGGGTAACGCGCGGGAGCGAATTCGTTCCAGTCGGTTTATGATTTTTCTCAGGCGCTTGTACATTTCAGCACGTTGTTCGGCAACACTTTCATCGCCGCCTTCAGTGAGTTCGTAATTCTGCATTAATTTATAACCATTTTGGAATAGCAATTTGCCAATTGACCCCATGCTACGCACTCGCCGTTGTAAATACGCCTGTCGTCCATAAGTGAAACACTCGGCGATGCAATCTTTCTCGTCGAGCGATTCACTGGCTTTACGGTTCGACAGTACCGCACTTACTATTAAGTACGCTTCTGTGAAGTGAGTAAGAGTGGCGTGCGCCACCAATGGTTTTAGTGAAGATAACAAAGTGGCAGCGTAGCCAGGTTTAGTATCAAGTTTTTCTTCCCATTCCGCATCATAGTGTGCGAGTTCTTCGCGTACCTGATCTTTGAATTCATTGGTTGGCGCATAGAAAAACTCAAATTTATACAGATCGCGCAATTTTTCTGCTTCATTCCAAAAGTGTTTAAGAGGATTTTTCTTTTTCCGGCTCACGCCTAAGAGTGCAAGCTCGGCAATAGCTTTCACCACAAAATAGTGAATAGTAGTATTGCGGTAATAACTACACTCAGTTTGTTGTTCGGGTGAGATTGCATACAAGCGCACCTTACCTTCATCATATTGAGTGACTAATTTTTTGTTGATAAGAAACTGCGCCACGGCTTCAGGTTGGCGTATGTTTTTAGGGTCAAAATCGGCAGTGATTCTAATTTTTCTTGCCCTGGCCCATTTGCCCAATTTGACCAGTTCCGCAACAAGCTCGTCACTGGTTAGTGCTTTCGGTGCTGCAGCAAGCAAAACCATGGTCGCTAAAGATGCTAATGTAAGTGGGGTGACTCGATTCGCTTCGACGCCTACCTGAAACGCAATTTTTGATACCGAAATATGATCTACGTCCGCCGGCGGTTCGGCTAAGACAACGGGTTCACCGAAATCCATATATATCCGCCCCATCGGTTGGCGTAAACCTCGCAGATAGCCAATGAACCAGCGCAAGCTCTCTGGTCGCTTTGATCCTCCAGATTGTTCTTTGGCATAATCTACAGCGTCACCAATCAAGTCGTAATTGATGGCCACTGGAATAATGTGTAGGTTTTTGGTGTTGGTGGTTTGTGCGGCTTCAAGAATATATTTGAGCAGGCCGAATTTAGGCGGCATTAATTTACCAACTCGCGATCGAGTGCCTTCAAATGACCAGGAGAATGGAAAACGTTTCTCCATTAAATAACCGATGTAGTGCTTTAATATCAATTTGTATAAAGGGTTGTCCTGAAAGGTGCGTCGTATGAAGATCCCGCCAGCACGACGGCCAAAATAACCCAGGCCGGCAAATGCCATGTTGATACCGCCAAAGGTATGTGCCGATGGAAAATCATTTTCATACAGGATTCGGTTCATCGCGAAACCGTCAACGTGTGTTTTATGTGTCCATAAAAAGGCGGTGGGGTATGTACTCACAATGTGTTGATTGCGTTCCAGATCCTTTTTGTTGACGACGATATCTGAATCGTAAGCGAGGGTTGTAATCTTGTTGGTAAATAATCCCATTAAGTCGAGATAAAAGGCCTTTGGAATGGCGATCAGTTCTTTCATGATGCTTTCTGATTCGCTGCGCAAGTCGCTGATGGATCGACCTGTTTCTTTACTCAATAGCTCGAGTGATTGTTTGAATTCACGGCTGGACTTTAAGCTGTCAGCAACCCGTCGTGGTACTTTATATCGGCCACCACGGTAAGATCGTTCTGCAATATCAAGCGCAAGGCTTGCGCGGCCACCGACAAAAGCTGCAAATTGTTCTTCGGTATACTGTTCGCCCTCCAATTGTTTCAGGCTCTCGCTGAGCTCGGCAATGGTTGCTGATTTTCCGGCAATGGGTCGGGTGTGCTCCGGGTTTTGTGTCAGGATGCGTTTTGCTTTTCGTTTACCAGGACGTTTTGGTCGACGGATAATGATATCAGTGAGGCTGGGGATGGATTTTGAAAGGGTTGCCGAATGCAGCCATAGCATACGTACAGGTACTAACACAGTCTCAGGCGAGTAACCTGATAATTCTTCTAAATTTTCGAGAGGGATTTCTTCGGGTGATCGGGATATGGGTACGCTGATAAGTGTTATTTCTCCAACGTAGCCCGACTCTTCGGCAGAATGTTCTACCCAGTTTTCTAATGCGCGTTCTTCAACCTCGTGTGAAGCATCGATGATAATGACAATCGCACAATCCGAACTATCAGGCCATTGGATGTCGCTCACGCCTTGGTATTCCTTTTCTTAGGTGCAGCGGTTTTCTTTTTACTGGCTTTAGATTTTTTGCGTGTGGTAGCAGTCTTTTTTCGAGATGTGTTGCTTGTAGATTTTTTGGTAGCCCTTGCTTTTTTTGGCTTCTTTTTTCGCGGCACACTTACTTTATCCTGATCGAGGGTTTTCAGAAATAACTTTTGTAACAGTTCGGCTTGTTCAGGAATATCTTTAACTTTCCATTCGCTGGTTTCTATGGGTTTGAGCACATCCACTTTTACCGTTGCCGAGCGAAAAATATTTTCACCCTTTGCCATAACGTCAGTTGCGTTATGAATTACTATCGGAACGATGGGTACGCCTGCTTGCATGGCAATATGAAACGCACCTTTCTTGAATGGTTGTAATCGATTCGAATGAGAGCGAGTGCCCTCAGGTGCGATGCACAAGCACTTTTTTTCATTGCGTATTTTATCTATCAGTGGTTGCATAGAATCAATAGCACCAGAGGAATCATCACGATCAATCAGCACAGTGCCGCCATATTGAAACAGTGCTCCCAGGATTGGAACGTCGCCAATTTCTTTTTTTCCGACACTAATCATGTCTTTGCGTACAAGCTTAGCCATAATTACCACATCGGCTGCGCTTTGATGATTAAAGATGAAGACACAAGGTCTGTCAGTCCAGAGATAGCGCTCATTTGTAATATCCAGTCTGAGATTGATTAACGCAGATGCGATATCAGCGAACATGGAAACTGAAAAGTTAACTGACTCACTTTTCGAACCGGTTAAGGCAAGAATTGGCAGGCCCGATACAAAGGAGGTAACCAGGCTGCCAACAGCCGCTGCGCTGCGAATACGCTCACTAAAAGTGGGTCTGCCACGACTGGTGAACTGTCGAATTGGCCAGCCTCTACGCATAGCGATACTGTGCAATCGTTTGTTCGGATTCATCACTTGAGGATTGCCGATTCTATCCAAAAGCTCGATGTCGTCGTCGCTGTCAGAATAAAAATAACTTTTATCCAGATTGAGTTTTAGTTTCTCTGCGAGTTCTTCGGCAGCCTCGACTTTACCCTCGCCAAAACACAAGGGTCGATTGATGTTGCCAGTAAACTCACCATTGCTCACTTCGTAGCGACTACACATGACATGCTCAATGCCAAGGTCCCTGGCGGCAGGCTCTACTTGATAGGGGGTTGCGGCAGAGATGATGGCGATGGTGTGGCCGCGCTTACGATGGGCTTCGATTAACGCTCGTGATTCCGGGTAGATTCTTTGCGCAATCTGTTCAATAAATAAATCCTCACCAAACTCGCGATAACTGTTCTCGGTAACACCCTGCATTAGCTGTGCGCCAGTAACCATAAGCCCGGAGAAACCTACCTTGCCGAGTTGCATTTGTGCGATCACTGTAATCAATTCAATGAACTGAAATAGTGAGAGATCTCCGCGCCGAAGTTGTGCTTTTAAAAATACGGTGGCTGAGTAGCCAGCAATGATCGTGCCGTCGAAATCAAATATGGCACATATTTTTGGGCCGCGTGGAGATTTTTCTATCGACTGAATTACATCTTTGTGTAGCGTCATGGTGCCCCGAAAGTGTTTTCTGATAGTTTAATTTATATAACGTTCTTTTACCTTCACAATATAACGTGTTTTTATAGATAGATTTTGCTAAATCGGGTTAATATCGTTACTGGATTGTTCAGGTGTTTGCTTTTCCTGAGTTAAACACAACTATTCGACCAGTTGAGTAAGTAAGAATGAAAACAATTTTAGTTGAGCGGGAGCATGATCTGGGTCAGGAGGATTGTCAGGCTTTAGCTGAGGATTTAGTGACAAAGTGGGTAAAGCGGATCGGTGGTCGCAAGACTATTGATGGCAATGTTGTGTCATTCAAACACATTAATGGAACCCGTGGAGAGATGATCATTGAAGAAGATTTCATCTCGATTGAAATTAAACTAGGCATATTAGTGCGTTCATTACGATCCGTAATCACATCAGAAATCAATAGAACCTGTGACAAACATATTGGAGAAGTGGAATAACTCGAAAAAAAACCTATATGTATAGCCATTTTTACACTTCCCGGTCGTCAAAATTAGAATCAAGATTCTAATTAGGGGGTGATTTCTAAAAAACTCCCATACTATGCGCTCATCAACAAATTACTTACCGGAGAACATAGAAATGGCTACTAAGAAAACAACTACTAAGCGCAAGACAGCTACAAAGAAGACCGCGGCTAAGAAAACAGCCCCGAAGAAAGCTACTGTTAAAAAGACAGTTCGTAAAACCACTAAGGCAGTGGCAACTCGTAAGAAAGCGGCAAAGAAAACAACCAGAAAAGTTGCTAAAAAAGTGACTAGAAAAACTACAGCGGCTAAAAAAGCAGTGCGTAAGTCTCCTACTATGAAGAAGGCTCGTAGAACTGCCAAGAAAACTGAAAAGACTATTTTCGACATGTACAACACCGACAAGATGGAAGATATGGCCAAGCAGATTTGGTTGGCTGGTCTCGGTGCATACAGTCAGTCATTCGAAGACTTGCAAAGTCGAGTTGAAGAAATCAATGAAAAAGGCCAGAAGAGATTTGACACGCTTGTAGCAAAAGGCGCGAAGGTTCAGGCTAAAGTTGAGAAGAAAGCTGAAGCACGTCGTGATTCAGTAGAAGACAAGATTGTTTCATTGAAAGATCGTTTGTCTTCTAACTATCTTGAGAATCTTTCCGAAAAGATTGCTTTGGTAAGCGACAAGCTGGACGACTTAAGCAGAAACATCAAAAAGCGTGCGTAATAGTCGCTGAAGGATTAGAAAGGCCTGCTCTTGCAGGCCTTTTTTATTCTACAAGTAAAGGTGTGGAATCAAGTTTAAATTACCAGTAGTTGCGGATTAGCCTGTGTTAAAGTTTAAACAAAGAATATTATGGATTCTAAATGGCGAAACTAAAAACTCGGGATTTGATTCTTGATGTCGCTCTGATTCTTTTTAACGATCGAGGCGAGGGTCAGGTCAGTTGCGTTGATTTGGCGCATGAAATGAATATCAGCCCCGGTAATTTGTATTATCATTTCAAAGGAAAAGAGGCGGTTGTTGAAGAGCTCTACGCAAGATTTCATGCGAACCTGTCGAGCATATTAGATGGTTGGCAAGCGAACCCGAGTTTTGAGAAACATACAATTCTTGCCTATTTTGGAGTGGTCTCCGACGTACTTTTGGAACATCGCTTTATCGGTCTTGAAACGCTACAGATTAGTGACCGATTCCCGTCTATAAAATCTCAATTAAGACGATTGCTCACCCGCCTCTATCATCAAATCGAAGAGATTGCTTCACACTTAACGTCGTCATCAACATTACCGTTGCCAGATAAAGCGCCTGAATTATTGGCGGATAATATCATCACCATCTTATTGAACATTGGGTCTTCCAAAATAATTATTAATGACAACGACACAGCTACCTCATTAGAAGATCAAATTTACTTACTGTTATTGCCGTTTTTGAGTGATGAACTCACATCCAAGGATATCTAGAAAATGCAGAAAATAATTAGGGTGTCAGATGACTTTTGGAATATACGTGGTTCGCACAGGATTGGTGGCGTAGTTGATATAGGTACACATGCTTCACTGGTTCGATTGGCAAATGACAAGTTTGTGTTTCTGGACGCCTATACATTTTCAGGTGATATCAAACGCGAGTTGCTAGAGTTAACAAATGACGGTAAAGATGTGTCTGCCATCATAAATTTACATCCATTTCATACTGTTCATGTTCGGCCAATGCATCGTATGTTTCCAGATGCAAAGTTGTACGGGACAGCAAGGCATATATCTCGTTTTCCTAAACTTCCCTGGGAAGAAGAGCTCGCAGAAGATCAAGATTTTCATGATTTGTTTAGTGATGATTTTGAGTTTTCAGTTCCAGAGGGTGTGGATTTCATTTCAGAAGATGACAAGGTGCATTTCTCATCAGTGCTAGCCTATCATCGCCAATCAAAAACGATACATGTTGATGATACTTTTATGTTATTGCAGTTACCTGCTTTAGCGAGAATGATCGTCAGTGAACAATCCGTCAGTTTTCATCCAACCCTGTCTAAGGCATTGAAGCCACATGCTAGAGCCGCTAGCGAGTTCAGACAATGGGCTAAAGAGTTGATCTCATCTTGGGGTGAGGCAGAAAATTTTTGTGCTGCACATAATGCGACATTAGTTGCTGCGGAAAATGAGAGAGATGCGATTTCGGACCAGTTAAAGCAAGCGTTATTCGCTGTTGAAAGCAAGTTGGATCGACATGAGCGCAAATATAACTAACACAAAAATAATACCAGGCCCAACTTCTGAATTCGTTATAAACCAGAATGGCACGATGGGCATGAAATAAATACAATATTCCAAGTTGTAGTTACGGTGTTGCTTGAGATGAATCCTGTGATATTTTAGGTTTCATTATTTCTAGCTATGTCATTAATAAATATTTGCTGGGGCTGTATGAGGAAAGTGCCTGCATTGTCATAATCTTAAGCTTGATATGTGGCCGCAATCCACCCAGTTCGGAGACTGGTTATGATGTAAGCTTCTTAACTAATCTCAACCACAGCATCAATCTCGACTGCGCAATCGCGTGGTAACGAAGGTATGCCAACTGCAAATCGCGCGTGTTTTCCTTGTTCTCCAAAAACCTCCACCAGTAAATCAGAACAACCATTGATAATGCTTGGTATATCACTACCACTATTTTCACTGGTACTGGCGACAAATCCGCCTAGTTTTATGATACGAACGACGCGCGA
>CALISW010000151.1 GCA_938041655.1 uncultured Thiotrichales bacterium | reverse complement strand
TACATGTTGGGTATTGACCTCGATTCTGCCCATCGGGAAATTATCACCGTTACCTTGTATGAACGTGGTCATGGAGGCGACTGTTTCGTCAATCTTTCCATTCCAGCCACTACTGAAGCGATCGGCGTGCTGCTGTCGTTCATTTGCGCCGGTGGTGTAGAGGGTATAAAAGTCATTTAGTCTGGTGAGCATTCGATCGGTGGTGAACAACACGTTCATTTGGTCGGCCATGCGATTGATAAAGGTATCTCTAAACCCTTTATTCGTCATGGCAGCTCGGAATAATTCTGTTGACCAGTCCGGGGCTGGGTGAGCAAAGCCGTTTTCAGACATCAAACGATTCAATGCAAGTCCGGTTGGATTACCTGAGTTCCACTCGCCCCCCGGATTGTGCAAACCAAAACTAAAATCAAGGTCGTAGACCATCCAGCGCCACTTACCTTCGGGCACACGCTCGCGCCAGCGACGCGTATTATTACCAGGCCAGTCGTTAGCACTTATAATGACATTGAAGGCGTTATAGTCGATGAAGTTTTCCACATCGATCAAGCTGGCGAGCTGATCAAAATTTGTTTGTACACTCAGATCATTATTGCGAATAAAATCCAGTAAAGCGTCCCAGGCAACAAAATCACCTTCTTTCGCTTCATCGTTTTTCTCGAGAAAATCGATTGAGTCGCGATCCAGGCCATAGTTAGCATCGATGTATCGGCGATCAATTCGTTCGCGGAGATTGGTGATTCCATAGTACTCGCCATTGAGGTAGGTAACGGCTGGTCTATATGCCTGCAAGTCCAGGTTTGGAGTACGGATCATTCCTTCCACATCACTCAGGTTACGCACGAAATCGCTGACCATAGCATCGCGGAACATTGACATATTAAAATCCTGGCCTGAATTTCTGCCAACCAGCGATTTATAGGCGTCAAGTGGTTTGTTACTAAATAATGGATAGCTGAAGTCATCATCGCCCAGCGAGCTTTTGGCTTTGTAGGCGAGTGATTTTTGTCGATTACTGGCGCTGGCAGTACCCTGAATTTCAGTTTCAACCATCTGGTTAATGACCTGGGTGCCATCGGTTTCATAGATCTCGAGATTGGCATTGATTTCTATGTCTATTTCGAACATCTCGAACATTTCATCAATCTCATCCGGTTCAGCCGAAGTCGAAAGAATCATGAAATCATGATTCACGTTAAACAGATAGGTGTTGGCTGAAAGCGGACTAGCATTCAGACCATCAGCAAAGGCACGCGCACGAATAACGGTAGAGCTGCTTAAACTTATACTGCCACCGTATAAAGTATCGGTCTCATCGGGTTCGGATCCATCGGTGGTGTAGTAGATTTGAGCTCCGGGGGTTGATGTAGAGAGTGAGACATCAGTCGGACTTGTGAACAAGCCACCAACGACAGAAAATTCGACGGCTTCAACATCAGTGGCAGGTGGTGTTGTGTCGTTTATGGTTCCGGGAGTTGCTACGCCTTGGGCGATGAAGGATCCCGTGCCGTCTGGCAAGCGGCCTTCTGAAACATCTGAAAGTTGTGGGCCAAACGTTACACTATCGACTATGTTCGTGCCATCAAAGAGAACCACGTCTTCACCATCCGAACCAAGCTTGGCATTTACGTGAAGTGGTCCTTGCAGAGGTTCCTTGTCGAACCAGAGAATCAAGAATCCTCCAGCAGGAATAATAGTGGCTGGGTCACCAATCGGAATTTGCGACAGAGTGGGTTCAGCAAGCGAATCGCTCATGAACCAGCCGCCTATATCGACCGGGTTGTTGCCGGTGTTATAAAGCTCTACCCAGTCATCCGCGTCGCCGTTTTCATCGACGATGGTCAGGTTGTTAGACGCCATGAATTCGTTGATTACAACGTCAGCTTGAGCATAGGAAATACTCGTCAATAGGATGGCTAAAACGAGCAGGGTGGTGTAGATTAATTGCTGGAACGCGTTAATTTTATTCATCAGATACCTCTCTTCGTATCTTGTTAGTTTTGGTTTAATTGCTCCTTATAAATCGGGGTCTTTTGAATACTATCCGTTATTTTTTTACTGCCCCTTACTACTGAGTATAACTAGCTTGTAACCGACTCTACTCATACTAAAGTACTAGTGTTTTATCTATTTACTCACCGTCCGCATGATGGACGGTGAGCGAGTTTAGTTAATCGTAACGCCAAAATCGTTCACCTCACCTTTTTCATGTTCGCCGCAAGTTGTGGGTTCTTCATTCCATGCCATGCTGATCCGCATTCTGGTAGTACCGCTCGACGCCGAGGCAGGGATAGTTATCGTGCTATTGACAATATCAGTCGGTGCTCCCAAAACAGTTTCCGGATTCACAATGTACAAGGCGGTTTCTGCGCCTTCTTCAAATACACCATTCTGGTTGTAATCGATCCAGACCTTGTAATGCAGAGTGGCAGTGATCCAGCTGAGGCTGGTGGTTATCTGTATGTTACTTGTGGTACCGGCTGAGATGTTGGCGGTTTGATTGGTGTAATCAGCGTATTGGTCTTTTGAAGAGCTGTGATTTAAATCGTTCAGAGCAACAGAAGTGATCCAGGCATTCCAGGGTTGGTTGGCTTTTGCCTCACAGTAACTGAGTGGTCCGACCGGAGTCTGGCTGACAGAAACATTAAAATTTGTGCTGACTGAGTTTCCACAGCTATCAGTGGCGGTATATTCGATTAAGGTGCTCCCGACAGGAAAATCGCTGCCTGATGACAGTCCGCTGGTCTGCATAATATTGATGCCGCCACTGGGGCAATTGGTGCTGGCACCTGGCGCTTGCCAGCTGGCGATAGCCGTTGAGCCACCAGGAGCTGTAGCCAGAGTCAGGTTTGGCAGATTCTGATCAATGCTCAATAGTGATGAGGTTTGATTGATCGTGACAGTAAAACTACAACTGACGGTGTTGGCACAATTGTCTGAAGCAGCATAGCTAATCATTTCTGTGCCGAGTCCAAAAATACTGCCGCTGCTAGCACCCACTGTCTGATTAACACTGATGGCTCCGCTAGGGCAGGTGGTCGATGCTGTCGCTGGTGCCCAGTTAACAATGCTGTTGTTGGTTGGTGTTGTCACATTTAGATCAATATTTGCCGGGCAGCTGATGCTCGCTACTGGTGTTGCCTGACCGGTGATATTGACCGTAAAGTCGTTTACCTCTCCCTTGTCATGGTTACCACAAGGCGTGGGTTGTTCATCGGCAGCCAGACTGACTCGCATTCGCGTTGGGCCGCTCAGGGCGTTTGCCGGTATTGTGATAGTTGCATTGGCGATGTCTTCGAGTAAGCCGAATCCGGTGTTTGGATTAGCAACTGATAATACATTTTCGCTCGTTTCAAAAACGCCATTGTGGTTGAAGTCGATCCAGACTTTGTAGTTCATCGCTTCATCAACCCAGCTAACGCTGCTACTGATTGTCATCGGGTAGTTTGCACCTTTCTCGAGATTGGAAACTTGTGCTGTGTAATCTCCGTATTGATCTTTGCCGGACTGATGAACCAGATCATTCAGCTGTACTGACGTGATCCAGCGATTCCAGGGTTGATCAGCTTTGGCTGCGCAATAGCTAACCGGGCCAACGATGACAGGCGTGACATTAAAGGTTTGTTCGATCGGTGTCGCTGCCGCGGTGTTAGCATCTCCAGCCTGGGTTGCTCTTATAACTACTACGCCGGTATCGCCTGAAAGCGAAAGCGTATTGTTAAAGACGCTGGCGGGGCCCGACAGTACGAGGTAGCTGATCGGTAAGCCTGAGCTGGCAGTGGCATTCAAGGTAATCGGTGCCGCATCTGCAGCTTGATCAGCAATCGTTGGAAAAGTGATCACATTGGCTTGCGCGCTGACGGTAAAGCTTTGTTGCAAAGTAGTGGCTGCAGCATATTGATTATTACCCGCCTGTGCGGCTGCGATAATTACGGTGCCAGTGTCACCTGTCAAAGTAACCACATTACCATTTACTGTCGCAGGCCCTGAAACCACGCTGTAGCTGACATTCAAGCCGGAGCTTGCTGTTGCAGTCAGGCTGAATGGTGCGGCTGATAGCAGCTGGTTGGCAATGGTCGGGAAAGTAATGGTGTTGTCTGCCAGCGTAACATTGAAACTTCTGCTAACAGTTGGTGCTGGATCAAAGTTTGCATTACCTACCTGGTTAGCAACAATAGTAACGGTTCCAATCGTGCCATTGAGACTGATGATATTTCCATTCAGGCTGGCAGGACCAGAAATTGTTAAACTCACCGGTAAGCCTGATGAAGCCGTTGCGTTCAGTGCAAAATCTGAATCCAGTACTGTCTTGTCGCCAATGGCTGCAAAAGAAATATTTTGTGTTGGTCCTGTATTGACCGAATTAGTGATTCCAGGGGTAGGGATATTGCCAACCCAGCTGATTGCAACATTATTGTCGAGCGAAGCATCAAGCAATTGCAAACTATCACCGAAACCATCCGGGCTTTCTGGCCACGGGGTTTTGTCATCAAAATCTACAGCGTCAATCAGTTGTCCTGCCGCATTTTTCAGGGTGACGCGTTCGCCTTTACCGCTTAAGCCAAAGCCGTCGGGATCATCGCCAAAGTTACCAATATGATTCAATGCATTAGGGAAAATGGTCGTAAACAGATCGCTATCTTCAACCAGTAACAAATAGGCACCGGCTGCGATCACGGTGTTTTGAGGCAGGCCGAAAAATTCACCACTTTCATCTTCAAAATACCAACCAGAGATGTTTACAGCTGCAGTGCCGGGGTTATGCAGTTCCACCCAGTCGCCTGAGTCGCTGGCATCAGCGGATTTATAATTGATTTCATTGATAACGATATTGTTTGTGCTGGTTGAGCCTTGAATGAAGTTGGCAGTTACTACATTGCTGTTGTTACTGCCTGGAGTAAAACTACTTTCGGCTTGTTGTGCCATCGAAGTTTGTGACCAACCACTGAAAAAGTAGCCACGATTGCCGCGTGCACTCATGGGTACCTCAACGTTGTTGAAGTAGACACCACTCCATGGTTGATTGGCAGCATCGAGCGTGATGCTGTTGATTGACACGCTGCCCGCGCCAGCCGGATTACTGTTGATAGTTAACTGACTACTGCCATCAATCTGGTTGAACTGATCGATCACGTGTTGCCTGACGTTTTCGATACGACCGACAGGATATTCAGCACCATTGCCTTGAATAAAGGTCGTCATTGATGCAACGGTTTGGTCGATTTTTCCGTTCCAGCCATCGGTATACAGATCGGCGTGTTTTTGTCGCTCATTGGAACCGGTGGTGTAGGTGGTGTAGAACTCATCCAGACGGTTCAACATGCGCTCTTCAGTGAACAGCACATTCATTTGATCGGCGAGGCGATTGATATAGGCAGTCTCGAAGTCAGGACTAGTCATTGCTTCACGAAACAGTTCAGTAGCCCAAGTCATGGCGGGGTGAGTAAAACCATTGTCGGTCAATAGGCGATTGAGTGAGTTGGATTCAGGGTTGCCTGAATTCCATTCGCTACCGGGTACCAGCAAACCGAAAGTGTAATCCAGATCATAAACCATCCAGCGCCAGACACCGTCGGCACTGCGCTCGCGCCAGCGACGGGTGTTGTTACCAGGCCAGTCCTGATTATCGATTATGACGTTAAAGACATTGTAGTCGATGAAATTATCAAGATCGATTTTGCTGGTTAATTCAGCGTAGTTCGCTGTTTGTGCCAGGTCGTTATTGCGCACGAAATTGAGCAGCGCAGTCCAGGCGACCAGATCGCCTTCCTTAACCTCGGCATCGTTCTCAAGAAAATCGATCGAATCTCGATCCAGACCGTAGTTGGCGGCGATGTAGCGACGGTCGGTGCGCTCGCGTAAATTACTGATGCCATAAAAGTTACCATTCAAATAGGTAACCGCCGGGCGGTAACCCTGTAAATCCAGATCTGGTTTTTTAATCAGGCCGCCGACATCATCAACCTCTCGGACAAAGCCCGAAACCATGGCATCGCGGAACATGGTCATGTTCCAGTCTTGACCAGAATTCCTGCCAACCAGTGATTGATAGTTTTCCAGAGACTTATGCGCAAAAAATGGATAACTGAAATCGCCGTCACCTAGTGAGCTCTTGGCTTTATATGCGAGTGATTTCTGCAGGTAGTCAGGGCCGGCACTGGTGGTGCCTTGGATTTCTGTTTCAACCATCTGGTTGATGACTTGAGTACCATCCGTTTCAAAAATCTCCAGGTTGGCGTCTATCTCAACATCTTCTTCCCAAAGGCTGAACATGCCGAAATCCGGGTCAAAAAACAGGTCTGGATCGGCGGAAGTCGAGATAATCATAAAGTCATGATCGACTCCGACCAGATATGTCTGGGTCGTAACCGCGCTGGCGTTAAGACCTGTGGCAAAGGCGCGTGCCCGTATTACTGTCGGGCTGCTGATACTGATCGCACCTGAGTAAGGTGTATCGGTGTTATCAGGCTCGGAGCCATCAGTGGTGTAGTGAATGATGGCACCACTGGTAGTGGTGGTTAGCGTCAGATTGACCGAATTTTGGAAGACGCCACCTATGAGTGAAAATTCAACTGCTTCCACATCTGATGCAGGCGGGGTCGGGTCATTCAATGCGCCCGGTGTCGCTGCGCCTTGAGCAACAAAACTGCCAGTGCCGTCGGGTAGGCGTCCTTCTGAAACATCGGTGGTTTGTTCGCCGTATGTGTGACTATCAATAATCTGACTGCCGTCAAAGAGTACAATGTCTTCACCACCAGAACCCAGTTTTGCATTGATGTGCAATGGTCCTTGTGCGGGCTCTTTGTCGAACCACATAATTAGAAACTCTCCGGGCGCGATAATTGTTGCAGGATTTCCAACAGGAATTTGTGACAGGTTGGGCTCAGCCAGGTCGTCGCTCATGAACCAACCGCCGATATCAACGGCTGAAGTACCGGTGTTGTAGAGTTCTACCCAGTCATCAGCATCACCATTTGCATCAAGGATGGTGGTGTCGTTGGAGGCCATGAATTCGTTGATGACAACATCTGCAGATGCAGCCGTTACTGCACTCATAGCAAAAGCCAAAGCGATCAGGAATATAGAAAGTGATTGTTGCAGCCGTGTTGCAAGTGGTGATTGGTACATTTTAAGCCCCGTATGTATTTAGTTCACATCCGTGGGCGGCTTAAAAAAGCTAGCAAATCCGATTTGCGAGTGCCCCATTTATCCTCCTTATAGTACCGTTTATCGCTGTTTTTATCAATCTTGAATTGTGTCGTTGTCCTGCAAAATGATGTGATGGTCGGCACACATTAAAGACTGATATAGTCTGTGCGGGCTTTATAAAGAGTGGCAATTGAATGAGTAGTTTAGAAACCAAACCGGTGATCCTGGAGTCTGACAAAACAGCAGATTCTGTAGTCATTTTGATGCATGGACTGGGTGCTGACGGCAATGATTTTGTGCCCATCGCGCCAATGCTTGATTTGCCGTCGACCCGTTTCATATTTCCAAATGCCCCCATAATTCCCGTGACCTTGAACGGTGGTGTGGCAATGCGCGCCTGGTTCGATATGACCAGCATCGAAATGATTGGAGACGAAGGGCGGCGTAAAGCTAATGGAGATCAAGAGCAGATGCTCGCGTCTGTCTCCATGGCACACGCACTTGCTGATGCTCAGCTAGAAGCAGGTATCCCGGCTGAACATATTATCTTCGCCGGCTTTTCTCAAGGTGGAGTAATTGCCTTACTCGCAGGTCTGACCTGGGATCATCCCAGCGCAGGTGTCCTTGCGTTGTCTACCTATTTTCCGGATGAGTTGATGCGCGATGACTGGCCTCAACAGCCAGTTATCTATATGGCGCACGGCGAAGGTGATGAAGTCATACCGGTGCAATCCGGGCAGTATAGCTATCAATTGTTGAAGGACAGTGGTGTGGATATTGAATTTCATACCTACCCGATGGGGCATGAGGTAATTCTTGATGAAATTGAGGCCTTTAAGGCCTGGTTACAACAGCGATTGAGGGCTGCAATATGATTCGTAGCGGTCTGATCCGGGTTTTCATAGTGCTAATGATATCGCTAAGTAACACAACCCTCGCAACCGAAAGTCAGGATGTATATGGCGAATGGTTAACAGAAGGTGATTCTGCACAAATCAGGATTGAGGCTTGTGAGCAGGGCGTCTGCGGTACGCTCATCTGGCTGAACCCCAATAGTCTGAATGCAGGTGAAACCGCTGAGACAGTCAAAGATTTCCATAACAAAGATCCGGAGCTTGCGCAGAGAAATTTACTGGGCTTAACCATGTTGTGGGGCTTCGAGCCTGGCAAGCAAGGATGGAAGGGTGGCAAGATCTATGACCCCGAATCCGGTAAAACCTATGCTTCAAAGATAAAGCGATTGGATAACAATATTTTACAGGTGAAAGGCTGCATTAGCTTGTTTTGTCAAAGCCAAAGCTGGAAAAAAGTAGATCCACAAGATTAATTAACCCTTTTTCAATTGCTCAACGTTTACAGAGTTGTTATTTACATCACTGGAACAAGAGCATGTCATTTTTACGAAAAGCTGTTTTTACTGCCACCACTGCATCTGCCCTAGTACTAACTGGTAGCAACGCGAGTGCGGTTGAAGCAGAGCTTAGAACTACACTCGATGATCAGCAGTCAGTAGCGGTCACTATCTATAACGAAAATCTTGCGCTGGTTAAAGACACGCGCAAAATTAAACTGGACAAGGGCCTGCAGCAATTGGCCTTTCGTGGTGTCAGTGCGCGCATGCGACCCGAAACCGCCATGCTGCGTAATACTGATAATCCTTCAGGTTTACGCATCCTTGAGCAGAACTTTGATTTTGATTTGCTTACCCCACAAAAAATGCTGGAAAAGTACGTAGGTAAAACTATTCAGATTGCACGCATGAATCCGGCAACTGGAGTGGAAAATATTGAAGAGGCCGTGGTACTCAGCACCAACGGTGGCACTGTAGTTAGAATAGGTGATCGAATTGAAACCAATCCCGGTGGGCGTTTTATTTTTGATAGTGTACCAGCCAACTTACGTGATGAACCAACTCTGTCCATTCAACTGCAACAAAATAAATCAGGTACCGATGATGTCGAGCTCAGTTACCTCACCGGCGGGCTTTCGTGGAAGGCTGACTACGTTGCTGAATTGAATGCGGATGAATCGCGACTGGACTTATTGGGTTGGGTGACGCTGAACAATCAAAGTGGTGCCAGTTATAACAATGCCACCATGCAATTGGTTGCTGGTGATGTGAATCAGGTGCAACCAACAGCACAAATGATGCACAAGCGTATGGAAACCATGGCAATGGCAGAATCAGCTGATACAGGAATGGTTCAGGAAAGTTTGTTCGAATACCACCTCTATACTCTGGGTAGACCCACTACCATTGCTGATAAACAAACCAAGCAAGTTTCTTTATTGACTGCAGCGAGCATCAAGGCGGAGAAAGAACTGGTACTTCAAGGTAATGATTATTACTACCGCTCCAGCTATGGCGATCTGGGACAGCGTATGAAGCCTGGGGTGTTTGTGAAGTTTAAAAATGCCGAAGCGAACAAGCTCGGAGTGCCGTTACCAAAGGGTATCGTTCGTGTTTACAAAAGAGACAGCAAAGGACGTGCACAATTTGTCGGCGAAGACCGGGTAGATCACACCGCAAAAAATGAACAGGTTAGATTAAAACTGGGTGAATCATTTGATGTGACCGCTAACAAGAAGCAAACCAACTTTAACAAGATCCGGAATAATGTTTACGAAACCAGTTTTGAGGTTGAGTTGCGCAACGCGAAAGACGAAGCTGTCATTGTTATCGTCAGAGAGCCTGTGCCGGCCGAATGGAAAATGGTTAAAGAATCACAAAAGCACAAGAAGGTGGCATCGGGTACTGCTGAGTGGAGAGTTAAAGTTCCTGCAGGCGGAAGTAAGAAGTTAACCTATACAGCTCGAGTAACTTACTAGTTCAACATATCTATCGGCGCAATGTCTGGTGGCATAGCGTCGAATTTAATTACTACATCCATGTAAATTATACGTGTTCGGGTTGTCATCCCAACTCGCAAATTGATTGTGTTCAGCAATGATGCGGTTAGCACTTTCAATCGCCAGCTCTATCTCTACCGGCCTGAACTCATCAATATTTCTAATAATAGAACCTGCAGGGTTGAGATAGGCATGCGCCACCATTGAATACACTAGACCTTGTTGCGACTGCCCCAGTTGTGCCAGATCCATACCAAGCCAGAGATACTGTGAGATGTAACCGGCATTCCCGAGTTCCTGACGTAGACTGGTTCGCCTGG
>CALISW010000150.1 GCA_938041655.1 uncultured Thiotrichales bacterium | reverse complement strand
GTTGGCAATTGATACATGTCACTATAAACATGCGCCATCAGTTCATTACTTTTTTTCGTGGCTGCATAAATTGAAACTGGATGATCAACACCATCAGTCACAGCATACGGTATTTTTTGATTCGCTCCATAGACGGAACTGGATGACGCATATACCAGATGCTGGACTTTAGAGCGCACACAATTATCGAGAATATTAATAAAACCCATCACATTGGATTCAATAGTTTGAGACGGGAATTCTTTGGAATATCGAACACCAGCTTGTGCTGCCAAATGAATCACAGCATCTATTTTTTCTTGCTCAAAAACATCGGTTAATTCTTGAGCGTCTTTAATATCCACTTTATGAAAAGTAAAATTCGAGTCATCACTTAATCTTTCTATTTCAGTTAAGCGGTCCTGCTTTAAAGACACATCATAGTAATCATTTAAATTATCAACCCCAACAACCCGGTTACCTCTGCTCAACAACTCAAGACAGGTATGCATGCCAATAAAGCCGGCACAACCTGTAACCAGAATGGTCATACCTTAGGTCGACCTATCGATTGATACTGCAAACCGGCCTCTGCAAGCAACTCAGGCTGATAGAGGTTACGACCATCAAACACTATTTTGTCCCGTAACCTTTCTGCTAGCACCTTGAAATCCGGGCTTCTAAAGACTTTCCACTCAGTGCAAATCAACAGCATGTCCACATCTTCGACAGCACTCATGTGATGGTCAAAATAGACCAGTTCATCGCGCTCTCCATAGAGGCGTCGACATTCATCAAGTGCTTCAGGATCATATACATGCACAGTAACGCCAGCATCCCATAACTGCTGCATCAGTATCCGGCTCGGCGCTTCACGCATATCATCAGTATTAGGTTTGAACGCAAGACCCCAGATTGCCGCCTTTTTTCCTTGCAACTGGCCTTCGTAGTGCTGGTTTACTTTATCGAACAGAACTTTCTTTTGGGCTTCATTACGCTGCTCAACAGCTGACAAGACGAATGGCTGAACACCAATATCCAGTGCTGTTTGTCTTAGCGCCTTTACGTCTTTAGGAAAACATGATCCGCCATACCCAATACCAGGGTAAATAAAGTGATACCCAATGCGTGGGTCGGAGCCAATACCTTTCCGCACCAACTCAATATTGGCGTCCATTTGCTCAGCGATTTGAGACAACTCATTCATAAAACTGATTTTGGTAGCCAGCATTGCATTGGCCGCATACTTGGTTAGTTCAGCGGAGCGTCGATCCATCACAATAATGCGATCACGTTGACGGCAAAATGGTGCATATAGTTTACGCATCTTCTCTACGGCCAGTTCAGATTGTGTTCCTATCACGATGCGATCAGGCTTCATAAAGTCAGCGATCGCTGCGCCCTCTTTTAAAAACTCGGGGTTGGAAACCACATGAACATCGTGATCAACTTCTCGCTCATCTAATTGAGATCTGACTTCGGTATGAACCAAATCGCCTGTACCAACAGGGACAGTTGATTTATCAACAATGACTTTGGTCTCTTGCATTAAAGAACCAATTGTCTTGGCCACACTCAATACTGCAGTGGTATCTGCCGAACCATCTTCATCCGGCGGCGTACCCACGGCTATGAATTGCACCTGAGCGTGATCAACCGCTTGCTGCATGTCCGTGGTGAAATCTATATTGCCCAAATTTATACAAGAGGAAAGTAAGTCAGAAAGACCAGGCTCGTATATAGGTATATCGCCTTGCTTTAGTTTTTCAATTTTTTGTTCGTCAATGTCCACACATAAAACATTGTTGCCGACATCGGCAAGACAGGCGCCAGTCACCAAGCCCACATAGCCAGACCCATAAATTGTAATATTCATGACAAATGCACTTTAATTCAGTGGTTTAATTGTACGACAGAAAGATTTACTTTTGGTGATATTGGCTGGAAATCCATTCTTTATAACTACCATCCATAACAGCTTGCCACCAATCTTGTTGCTGCATATACCAGTCAATTGTTTTCTTGATTCCGGTTTCAAAACTCTCTTCTGGATCATACCCTAGCTCGGTTGAGCTTTTATGCGCATCAATAGCATAGCGCTGGTCATGGCCCGGACGATCAGTAACAAATGTGATCAAGCTTTTTGCATCATCAGGCATTTTGGAGAATTGTTTTTTTATCTCATCATTATCTGATGCAAGTTGATTCATTCTTTCACAGATCAGGGTAACAATATCGATGTTCTGCCACTCGTTATGACCACCAATATTATAGGTTTCGCCCACGCGACCTTTGCTAATGATTAAATCTATGCCTCTGGCATGATCCGCCACATAAAGCCAATCACGTATTTGTTTGCCATCACCATAAATAGGCAACTCTTTACCATGCAGAATATTAATCAATACCAACGGAATCAACTTCTCAGGAAATTGATAGGGCCCATAGTTATTGGAGCAATTACTGATCGTGGTTTGCAAACCATAAGTATGTGCATAGGCATGCACTAAATGATCAGATGCTGCCTTACTGGCCGAGTATGGCGAGCTAGGCTTATAGGGTGTTGTTTCTGTAAACGCCGGATCATCTCGCTCCAAGGAGCCATACACCTCATCAGTTGAAACATGATGAAAACGATGTGAAACGGGTTTGTCTGCTGCCAGCCATTGATTTCTGGCGGCTTTAAGCATGCTATGAGTGCCAATAATATTGGTGTCGATAAATGCATCTGGTCCGCTAATCGAGCGATCAACGTGTGACTCAGCAGCAAAATGGACAATAGTATCAATCTGATGCTCAGCCATGAGGGATTCAACTAGCTCTTGATCCCGGATATCACCATGTACAAAGCTGAATTGATTTTCCTTGAGAGCAGCCTCCAGACTAGCCAGATTGCCAGCATAGGTCAGGGCATCAAGGCCAACTAACTTATCCTCCGGATACTTTTGTAACCAGTAGTAGACGAAATTGACACCAATGAAGCCTGCGGCTCCAGTAATTAACAGTGATCTAGTTGACCCCATTCTGCACATCCATGAGCATATCTTTAAGTGTTTCTCTCCAGTGACGTCCACGATAATCCAAAGCTGAACGAATTGACCGTTTACACATCACACTATTCTTGGGTCGCTGTGCTTTTGTTGGATATTCATCGGTCGAAATCGGAATAATATCAATTTCATCTTTCAAAATATTCAAACGACGACTGTTACGCAATATCGCATTGGCAAAATCGTACCAACTCGCCACACCTGCATCAGTCCAGTGAAACAATCCGCGTGCATCTTTTTCTACCGCAAGACAAATTACTCGCGCCAACTCACCTGCCCAGGTAGGCGAACCAACCTGATCATCAATTACCTGTATTTTTTGACGCTCGTTCATCAGGCGTAGCATAGTTTTAACGAAATTCTGGCCGTGTGCCGAGTAAACCCAACCGGTACGTATTATTAATGTGTCCTGGCCCAAAGAATGCAAAATCTGCAACTCACCTGCCAGCTTGCTCTTGCCATAAATATTAATCGGGTTGGTGCTATCTGTAGGCACATACGAACTTGAACTGTTGCCATCAAACACATAATCGGTTGATATGTGTAACAAGCGTGCATTGATTTCTTTACAGACACCAGCCAGACGACCTACCGCATCCGAGTTAATCGCATGTGCAAGATTCTTGTCATCCTCAGCTCTATCAACCGCAGTATAAGCAGCAGTATTAATCACCCAATCCGGCTGGTGTTTTTTCAGTGTTTCATTAACCAACTGATAGTTAGTTACATCCAGTTCCAGTCGAGACAGAGCAACCACTTCGGATGCAAGTTGCGACTTTTCTAGATAACGCTGTAACTCCCAGCCAACCTGACCAGCAGCACCTGTAATTAAAATTTTCATTAGTTTGTCTGCTCTTCAAGAATACTTAACAAATATTCGCCGTAACCACTTTTGCGCAAAGGCTCAGCAATCGCCTGTACTTGCTCGGCATCAATGAAGCCCTGCAAGTAAGCAATCTCTTCAGGACATGCAATCTTGAGTGATTGACGGTCTTCAATAACACGGATGAAGTTCGCGGCATCTAACAACGAAGCAGTCGTCCCGGTATCCAGCCAAGCTGTACCCCGACTTAGTTTTTCAACCCGCAAATCACCACGTTGTAGATATACATTATTCACATCGGTTATTTCCAGCTCACCACGTGGTGATGGTTTTATTTCTTTCGCAATATCGACCACATCATTGTCATAGAAATATAACCCGGTAACGGCATAGTGCGATTTTGGTTTAGCAGGCTTTTCTTCAATACTTAATGCCCTACCTTCATTATCAAAATCCACGACACCATAACGCTCGGGATCAGAAACATAATACCCAAACACAGTGGCGCCACTCAGATCATTACTGACAGCCTGTAGCTTTTCAGCCAAACCATCGGCATGAAAGATATTGTCGCCCAGAATTAATGTGCACGTATCGTTGCCAATGAATTCTTTGCCAATAATGAACGCTTGCGCTAAACCATCAGGGCTAGGCTGCACTGCATAATTCAGATTCATACCCCATTGAGAACCATCACCCAGCAAGTGCTGGAATGAAGCAGAGTCTTCCGGCGTGGTAATAATGAGAACATCTTGTATGCCTGACAACATAAGTGTCGACAACGGGTAATAAATCATTGGCTTGTCGTAAACCGGCATGAGCTGTTTACTGACAGAGATGGTGAGTGGATACAAACGCGTGCCTGATCCACCTGCTAGGATGATCCCTTTACGTTTTGACATGTTGTGACTTACACCTGATATTTATAGCTCAAGTATGCCAATTAGTTGTATTTATTGCCATTTATGAAAAGTAAAACAGTGACAACCCCTTGGGGTAGACGCTATATATTGAACTAGTTCATATTCTGTTGTGCGAAAAAAATATTCTGACTCATATTTACTAACTCAATACACTGACTTACCAAAGGATATTGCAATTGCGTCGCGCCTTTACTGAAGCAATAAAAAAGCCCCTGCAACCAGGGGCTTAACGTTAGAACGTCATATTTCGTTTCGAGTAGTGCTAAAATGGAATATCATCATCAAAATCATCAGCCATCGCTGGCGCTGCTGTAGCAGCCGCTGCCGCAGGTGCTGCAGCTGGTTTTGGTGCAGCAGTAGATGCTGCCGCTGGAGGCGCATAGTCACCGCCACTTCTACTATCCAGCATTTGCATCACACCACTGAAACCATCAACCACGATCTCTGTGGTGTATCTGTCCATGCCTTCTTTGTCTGTCCATTTACGTGTTTGCAACTTACCTTCGATATATACCTTGGATCCCTTGCGTAAATACTCGCCAGCGATCTCGGCTATCTTGTTAAAAAACACCACTCGATGCCACTCGGTTTTTTCCTGCTTTTCACCCGTTTGTTTATCTTTCCAGGACTCACTGGTCGCGATAGTAATATTGGTGATTGCCGAACCACTTGGCGCATATCGTACCTCAGGATCCTTGCCCAGATTTCCCACAAGGATTACTTTATTTATTCCAGCCATGACTCATTCCTCCAAATTCAGAGCACATTATACAAGTAAAGCGAGCGCCTGTTGATCGAAAACGACAGGATCAACCTCTATATGCGCTTTATTTTCAAGCAAGGTTACTTCGGCTACCCCCGGCAGCGCTGCAAGTTTATCGCCAAAGCCCTTGATATCATTTAAATTTCCCTCGGGGATATCTACCACGTGGATATTTAGCCGTGTTGGCTCACGCATACCCAATGCAAACACTAGCCAAATCATGACAAATACAGCGCTAATTAAGAATACAGCACGCATACCATATTCTCCGAAAACCCAACCACCCAGAACACCACCGCAGAAAATACCAAAAAACTGACTACTCGAATACACCCCGGTTGCCGCTCCCCTGAGTGTGGCAGGCGCATTACGCGTGACCAGGGCTGGCAAACTGGCCTCCAGAAAATTAAAAGCCGCGAGAAACAACAACAAGAGTATCACCGCTACTACTAAGCTGGCTGGCAATAAAGCCAAACCTATATGACTCAGGATCAATATACCCAAAGCACCCAAAAACATGTTTTTCTGCTGCCTGTTTTTCTCGGCATGGATCAAAAATGGAGCCATGAGAATTACAGAACCGACCAAACATCCCGCGTACAGCCATGAGTGTCGCGCTGGTTCAAGTTGGTAATAATCCAGCAACATTAACGGTAGCACTACAAAATCTGCTGTTAACAATAGATGTAGACAAAAGATACCCAGATCCAGACGCAGCAATTGCGAGTTGCGTAATACCTTGGTCAGTGAGGCTTGAACGATAAGTGGCGCACCAACCACCTGACTCGAAGGCACCAGAGTTAGAACTAATATAATTGCGAGTATCGCAAGCCCGGCAGTGAAGTAGAAAATTCCCTGTATTCCAATAAGACTGTCTAACCAGGGTGCAATGATCATTGCAATAAAAAATGACAGGCCGATACTCATCCCTACCACCGCCATCGCGCGGCTTCGTACGCTGTCACGTGTGAGATCACCAACCAATGCCAAAGTGGCCGCCGCAATGGCACCACAGCCCTGCAAGGCTCGCCCAAATATGATCCCTTCTATAGAGCTGGCAAGTGCCGCGACAATACTGCCAGCAAACAACATGCACAAACCACCAATGATCACTGATTTACGACCGATACGATCTGACAGAATACCAAGAGGGATCTGAAAAAATGCCTGAGTCAGCCCATAGATACCTATCGCAAGACCTATCATAAAAGGCGTTGTCCCTGGCAATTCTCTGGCATACAACGAGAAAACAGGCAGGATCAAAAATAAGCCCAGCATGCGAATCGCATAAACCAACGCCAGACCCAGTACTGAGCGCCGCTCAGTTGCCAGTAATGATTTTGTAGATGAAGATTGCATGTAATATCGCTTTGTAGCCAAGCCGTGTATATTAACAAGTTTTGCAGAGCACTTCGCTAATGGAAGTCATTTCAATTCGTGGCGCGCGAACCCACAATCTCAAGAACATTGATCTTGATTTACCGCGCAACAAACTCATCGTGATTACCGGCCTGTCAGGCTCTGGCAAATCCTCACTCGCCTTTGACACTATCTTTGCCGAGGGCCAACGTCGCTACGTTGAATCGCTGTCTGCCTATGCACGTCAATTTCTGTCCATGATGGAAAAACCGGATATTGATCATATCGAAGGTCTGTCGCCAGCGATCTCAATCGAGCAGAAAACGACCTCTCACAATCCAAGATCAACGGTAGGCACTATTACCGAAATCTATGATTATTTGAGGCTGCTTTATGCCAGAGCCGGCTTACCACAATGCCCTGAGCATCGCGCAGCACTGGAAGCAAGCACAGTGTCTCAAATGACCGACATCATTCTTGAGCTGCCAGCAGAGAGCCGCATGATGCTATTGGCACCGGTTATAGAAGAAAGGAAAGGAGAACATCTCGGCGTACTGGAAAATTTACGCCAGCAGGGCTTTATTAGAGCCCGTATCAACGGCGACATTGTTGAGCTGGATCAAACCCCAAAGCTCAACCCAAAACAAAAGCATACCATCGAGGTGGTTGTTGACCGCTTCAAAGTCAAACCGGACTTACAACTGAGGCTAGCCGAATCCATTGAGACCACACTGAATTTATCCGAAGGTATCGTCAGACTGGCCTATATGGATAACCCTAGGAAATCAGATCTGGTCTTTTCATCCAAATACGCATGCCCTCATTGTGGTTACTCTCTCTCCGAACTTGAGCCGCGCTTGTTTTCATTCAACAGCCCTGTTGGCGCTTGTCAAAGCTGTGATGGACTAGGGGTACGACAAACCTTCGATCCTGACAAAATCATCATCAATGCTGATTTGGGATTAGCGGGTGGTGCGATCAGAGGCTGGGATAGACGTAATGGTTATTATTTCCAAATGTTGTCATCACTGGCGAAGCATTTTAAATTTGATGTTGAAACACCCTATCGCAAGCTGAGTAAGAAACATAAAGAAATTCTCTTATATGGCAGCGGAAAAACAGTTATAGAGTTTCGCTATAAAAATGAGCGTGGCGGCTATTTCAGAAAAAGCCATCCATTTGAAGGTGTCGTTAACAACATGCAGCGACGCTTTAGAGAAACCGACTCTAATGCAGTTCGTGAAGAGCTGAGTAAATACCTGACCACCAATGCTTGTGACGATTGCACCGGCACCCGGCTCAATGAGCAAGCCAGACACGTTTTCATAAAGGATTTGTCACTGCCAGAAATCACGGCAATGCCAGTCAAGGTGGCTGACAAGTTTTTTAGTAAAATTAAACTCAAAGGCAAGCGCGGCCAGATTGCAGAAAAAATCGTTCAGGAAATTCAGTCGCGCCTGAGCTTCCTGAATAATGTTGGCCTCGAATACCTCTCTCTGAATCGTGGTGCAGATACTCTTTCTGGTGGTGAAGCACAGCGCATACGCCTGGCAAGCCAAATTGGTGCAGGCCTGGTTGGTGTAATGTACGTTCTAGACGAACCTTCGATTGGACTGCATCAGCGAGACAACCAGCGCTTGATCAGTACCTTGATTAGACTCAGGGATCTGGGTAATACAGTTATCGTAGTAGAGCATGATGAAGAGGCAATACAAACGGCTGACTTTGTGGTTGATATCGGGCCAGGAGCCGGTGTACACGGTGGTCATATCAGCTTTACCGGTACACCAAAACAGATATTGAAAAGTAAGGAATCACTGACAGGACAATACCTCTCAGGAAAACTATCCATAGAAATTCCAGAAACACGCAAACCTATAGATAAAAACTTGATACTCAAGGTTATCGGAGCAACAGCCAATAATCTTAAATCAGTTAAACTGGAAATTCCGGTAGGTCTAATGACTTGTGTTACTGGCGTGTCCGGTTCTGGTAAATCAACATTGATAAACCAAACCCTGTATCCAGCAATAGCAAACACCCTCAACAAAAGCTCACATACTGTTGCTGCACATGAGAACATCGAAGGTCTTGAGTATTTTGACAAGGTAGTGGATATCAATCAAAGTCCGATTGGTCGCACCCCGCGCTCCAACCCTGCGACTTATACCGGATTGTTTACCCCCATTAGAGAGTTATTCTCTGGCACTCCTGAGGCGCGCTCAAGAGGCTACAAACCTGGACGATTCAGTTTTAATGTCAAAGGTGGACGCTGCGAAGCCTGTCAGGGCGATGGCATGATCAAAGTAGAAATGCACTTCCTACCCGACATCTATGTGCCCTGTGATGTCTGCAAAGGCTTGCGCTATAACCGCGAAACACTCGGTATACTTTATAAAGGAAAAAACATCCATCAGGTGCTGGAAATGACGGTAGAAGATGCTGTTGTGTTTTTTAGTGCCGTACCCAATATCCACCGTAAACTACAAACCTTGATGGATGTTGGCCTCTCCTACATCACGCTGGGGCAGAGTGCGATCACTCTCTCAGGTGGCGAGGCGCAGCGCATTAAGTTAGCTAAAGAACTCTCCAAGCGCAGTACCGGCAAAACAATCTATATCCTTGATGAACCAACTACCGGTTTACATTTTCATGATATTCAAATGTTGCTATCCGTGTTGCACAGGCTCCGAGAT
>CALISW010000149.1 GCA_938041655.1 uncultured Thiotrichales bacterium | reverse complement strand
GACCGAATATCTGAAGACCCAATGAAAAATAAATGCCTCGAAAGTTTCCCTCTTCCCACTGAAGATGACTATGCGGCTACTGAGGAGAGCATGAATGAAATAGCAGTAAGAATCAGAACAAAAGCACCTAGTGCAGTGTTGGTTTTTATTGACCACGCAAAGGTGCTGCCATCTGAAGGAGTCTGTGATGCGGCTCCAGTTACGCTTGAGGATTCGGCGGAATCCAGTGCGATTGCTACTCGACTAGCCACAATCACAAAAAGAGTTGCGGACAACAACGACGCCTATTTAATTCAAACATCACTGCTGTCAAAAAACCACCACGTTTGCTCAGATAATCCATTGGTGTTTGGCTATGCCGATGCAGCGTGGACATTTGATAAGGTACCATTTCACCCAAAGCGTGAAGCGATGGATCTGATTACAGAAGAATTGTTAAAGATTCTGGAACCTGGCTTGTAAACGCATTTATTACTTTGTGCAGTTAATAAGCTGATTTCGTTTTCCAAATCTCCACTCGACTAAAAACTGAAAGCGGGGTTGAAGATTACTTCTTCGTTTTCACAAATCACAATTAATTTTATCACTGCCAAATATGAAAATAGGTTGTTGTATTATCTTTATTGCAGTTATGAGAAAGATGCCTTTTTATTGAGGTTATCGTTCTTTTATCAGGGCCCAAAGAGACAAGACGGGCCTTATGATTAATGGAAATTGACGGCCAAGAAAATGAAACGATTGCTTACTTATTACCTACTTGCTCGTGACTCAAGTATCATGTGGCCACAGAATAAAATATGGAGTTAACCATGCACCCATTTCCACATCACTACACCGTTACCGGACATGCCAGCAACAACGGTAATGTCACGCTTTCATCGGAAGGTCTGGATGATATCGCTAGTGAAGCGCCTGCAGAGTTTGGTGGCCCCGGCGGGCGTTGGTCACCAGAGACATTGCTCACTGCAGCAGTGGCAGACTGTTTTATGTTGGGTTTCAGGGCAATTGCTAACGCTTCGAAATTGCCATTTACTGAGCTCTCGGTTAATGTCGTTGGAGTACTTGATCGAGATGGTAGAGTCATGAAGTTTACTGAAATGCAGATTCAAGCAACACTGGTAGTGCCGGAAGAAGTGAGTCATGAAAAAGCTGAAAAGTTACTCGAAAAAGCAGAAGAGTCCTGCTTGATTACCAACTCGATGAGTGCCGAAATCAAGTTACAAACCAGTGTATCGACGGCTTAGCTTGAAGCATGAACGAACAACAACCAAGTTTACTCAACAGGATTTTTCTTATCGAACAAAGTGAATGGAAGGCAACTGCGGTTTCCTTTGTTTTTGTATTCTTGTTGATGCTTTCCTACTTCATTTTGCGCCCGGTGCGGGATGCCATGGCAAGTGATTGGTCTGATCTCGAAGTCAGTTTTTTATGGAATATTAATTTCTTTATCAGCGCCATACTGGTTGCTGTTTATGGTCTGGCCGTGTCGCGAATAAAGTTCAAGATACTGGTGCCATCAGTCTATGCCTGTTTTGCAGTGTCCTTTATATCGTATTACTTTTTAGCGGGTACTCTGGATGACCGAACCCTGATAGATAAAGCCTTTTATGTCTGGGTCAGCGTATTTGCTTTGTTTCATGTCTCCGTATTCTGGAGCTTGATGGCAGATACCTTTAATCAAGAGCAAGCCAAACGCTTGTTCGCCATCATTGCCGCAGGTGCCAGTCTAGGTGCAATCATTGGTTCAGGCGTAGCGACTGCTTTTGCCAAAAAAGTTGGCGTTGATATGCTGATGCTGGTTGCTTCGTGTGGTTTGATTCTCGTGATTCCATTGGTCTTCTATATATATCGTTTAAAAGACCATGAGCTGGGTAATACTGATGTTATGGCTGATCTGAGCCAGATAAAACTGGGAGGGCATTGGTGGCATGGGTTTAAAACTGTCTTAACCAATCCTTATCTATTATCGATCGCTGTTTTTCTGGTGCTGTATACCTTTGTAGGGTCTTTTATCTATTTTGAGCAAAAAAACCTTCTTGCTGATTACACCCGTGCAGAGAGAACGCAGATTCTTGGTGGTATAGATTGGATAGTAAATACACTGACTTTCGGTATCGCCTTTTTTGCTACCAGTCGAATCGTTAGAAAGTTTGGTATGCCAACCACGCTGGCATTGTTGCCGGTGTTCGTTGTCTTGGCATTATTGATTCTGGCCTTCGCACCTGTGCTCACCGTATTGCTCGCACTACAAGTGGCACGCCGCTCGGGTAATTACGCTATCACCCGTCCAGCTCGCGAAATGTTATTTACTGAAGTGTCCCAGGAAGATCGTTACAAGGCAAAACCGGTGATTGATATTGTTTTGTACCGCGGTGGCGATGCGGTGAGCAGTTTGGCGTTTGCTGGTCTGACACAGGGTCTGGGTTTAGGCTTGGTTGCCGTATCTCTGGTAGGCGCTGGTATAGCTGCGGTGTGGGCGTGGGTTGGAGTATGGCTGGGCCGAAAGTATGATGGCCGAGTTAGCGAAAGTAATTCGAATATATTATCTGAATAATGTTGTCACTGATTGGTAAAAACACCGTTAAATTATAAGAAAGCGTGAGTGTCTTTACCGTCAACACTAAAAGAAGAAAATCTGGATCAGCGTGAGTAAAGTCATAGTTTCAAAAAGTGGGTGGGGTGCAAGCCGAGATTAGTTCACACGTCGCTTTGCCAACATTTTGAAATTGGTGTGGTCGGCTCGATGCAAAATAATGGGCATCGCCGGCTTTCAGGATGGTGCTGTTATTGTTTACCGTTACTTTTAGTTTCTCGATTGAAATTCAACCGCACTCTACCCCAAAGAATTAGTGCCATTAGTAACTTTAACGACATCGTTTGAAAGTTGGTTGGCTCTCTTTTAGGTGTCAGGCTTAGTGGATAATTCATGTAGACTTTACCCATAAACAAACAGTAATTATAAAATAGTATCTTTGGCAAGGAGAGTAATGCCGTGCAATACCACCTGAATGGTTTTAAACCCGGTAACTATCAGATTCCGGATTCCGCTCGAGAGCCAGCAGCTATACCGCCCATGGTAGATCTTCCAAACGAAGTGGATGTGCTGATTGTCGGTTGTGGTCCTGCGGGTCTAACCATGGCAAGGCAGCTATCAGAGTTTAGTGACATAACAACCTGTATCGCTGATCTTGAATCGGGCCCACTAATGTTTGGGCGAGCAGATGGCATATCTTGTCGCACCATAGAGATTATGGAAGCGTTTAACAGTAGTGAGATGATTGTTAAAGAAGCCTACCGGCTTATGCAGAATACATTCTGGGAGCCAGATAGTGAAAACCCCGAAAACATCAAGCGCACCCACAAAATATCTGATGCGAGAATTGGTCTGTCAGAATTTACTCACAGTATTGTTAACCAGGCTCGACTGCATGAGTTATTACTGGAAGGGATGAAGAACTCGGTCACGCACCTCGTTCCCCATTATAGTCGTCGCTTGGTAGAACTCGATGTTGATCCAGCCGTGACTCAAGATCTAAACGCTCACCCAATTACTGCAACGTTTGAGCGATGCGATGATCCTCAAACACCCAAGACCGAAACAGTTCGGGCGCGATTTGTGGTTGGTTGTGATGGGGCTAGAAGCACGGTTCGAAAAAGCCTGTCTATTGCTTTAGAAGGTGATTCAGCTAATAAAGCCTGGGGGGTGATGGATCTTTTGTTTGTAACTGATTTTCCCGATATAAGAGTTAAGAGTTTCATTCAATCAAAAGAACACGGCGCAGTGATGACCATACCGCGCGAAGGTGGTTACTTGGTTAGATTTTATGTGGAGCTAGGTCTCTTGGGCAAAGATCAACGCGCATCAGATCTCAATCTTGACGCCGAAGATGTCATCGCAAAAGCGCAGCAAATTATGCATCCCTATACATTAGAAGTTAAGGAAGTTGCCTGGTGGTCAATCTATGAAGTGGGGCAACGAATAGCAGAGCGTTTTGACGACACTCCGGTTGATAATCCAGACGATCTTATTCCACGCGCTTTTGTGGCAGGTGATGCCTGTCACACTCATAGTCCCAAAGGCGGTTGGGGTTTAAACACATCATTGCCAGACACCTTTAATCTGGGGTGGAAAGTCGCCTCTGTTTTAAAGGGAACAAGTCATCCAAAATTGTTGCAAACCTACTCTACAGAGCGGCGAAAAGTGGCCTTTCAGTTGATAGAAGCAGATAGACAATTGTCAAAGCTGGTGGCTACGCGCCCGACCTCAGACAACAATGCCCCTGAGGCTAAAACCAACACGGCTGACATTGAAAAATTCATGGCCAGACAAAACGGTTTTGTTGCGGGTACCTCTATTGAGTACAACCCTTCCTACATCTGTACCGGTGAAGAACATCAACATTTGGCCAGTGGCTTCATGATTGGGCAACGATTTCATTCTGCCGAAGCGATACGAGTTGCCGATGGTGCAAGACAACATTTAGGGCATCTGAATAAAGCGGATGGACGCTGGCGATTGTTTATTTTCGGCAATCAACAAATTCCTGTGGACACCACTTCAGCTGCACACCAGCTCATACAATTTTTAGCAACCTCAGATGATTCTCCTGTACGAAAGTACACACCTGAAGGTATGGACCATGACTCAATTATTGATGTCTATGCTGTTTTTCAGCAGCAAGATTTGTCTATTACAGACCTACCGGAATTTCTGTGGCCGGCCAAAGGAAAATACGGATTGAGAGATTACGAAAAGGTATTTCATGCTGATGAAGGTAACGACATCTTTGAACAGCGAAGCATAGATCGCTTAAGTGGGTGTGTGGTTATCGTACGTCCCGATCAACACATTGCCAGTATCTTGCCACTCACAGCACACGATGAATTAGCTGAGTTTTTTGATGAATTTATGCTTGCCTAAAAGGCAAGCTGGAAGTGATTTACAGCTCTTCGTTTCCAGGTAACCTTGTGAGTACGTTGTATTTTAGTCGTATCTTCTTGAGGTTAGGTTTGATGGACTTGGCACACGGTGCCTAGACAGCTTATGTGGTTTTCCTGCCAGCTGTTATGTGGTTAGTTGATTCACTGCATTTTTCAGCACATCACTTGCAGCATCGGGATTGTCATTCAGATTTTTTTTAATCGCAGTGCGCATTCTGGGATCCCAGAAGCGTTGTAAATGATCTGCAACTTTGGCAATTACGACTTCCTGATCATTTGAAAACGAACAATTGCTTACAATCTGCTCGCCCATCTTGATCAATTTTGCGTCCAGGTCACTCATGGCTTCAGGCTTTTGCCTTGTCGTCACGTTTACGCTTCGAAACCAGCTCAGCTTGTTCTTTGGAGTAGGCTTTAAAGTTACGCTGCCACTCTGATGGTTGGCTGACAGGGTACGCCTGTACTGCCGTGACTTTATATTCAGGGCAGTTGGTTGCCCAGTCACTATTGTCTGTCGTTACCACATTTGCACCAGATTCTGGAAAATGGAAGGTGGTATAAACCACACCTGGTTGGACGCGTTCGGTAATGTCGGCTCGCATCACCGTTTCACCGGCACGAGATTGTATACCGACCCAGGCATCCTGTTTAATGCCTCTGACTTCTGCATCTGCAGGATGGATTTCGAGGCGATCTTCGCCATGGTATTCGTTGTTCTCGGTGCGCCGGGTTTGAGCACCAACATTGTATTGCGACAGAATGCGACCGGTAGTAAGCAGTAGCGGGAATTTCCGAGTGCTGCGTTCATCGGTTGCCACATAGGGTGTTGGTGCGAAAAAGCCTTTGCCGCGTCCAAACTCATCAATGTGCATGGTGGGTGTGCCTTCGGGGGCCTCTTCGTTACAGGGCCATTGAATACTACCCAGACGATCTAACTTCTCGTAACTTACACCGGTGAAAGTTGGTGTTAGTCGAGCAATCTCATCCATGATCTCGGATGGATGTGAATAATCCATCTTATAACCCATTGCATTCGACAGGGCGACGGTGACTTCCCAGTCTTCTTTTCCTGCTAATGGTTCCATCACTTTGCGTACAGGTGAGATGCGTCTTTCGGCGTTAGTGAAGGTCCCATTCTTTTCCAGGAAAGATGAGCCGGGTAAAAATACGTGGGCGTACTTTGAGGTTTCATTCAGGAATATATCCTGCACTACAACACATTCCATCGACATCAAAGCTTTGGTGACGTGCTGAGTGTCAGGGTCTGACTGTGCCATGTCTTCGCCTTGTATGTACATGCCTTTGAAGCTGCCTTCAACAGCGTAATCGAACATATTAGGAATGCGGAAACCGGGCTCGGGGTCAAGTGTGACTTGCCATTCTTTTTCAAACATCGCGCGAACCGTGCCATCAGAAACATGGCGATAGCCGGGTAGCTCGTGAGGAAAAGAGCCCATGTCGCAAGCGCCTTGAACATTGTTTTGTCCACGCAGCGGATTAACACCAACACCAGCACGACCAACGTTACCCGTAACCATCGCCAGGTTGGCAATACCCATAACGGTGGTGGAACCCTGACTGTGTTCAGTAACACCCAGGCCATAATAAATAGCGCCATTCTCTACGTTGGCATAGAGGCGTGCTGCGGCGCGAATTTCTGTGGCTGGTACTCCGGTTTCTTTTTCCAGCGCTTCAGGTGAGTTTTCGGGCAGGGCCACAAAGTCGCGCCAGGTTTCATATGCTTCACGTTCACATCGGTCCTGGATGTACTCTTCGTTCTCCAGTCCTTCATCAATGATGGTATGTGCCAGAGAATTGAGTACCGCAACATTGGTGCCGGGCTTGAGTTGTAAATGATGATCCGCTTTCACATGCGGGCCGTCTACCAGATCAATGCGACGAGGATCGATCACGATCAGGTTGGCGCCTTGTCGCAAACGACGTTTCATTTGCGATGCAAATACCGGGTGCGCATCAGTCGGGTTAGCGCCCATTACAATAATTGTGTCGGCCTGCATCACAGAATCAAATTGTTGGGTGCCGGCAGATTCACCTAGCGTGGTTTTTAAGCCGTAGCCTGTTGGTGAATGACAAACGCGCGCGCAGGTATCGACATTATTATTTCCAAAGGCACCTCGAATCAGTTTTTGTACCAAGAAGGTTTCTTCGTTAGTACACCGACTGGAAGTAATGCCACCAATGGATTTAACACCGTATTCTTTTTGAATGTCCTTGAAGCGAGTTGCTGCATGAGACAGCGCTTCTTCCCAGCTGACTTCTTGCCACGGATCACGAATTGAATCGCGAATCATGGGTTTGGTGATACGATCGGGGTGGGTTGAATAACCAAACGCAAAACGGCCTTTGATGCAGGAGTGACCATGATTGGCGTGACCGTCACGATTTGGGATCATTCTTACCAGTCTGTCGCCCTGCATTTCAGCGCGGAAGGAGCAGCCAACCCCACAATAAGCGCAGGTGGTAACTGTGGCAGTTTCAGGTATACCAAACTCAATCACAGTTTTTTCTGTCAGTGTTGCCGTAGGGCAAGCTTTGACGCAAGCGCCGCACGATACGCATTCAGAATCTTTAAATGCTTCATCCTGACTGGCGGCGACTTTAGATTCGAAGCCACGTCCCTGGATGGTTAAGGCAAAGGTGCCTTGTTGTTCTTCACAGGCTCGCACACAACGAGAGCAGACAATGCATTTGCTGGGGTCGAAGGTGAAGTAGGAACCACTTTCATCTTTTTCGGCTTGCAGATGGTTCTCGCCTTCATAACCATAACGAACGTCACGTAATCCGACGACGCCAGCCATATCCTGTAACTGGCAATCACCGTTGGTAGGGCAGGTCAGGCAATCGAGTGGATGGTCAGAAATATACAGTTCCATGACGTTGCGACGTAGTGAGCTAATGCGCTCGGTCTGGGTTTTGACCACCATGCCTTCTTCAACATTGGTGGTACAAGAAGCGGGGTAACCTTTGCGACCTTCAATTTCAACCAGACATAATCGGCATGAGCCAAATGCTTCCAGATCTTCGCTGGCACATAACTTTGGTATTTGAATGCCCGCCAATCCGGCAGCACGCATAACCGAAGTACCTTCGGGCACATGAATTTCCGCGCCATCAATTTTCAGCGAGACGGATTTGTCAGCCTCAACTTTGGGAGTCCCTAAATCCAGTTCCGGGCCAAAACGTTTGTAGAATTCAACATTCATAACATCACCTAGTTTTTGTGGTGCCGGTGCCTAGTGCATCCGGGTAGTGTTTCATAATACTCAATACGGGAAAGGGTGCCATGCCACCCAAAGCGCATAAAGAACCATCAATCATTGTGTGACACAAGTCTTCAAGCACTTTCTGATTTGCGGTGACTTCATCACCTTTAAGAATCTTGTCTATGGTTTCAACACCACGCACTGCGCCAATGCGGCATGGTGTGCATTTACCACATGATTCCAGCGCGCAAAATTCCATGGCAAAGCGCGCCATCTGACCAAGATCGACCGTATCGTCAAACACTACGATTCCGCCGTGGCCGAGCATGCCGCCAATAGCGGCAAACTCTTCATAGTCCAATGGCGTGTCAAAATCAGACTCGGGAATGTAAGCGCCGAGTGGGCCGCCGACTTGCACGGCTTTGATTGGTCTGCCGCTGGCTGTGCCACCACCTAAATCGTACAACACGTGTCGCAGGGTAGTGCCAAAAGGTAGCTCGAATAGTCCGCCACGTTTTACATTGCCGGCCAGTTGTACCGTGAGCGTTCCTCGAGATCGTCCACTGCCAAAATTTTTGTAATGCTCAGCACCCTTGTTCATAATAACCGGAACACTGGCGAGGCTGATAACATTATTAACAACGGTAGGTTTGCCAAACAAACCTTCTATTGCTGGCAGAGGCGGTTTGTAGCGAATCATGCCGCGCTTACCTTCCAGGCTTTCAAGTAATGCAGTTTCTTCACCACATATATAAGCACCAGCCGCTTTACGCACATGCAGGGTAAAGTTGTTATCGCTGTTTAGAATGTTTTGGCCAAGATAGCCTGTTTGTTCTGCCTGTTGCACCGCATGCTCAAGTGTTTCAATCGCCTGTGGATATTCAGCACGGGTGTAGATAAAGCCTTCATCTGCACCCACAGCAATTGCCGCTATAGTCATACCTTCAATCAAGCTATATGGGTCACTCTCCATAATCATGCGATCAGCATAGGTACCCGAGTCACCTTCATCGGCATTACATACAATATACTTTTTTGCGCCATCGGCATCTGCAACGGTTTGCCACTTGATGCCAGTCGGGAAGGCAGCGCCACCACGCCCTCGTAGCCCTGATTCCTTAATAGCATCAATAATTTGTTGAGGTGATTGCTGCAGTGATTTCTCAAGCCCGTCAAAACCGCCGAGTGAGCGATAAGCTTCGACCGATAACGGGTCGATCTCACCGGCACGAGCAAAGGTCAATCTCTCCTGACTGTTAAGCCATTCCAGGTTCTTTGTCACACCTAAGTATTTTTCATGGGCTTCGTTGGGTGTGCCATTTGCAAGCAAGCTCTCAACATCATGTTCGGTTATAGGGCCAAAGGCATGTCGTACCTCGTCAATTTCCACTTCGACCATGGGCTCTAACCAATACAAGCCCCGGCTACCATTTCTGATTACGGAACAATCACTGAAATTCTCCGACACCATGGTTGCTATCTTATCGCTTCCCAATGAACGCGCTGCTGAGTCAGATGGTACATAGAATTGAGTCATGTTTTTCGAGCCTCTTCTATGATTTTCTCAAAGTTTTGCGGGGAGACTTTTGCATGCAAGGTATCATTGATCATTACGGCAGGCGCACAGGCACAATTACCCAGGCAATATATAGGCTCGAGGTTGAACAAATTGTCGCTGGTGGTTTGATGGGATTCAACGCCGAGGTGCTTGCTGGCGTGTTGCATCAAGTCTCGTGCACCCATAGCCTGGCAGGCTTCAGCGCAACAGATATAAACCGTATTTTTTCCACCGGGTGCGTCCCGATACAAATGATAAAAACTGATCACACCATGCACTTCTGCGCGTGATAAATTCTGTTGTTTAGCGATTATCGGTACTGCTGATTTCGGAATGTAGCCAAGTTCATCTTGTACCGCATTCAGGATTATTAATAGCGCTCCGTCAGTATTGGCATGCTTCGCGCAAATTGAATCTGTCACGGAAGAGATCGTATCTGGCGAGTGGGGGCTGGATGGAGCCATAATCTAATTGATTGAATTAATTAAGGATAAAGATTACCACGGTCATGCTGAAATAATGCGGTAATTAGCGTATCTAATCGACACTATATTATTGTGGCGCGACACAAATAGGAGGCCCTATTTGATGGAATCCATGATCCTTTAATAATAAGCTCTGCATTCATTGAATTCGTCTAAAACTCTTTGCCTTCAGCGACGAGTTTTTCCAGATAAGGTGAAGGGGTGAAAGCATCGCCATATTGTTGCTCAAATTCACGCAGTTTGTTCAATACATTATCCAGACCTACTGTATTCGCCCAAAACATCGGACCGCCTTGATACACTGGCCAGTTGTAGCCTTTGATGCAGGCGATATCGATATCGGAGCTGCGCAATGCAATGCCTTCATCCAATACTTTGGCCCCTTCATTGATCACGGGATAAAGCAAACGAGCCAGGATCTCGTCTTCGTCAGCTGTAATTTGTTTAACACCTTTCTTTGCAGCAACTTCTTTGATCAGATCCATAGCAATAGGCGATAAAGTGCGTTGGCGATTTTCATCATAGTCATAGTAACCACCATTTTTCTTTTGTCCCAGGCGGTCCATGCTAACCAGCTCGCTGTCTACGGTCAGTTCGGTTGAGCCACGACCTATAACATCCAGGCCGACCAGATCTTTCATGGCGATGGGGCCCATGGCGAAGCCATAGTCATAAATAACTTTGTCAATGGTCTCGGGATTAATGCCCTGTAAAACCAGACTGTCTGCCTGCAAGCTCCTGAACTTCATGACCCGGTTTGCAATAAAGCCCCAGCCAACGCGTGATAGAACCGGTGTTTTTCGAATGGTTTTAGCGAGTCGCATGCCGGTGTTGATAACTTCCAGATCGGACTTTTCACCGCGAACCACTTCTAGTAACGGCATGATGTTAGCCGGAGAAAAGAAATGCAGGCCGATGACATCTTGTGGGCGCGAAGTCGAAGTAGCGATCTCATTAATATCAAGATAAGAAGTGTTAGAGGCGAGAATGCAACCATCTTTCACCACGGCATCCAGACTACTGAAGACTGCTTTTTTAATCTCCATGGTTTCGAATACGGCTTCAATGACCAGATCTACAGTAGAGAAGTCGGCATAGTCCAGCGACGGTGTAATCAGGCTCATGCAAGATTCCAGAGCAGCCTCGCTCATGCGGCCGCTTTTAACGGAACGCTGATAATTTTTTTGTATGACGCTGATGCCATGATCGAGTGCCTCCTGTTTTTGTTCCAGCATGGTTACAGGAATGCCGGCGCTCAAAAAGTTCATCGCGATACCGCCACCCATAGTGCCCGCGCCGACAATGCCGACGCTGTCAATTGCTCGCACCGGTGTGGTTTTGGGTATGTCGGGTATTTTGATGGTTTCTCGTTCGGCAAAAAACACATGGCGTTGTGCTGCAGAAGCTCTGCTCTCCATTAATTCCATGAAGAGTTCACGTTCACGCATCAAACCCTCTTCAAAAGGGAGTTCAACCGCAGCTTGAATTGCTTTGGTGATATTTTCTTTGGCGAGAAAGCCGCGGAAACGTCGGGCATTCTTTGAGCGGAAAGTGTTGAATATTTCTGCACTGCCTTTATGTTCGGCAAGTTTGTCATTGCGCTCGCGTACCAGAACTCGTGGGGCATTGTCAGCCACCAGATCGTTAGCGTAACCAAGCGCTTCTTTAACCAAGTCCTCGCTAGAACAGACCTTGTCAAGGATACCCAGGCTTAATGCTTCTTCGGATTTAACCTGACGCCCACTGGTAATGATGTCCAGTGCTGCTTCAACACTAGTTAAACGTGGTAGTTTTTGAGTACCGCCTGCACCGGGTAATAGACCAAGGTGGACTTCTGGTAAGCCGACACGTGTTGTCGGCAATGCAATTCGATAGTGGCAGGCTAGTGCGGTTTCAAGTCCACCACCCAGAGGCGTTCCATGCATGGCAGCAATGGTTAGCTTTGGAGATGACTCAATGGTGCTAATTACCTCGGGCAACACGGGCGATTTTTGGGTGGTTCCAAACTCACGAATGTCAGCCCCGGCAAAAAAGGTTCTTCCTTTGCAGGTTAACACGATCGCATTCACGCCTGAGTCACCAGCGGCTTTCTCGAAGCCGTCAACAATCGCTTTGCGAACGTCATAGCCCAGGGCATTCACTGGCGGTGAATCGATGGTGATTAGAGCAACATCGCCATGAATTTCATAAGTTTGTAGTGTGGTCATAGTATTTTCAGGTTATATAATTTATGCGTGAATTATAGAATAGATCGGCATTTGAATCAGAGTAATATCAGACTTGTTGGTTTGGATTTCTGAATTACAAACCGGATATAGGTATATTGAACAGAACAAACTTAGCGGAGAGATACTGTGAAGCGTCTGGAAGGTAAAAAAGCAGTAGTTATAGGGGCAGCATCGCAAGGCAATATGGCGCAAGTGATAGCCAGCAGACTGGTTCAAGAGGGTGCTACTGTGATGGTCAGCGGTCGTCATGAAGATGAATTAAAATCTTTCTCGACTACTCTCGGAGGATCATATGCATTATGTGATATCACCAACCACGATCAGGTGCGTCAACTGGCTGAGCAGTCACACAAAGAACTTGGTGGGGTTGATATTGCTATTAATGCAACCGGGTGGGGTTTGGCAAAGCCGTTGCTGAAGGTTTCTGACGAAGAGCTGGATCGTATTGTGGATCTGCAGTTCAAGGGCGTGCATTATTTTCTGGCTGAGTTTGTAGGCGTGATGATGAGCAACCAACCATCAGGTGGTTCCTTGATTAATATTTCTTCGGCGACCACCAAGGCCTTAATTAATAACTATGCAGCCTATATTGGCACCAAGACAGGGTCAGAAGCATTGATTCGATGTGTGGCTAATGATTATGGCAAACATGGTATTCGAGCTAATTCGATTTCGCCGGCATTTACCCGCACGCCGATGACCGAATCCAGTTTTGAAGTACCAGGCTTGGTTGATGCTTTTGTGTCTCGTGCTCCAGTAGGGCGTTTGAATACGTCAGAAGATATTGCTGCGGCTGCCGTATGGTTGGCGAGTGATGAAGCGTTTGTTTCAGGTGAAAATTTACAGGTCAATGGAGGTCTGACCATGCGTGGTAACCCCCAGGCAGCTGACATACAGAAAGCGATGGCCGAAGCTAAATCGTGACAACAGTCAATGGGTTACTTAAGAGCATGCTTTTCGAATAATTTGTTATAGCTGCTATCGGATTATCCTAACAGTTTCTCGCCATTCACATATATGACGGGAACGCCCTTTATGCCATTTTGCTGTGCCAGGCGGTTTGCTTTCGCATCTTGCTGAGTATCCATCAGTTTGTAAGATATGTTGTGTTGTGCCAGGAAGGCATACGCTTTTCTGCAATAGGGACAACCGTTGTAGCCAATGATAACAACGCCCTCTGAAAGATTGATGTCCTGCCCATCATCCTTCATTAGCGTCTGAATTTATTCCTGGCAGAACCGAGCTAATTGCCTCATCGATCACATCTTCGAGTGATTTCTCGATGGTTTTGGAGATAATTTTGCCTAAATCAAACGCCATCGCCGGTTGTATCGTAATTCCAATGGGGATTACTGAACCAATTACGCCAAACAGGGTTTTTTATTAAAATACATATGGCATTACTCTTATGGCCGTGATTTATTTTACGACTATAGCGATTATATATACGCGCCTCGGATAATTAAGGTTGATTATCATAGTTTGAGAATCAGGCTTTGGTTTTAATCGAGTTGTGGAGTTACATTCCGGATACGATAGAGATCATGACTCCGGCAGCGACTGCCGAGCCAATCACGCCGGCAACATTCGGACCCATTGCGTGCATCAACAGGAAGTTGTGCGGATCAGATTCCAGGCCTACTTTATTGGAGACCCGGGCCGCCATTGGTACCGCAGAAACACCAGCAGAACCAATTAATGGATTGATTTTTTGTTTGATGAACAGGTTCATCAATTTAGCCATTAACACGCCTGCGGCGGTGCCTATTGAAAAGGCAACAATTCCCAATGCCAGAATAACTAGCGTTTTCGGGTCCAGGAATTTGTCGGCAGCCAGTTTTGAGCCAACCGCAAGACCCAGGAATATAGTGGTGATGTTTATTAATGAATTTTGAGTAGTGTTACTCAAGCGATCAACAACGCCAGACTCGCGCATCAGATTACCAAAACAAAACATACCAAGTAGCGGTGCTGCAGCTGGTAGTAACAGTGCCACAAGTATTAACAACACTAGCGGGAATACAATTTTTTCGCGCTGGCTGACGGCGCGCAATTGTTGCATGGGGATTTTTCGTTCGCGTTCAGTCGTCAATGCACGCATTATCGGCGGCTGTATCAAAGGAACCAACGCCATATAAGAGTAGGCGGCTACAGCGATGGCGCCAAGCAGGTCGGGCGACAAAATACTGGCAACGTAAATCGCAGTCGGGCCGTCAGCACCGCCAATGATGCCAATGGCGGCCGCATCAGCGATAGAGAAATCCACCCAGCCGATATATGACAACAGCACTGCGCCCAAGACGGTAGCGAAGATACCAATTTGAGCCGCCGCTCCTAATATGAGCGTTTTAGGGTTGGCTAATAATGGGCCGAAGTCGGTCATTGCACCGACACCCATAAATATAACCAAAGGTGCTACGCCACTTGCAATAGCGACTTCGTAAAATGTATTCAGCATGCCGCTGCTGTAACCAAGATCAGCTGCCAGATTAGCTGCAGAGGTTTTTATCGCAGCCGGAGCGGTAGCGAGTGTTTGTTTGATGCTGTAAACATCTACATCAGTTGTGCCAAGCATGTTGGCTAGTTGGGTTAACGTATTGGTGTCTGCATGCAGTAACAAGCGCTCTATAGCTGGTAGCCCTAATTCGGCGCCGGGAATATTGGCCAGCAGTCCGCCAAAGCCTATTGGCAGCAGTAGCAAGGGTTCGAACTTTTTGCGGATAGCCAGAAACAATAGCCCGAGACAAATCAGAATCATCACCCCTTGCTGGGGTTGCATTTGAGCCAGGCCGGAATCAGCCCATAGTCGTGCCAACTGATTCATATTAGCGTCAACATGGTGTCGCCAACTTTGACGGCATCGCCAACGGCAACCGATACATCGCCAACTGTGCCATCACGTGTGGCGCTGACATTGGTTTCCATTTTCATCGCTTCGAGTATCAGTATGGTTTCACCTTTACTCACGGTTTGTCCCGGCTTGATATTCACTTTAAAAATGTTGCCAGCTAAGGGTGCGCCTATTTTTTCTCCATTGCTGGCACCAGCGCCAGTACTGGTACCAGATGGGGCAGATCCGGCAGCTGTTGGTGATCTTACTGAGCCGCCAACAGCTGCAAGGCCGGTTATATCACCACCATCGTTTACGGTTACGCTGTAGGAATCACCACCAACACTTACGGTGTATATTTCTTCTCCATCAGCAGTGGTAGCGGCACTGGACTCTTTGCCGGTTGGTGCTGGTTCGAAGGCATCGGGATTGTCTCTGTTTTCCAGAAACTTTAAACCGATTTGAGGGAACAGGGCGTAGGTCAGTACATCATCAATTTCGCCTTCGCCTCTGGTAAGCGTGATGCCGCGTTCTTTGGTTTTCTCCATCAGTTCTTGACGCAGTGATTCCAGTTCAGGTTCGATTTGGTCGGCTGGACGGCAAGTAATGGCTTCTGCGCCTTCCAATATTTTTTGTTGTAACTCGCTATTCACTGGCGCCGGTGTTGCGCCATATTCACCTTTAAGTACGCCGGCGGTTTCTTTGGTGATGTTGCTGTAGCGTTCGCCAGTCAACACATTCAGTACTGATTGAGTGCCTACTATTTGTGAGGTTGGCGTAACCAGTGGAATGTAACCCAGGTCTTTTCGTACCCGTGGAATTTCAGCCAATACTTCATCAAATTTTTCTTCGGCTTGTTGGTCGCGTAACTGGTTTTCCATATTCGTGAGCATGCCACCGGGTACTTGTGCGATCAGTATGCGTGAGTCTACGCCGCGTAATGAGCCCTCGAACTTACGATATTTCTTGCGTACTTCGCGGAAGTAGGTGGCGATCTCTTCCAGTTTCTTGAGGTCCAGGCCGCTGTCGTATTCCGTGCCTTCAAGCGAGGCCACCAAGGATTCAGTGGCGCTGTGTCCATAGGTCATCGACATGGATGAAATGGAGGTGTCGACATTATCCGCACCAGCCTCAATACATTTCAATGCGGTTGCTGTAGATAAACCTGTCGTTGCATGGCAATGCATGTGTATGCGTAGCGAACAGTTTTCCTTAAGTGCTTTGACCAGTTCATAACCATCATAGGGCTTGAGCAGGCCAGCCATATCTTTGATGCAAATTGAATCAGCACCCATGCTCTCGATATTTTTTGCCATCTCAACCCAGGTATCGAGGGTATGAACCGGGCTTTGGGTGTAGGAAAGTGTGCCTTGTGCGTGCTTACCAAATTTGCGTACCATTTTCATTGAGTGTTCAATGTTACGCATATCATTCATGGCATCAAAAACCCTGAATACGTCAACGCCATTAATGGCAGATCGCTCTACGAATTTTTCTACTACGTCATCGGCGTAGTGGCGATAGCCTAGAATGTTCTGTCCGCGAAACAACATTTGCATCGGTGTTTTCGGCATCGCTTTTTTAAGCTCGCGAATACGTTCCCATGGATCTTCACCAAGATAGCGAATACAGGAATCGAAAATCGCGCCACCCCAGGTTTCTAGTGACCAGTAGCCAATATCATCAAGTTTGCTGGCAATAGGCAGCATGTCATCGATGCGCATACGTGTAGCTAATAAGGATTGATGTGCGTCACGCAGAACGACATCGCTAATTCCAATTGATTTTGTTGCTTTCATATTCTTTATCTTGATTGTTTTTTCTGGCGGTGTTGATCGATTGCAGCTTGAAGTATGGGCAGTATCTGGGCTTGGTTGGTAATGTTGTTATTGGATGCTGTCTCGGTAGTTTCATCTTGAGGAAAGAATCGATTGATTAAATGAGACATCGCTGACATAGCGACAATGAGTGTGCACAGGAATACGAACACGGTGCCAATGCCGTACACCATAAGTAAAGTGCCCTGGTTAATGATATTCACTTAGTGCGCCACCTGATTAAATTATTAGTGTCTTTATCTCTCGTCGCGTTGAACGCGCTTCTGTTAGCCTAATAATAGTGAAGAAGCCGAGTTTTTCACAATGAAAAGGTTAAATGCGTTGTATTTGAAAATAGAATACTCATCATGTTGTGGTTGTTATTACCACTCTGAATGAATATCCTGGAGATAGCATATTTCTAAACACTTGATTTTGCGTTGGATTTTTATCATGCGTTTCATTTATTGAGTTGATGCAGGCATTGCCGTGTTACTGACTCACTTATCATGAAAAGTATCAGGCTTTCAGGGCAGTTCGCTGAGGGTGTGAATGCCATGAATACTGCCGTCTTCGTTGACTGTGTAGTATTTCTCATTCCGCTCAAATATCGGGCCACATTTTGTTTGGTTGGTCATTGAAGGTAAGCCCGTTTCTATAATCACGCATCGAGTATCTTGCTGCACGAACCAGCGGCCGGTTACTTTTCCGGATTGTTGCTGGTTATTCCAGATGCTGATAAACCGTCCATCTGCATGCCACTGATTTTCAGCGGTAGTTACGAGAGCATCTTGTACTTCGGCCTGATCCCTGACGTTGTTAAACGCCAGCTTTATTTCTTCACCAGAAAGTTGTTGGTAAACAGCCCAGTTTTGTAAGGAAGATGAACTGCTTGCACAAGCCAGTAAAGTGAAAGCGATTGTTAAACAAAATATTTGCTGCACTATCTTGGCATTACCAGGGTAATTTTTTCTGTTCATCGATCGCGGTCAGCGTTTTATTGGTACATGAAGGGCTGTCGATGCACTCTACCATCAGAGTGGCCAGCTCAATGCGGTCAATATATCCAAAGGCTTTTATGTCTTCAGATAACAGACCTTTGCCAGTTGCCGGGTCACTTCCCAAGCCACCTGGTCTGATAATTATGTACTCAAGGCCGCTGGCTTTTAAATAGTCTTCAACCTGGGTTTTTAGAGGTAATACACCTCGCAGAAAATAGCTGGGCAACGCTGGCAATGAATCTTTGCTGCTGCCAGCACCGATAGTGCTAATGAACAACATTTTTGGTACGTTGGCAGCTTTGGCGGCATCAATAATATTCTTGTTGCCGGTAAAGTCTACCGGCGGGTCACAGCTGAAACAGCCAACAGTACTCATAATGGCGCGAAACGGTTGGCTGGCAAATGCGGCCTCAATAGTTGCCGGATCCATGGCATCACCCATTAACAGCTCTGCTCCCAGAGCTTCTAGAGCGCTGACATCCGAACTTGGACGAACGAAAGCGACGATTTTTTCACCGCGCGCACTGAGCTGTTTTGCGAACTCAAGTCCGGTGTTGCGGGTGGCACCAAATAATAATATGGGAGCATTGTTTTCAGGTGCAGCCGCAGCATTGTCTGGCGTAAAACGACTCTCTGGAATTTTTGCCAGTGATGAAAAATAAATGTAACTGGCTGCAAATAAAATGAGAAGTAGCAACGCTCCTAGTAGTCGTAAAACAATGCGCATCTTTATTCCTTGGTAATCTGTTCAGTTTTTTAAGTGTAGCATCTGACTGATCAGCTATTGAATCTTTGGATCATTTTTATTGTGGTATTTCATTTTGAATAAGGCGAGTTTTCAGGTTTTGTGTGTGATGGGCTGTAGCGATTAATTAAATGCAGCTTATGCATTGGAATCCGGCCATGAATAAAGCAAGATAGTCGCTCAAAATACAGTGTTAATAATTATAGAGAGTGTATGAGAGATTTTAGTGAAGAACAGGTAATGTTCAGAGAGGCTTTTCGTAAGTTTCTTGAGCAAGAAGTGGCGCCACACATGCCACGTTTTCGAGAGCAGGGCATTGTAGATCGTGAGATATTTAAAAAAGCCGGCGATCAGGGTTTTTTAATGATCTGGCCTGATGAGAAATACGGTGGCATGGGGGATAGCGACTTCCGCTATGAGCAAATTATTATTGAAGAGACTGGCAGGGCGCATTGTTTTGACTGGTTCAACACCTTACATAGTCGGCTGGTTGGTCCCTACATAGACAGATTCGGTACTGAAGAACAAAAAAAGCGCTTTCTTCCCGGATGTGTTTCAGGTGACAAGGTTCTGGCAGTAGGTATGTCCGAGCCTGATGCTGGTAGTGATCTGGCGGGTATCCGAACCATGGCGGCTGATAAAGGCGATCACTTCTTAGTCAATGGTTCCAAAACCTACATCTCTAATGGCATTAATGCTGATTACGTAGTGACGGCGGCCAAGCTGGAGGGTGAGGAAAGTCGACATGCGATGGTGTTGTTGGTAATTGAGCGCGGCATGGAAGGTTTTGAGCGCGGACGCAATCTCGATAAAATGGGGTTAAAGGGACAAGACACAGCTGAGTTGTTTTTCAAGGACGTCAAAGTACCTAAAGAAAACGTCCTCGGTAAGCCCGGTAAAGGTTTTCATTATTTGATGGAAGGTTTGGCTGAAGAACGTCTCATCGGTGCGGTTGGTTATTACGCTTCGGCCAGAGCTGCCTTTAAAGTCACGCGAGAATTTGTGTTGCAGCGAAAAGCCTTCGGTAAACGTATTGCTGATTTTCAGAATACACAGTTTAAATTGGCAGAAGTTGAAACCCGCATTAATGTTCTTGGGGTTTATCTTGATCATCTGGTGATGCTGCATAACAAAGGTGAACTTAGTGCCGGTTTGGCAGCGCGTGCAAAGCTTGAAGCGAGCGAGGCTGAATGGCAAATGGTCGATTTGGGAGTGCAACTCCATGGTGGTGCCGGGTACATGGAAGAATACGATATTTGCCGTATGTTCCTCGATGCCAGGGTGAGTCGTATTTACGCCGGTAGTTCGGAGATTATGAAACTCATCATTAGCCGGGAAATACTCGACGATAATTATAATTGGGACTACTAAGCAGGAATACATATGAAAGCAATGCAAATAAAAAAACCAGGTGGGCTTGATAATTTAACCAGTGTAGAAAGCGACGTGCCTGAGCCGCAAGCTGATCAGGTGCGGGTTCGTTGGCACGCAACTTCGTTGAACTATCACGACTATCTGGTGGCTGCTGGTGCTATCCCCGTTGATGATGGCCGTGTACCGATGTCTGATGGTGCCGGTGTGATTGATGCGGTTGGTGAGAATGTTAGCCAATGGCAGAAAGGTGACAAGGTCATGTCGCTTTTTTTTCCGAACTGGATAGATGGTGAAGCTTCTGCAGCCACCACCTCAACCATTGCCGGTGAAAATACCGATGGTTTTGCGCAGGAATATTCTTGCGTGTCTCAGCGGTCTCTTACCACTATTCCTGATGATTACAGTTTCGCCGAAGCCGCCAGTTTGCCATGTGCTGCACTGACTGCGTGGCGTGGACTGATTGTGGAGGGTGGTTTAAAAGCGGGTGATAAGGTTTTAGTTGAGGGCAGTGGTGGAGTTTCGATTTTTGGATTGCAACTGGCCAAAGCCGCTGGCGCAACTGTTTATGCCACTACCTCAAGCGATGAAAAGGCGGCCAGGCTGAAAGAGCTAGGTGCCGATGAGGTGGTGAATTACAAAGAAGATGAGCGCTGGGGCAGAACTATCAACAAAATGACGGGCGGAGTAGATCATGTTCTGGATGTGGGTGGCCCCAGTACTTTGCCGCAATCAATAGAGGCAATTGGTTATGGCGGAAAAATATCCTTGCTAGGTGTGCTCGGAGGTCGTGATGCGACGATCGTATTACCCAAGGTGTTTTTCAAGCATGCCTCCATGCATGGCATTGCTGTAGGTTCAGCGCGCATGCAGGAAGACATGGTCAGTGCTATCAACGTTGCGGGCTTCAAGCCGGTACTGGATAAGAGTTTTGCGTTGGAAAATTTGGCTGACGCTTTCAGTCATCAAGAGTCCGGCAAGCACTTTGGCAAAATAGTGGTCGAGTATTGAGGCTGAGTTCAGCTTTTATTTTTCTCAATACCTTCTGCTAACGCAGCTAGACATATTTCAACGTGTTTTTCAGTACATGAAGAACCCATCAAACCGATGCGCCAGATTTTTCCAGCCATCGGACCGAGACCTGCACCAATCTCGAGATTGTGTTCATTCAAAAGATAACTCCGTACGCCTGCCTCATCAACACCGTCCGGTACTTTAATCGCGTTGAGTTCGGGTAAGCGATATTCTTCATCAACCACATATTCAAGTCCTAGACTTTGCAGGCCATCTCGAAGCTTTGCATAGTTGTCTGCATGTCGCTGCCACGAGTTTTCCAGACCTTCCTCATGTAGTTGAGTTAACGCGGCATGCAATGCATAAAGCGTATTGATCGGTGCGGTGTGGTGATAGGCGCGTTTGGCTCCAGCTCCCCAATAGCCGGTGAGTAAGTTCAAATCCAGAAACCAGCTTTGCGGGTCTTGCTTACGTTTTTTAACGCGCTGCATTGCTGCGTCGTTAAAAGAGACTGGCGAAAGCCCCGGCGGAGCAGAGAGACACTTTTGTGTGCCGGAGTAAATGGCATCAATACCCCAGTCATCAACTCGTAGTTCAATGCCGCCTAATGAAGTGACCGCGTCAACAATGTTCAAACAATTGTATTGCTTTGCCAGAGCGCATAGAGCTTGTGCGTCAGAGCGAACCCCGGTCGAGGTTTCAGCGTGCACAAAAGCCAGCGCGACGGCGTTGGGGTTTTCTTTGAGAGCAGTTTCAATCTGATCTGGATCGACCGGTTTGCCCCATTCAAATTCAACAGCGATGGGTATAGCACCACAGCGTTTGGCGTTTTCAACCATACGCATGCCAAACACGCCATTGATTGCAATAACCACTTCATCGCCTGGTTCCAGCAAATTTACAAAGGCGCATTCCATACCGGCCGAGCCGGGTGCAGATATGGGTAAAGTCACTGCATTCTCTGTCAGGAAGGTTTTTCTCAACAACGTGTTTACCTCATCCATGAAACCAACAAATTCAGGATCAAGATGTCCAATACAGGGTTGTGCCATAGCATTAAGTACTTCTGGCGATACATCGGAAGGGCCTGGACCCATTAAAATTCTTTTTGGAAGCATGTGTGTGGATCTCTTGTTGGGTATTCAGATGGTTAGTCTTGAGTGCCGTCATTTGCTCTCAAAAACTATATACTGGTGACAGTGTATTGTAGCAGCAGATGATGTGAAGAATAATGAATCTCTCTAATAGTAACGATAGCCGAGACACTCTCAAAGAGATGCTCAGTAAGCAGCAAGAGATGCCGGGGTTTTCACTGGCATCCGGGTTTTATCGTTCTCAGCGAGTTTATCAATTAGAGTTAGAGCAGATCTTATTCAAAAGCTGGATATATGCCGCGCATATTTCCGAAATCCCGAACAAGGGTGATTATGTGTTATTTGATGTCGGTGAGGATTCGGTCATCATTTCACATGATGATCAGGGTGAGATTCGCGCGCTGCATAATATCTGCCGTCATCGTGGCTCACGTGTTTGCGAGAAACGGTCTGGCAACAGCAAGCACTTTGTATGCCCCTATCATGGCTGGGTCTATGAAAATAATGGTGCTTTACGGACGCCACGAGCTTCAGAAGCGTATGTTGATTTTGATAAAGCTGACTATGGGCTGAAAACGGTAGCGGTGCAGCAGTACATGGGGTTGATATTTATTAACTTCGACACTGACGCTAAATCGTTTTTGCCGGCGCTTGATCTGATTAATGCTCCTCTGGGTGCCTATGAGCTTGCTAACGCTAAAGTTGCTCATCAAAAAACCTACACAGTTGAGGTTAACTGGAAGCTTTGTCTGGAGAATTATCTGGAGTGCTACCACTGTGCCAGCTCACATAAGTATTATTCACGTTCACATAGTCTCAAAGAACCTCCAGAAAAAGTTAAACCTCTGAATCAGGCGATGTTAGCGCGTGCCGAGCAAATGACCGGAGTTGAAGGTATTGGCGATTCCCTCTACAGGGTCTATGAAGACGCGTTAAGTTTTGGTGGCTGTGTCAGTCATATGCGCTATGCCTTGTATGAAGGATATGAAACCGGGAGCGAAAATGGTAAAGCGCTTGCGCCTCTGATGGGAGTAATCAAGGGTTACGATGGCGGGGCTGGTGATTTTCAACTGGGGCCAATATCATTCATGCTGAACTATCCGGATCACTGCGTGTTATACCGTTTTATTCCCAAGGGACTAAAAGAAACGGAAATGAAGGTGGTCTGGTTTGTGCGTGGTGATGCACAAGAGGGTGTTGATTACGATCTCGAGCGTTTGATCTGGTTATGGCATGAGACAACTCTGGAAGATGAGTACATTGTGATGCGAAATAGCGCTGGTGTTAACTCTGCATTCTATGAGCCCGGGCCTTATCATCCTCAGTATGAAGAGTTGTGCATGAAGTTTGTCAGCTGGTATTTGAATTGTCTCCAGTCTGATGGTTCATGATAGACAAAATCTATATTTCAATTTTATAATCGAAGTGAATATTCACTCTATTAGACGTTACACTACCATGCATAAACTGAATACCGAGAACTACTCTTGAATACTGCCTACTGCTTGACGCTTTCTTGTAACGACCAGCCCGGTATTGTGTCTGCTGTTACTACCGCTTTGTATGATGCAGGCGCTAACATTATCGAAGCGCAACAGTTTGATGATGTTGAGCAGGGTGTCTTTTTTATGCGGGTCGAGTTTAGAATGGCGGGTGAGGCTACAGCCGAAGACTCACTCAAGGCACGTCTGTCACCTTTAAAAGCCCAATTCAATATGCAATTGAGACTACGCTCTAAGACGCACCGGCAGCGTGTGCTGATTATGGTGTCAAAACTGGATCATTGTCTGGTTGATTTGCTTTATCGTAATAGTATTGGTGAATTGTCGATGGATATTGTGGCGGTTGTATCCAACCATCCCCGAGAGTCAATCAATACCAGTCTGCTGGGTGATATTCCATTCCACTATCTACCAATCAGTAAAGAAACCAAGGCCGAGCAGGAAGCTGCTTTGAAAGAGGTGATCGATCAAGCCGATGTGGAATTGGTTATTCTTGCGAGGTATATGCAAATTTTATCCGCCGAGATGACATCATTTCTTGAAGGACGTTGCATCAACATTCACCATAGTTTTTTACCTGGCTTTAAAGGAGGGCGCCCTTATCATCAAGCCTATGCCAGAGGCGTGAAGATGATTGGTGCAACTGCGCATTATGTAAATTCGGATCTGGATGAAGGGCCGATAATTGTTCAGGATGTTGAAACGGTGAGCCATAGCGATACACCAGAAAGTCTGGTGCGCAAAGGTCGTGATATTGAACGACGGGTGTTAGCACGGGCGGTTCATTACCACCTGGAGGACAGAGTACTGCTCAATAAAAGTAAAACCGTGGTGTTCAAAGACTAGTCTACGAGAGCTGTATGTATTAACTTACGATTCTATGCCACCCATAGAATGGAATTTGGTTTCGAAATACTCCGCTATCCCTTCTTTGCCACCTTCAGAACCAATGCCAGATTGTTTCCAGCCGCCAAAGGGTGCAACCTCGGTTGAAAATACACCGGAGTTTGAGCACACGATCCCGTAGTCCAGATTTTCAGACATGCGCATAACGCGACCAACATCCCGGGTAAAGAAATAGGCTGCCAGCCCGTACTCGGTGTCATTGGCTCTTTCAATGACTTCTTTTTCAGTTTCAAAAATCTGAACCGCAGCGATAGGACCAAAGATTTCTTCGTTGGCCAATTTCATTTCTGGAGAAATGTTGGTTAATAGTGTTGGCTCAAAAAATGTGTGGCCCAACTCATGCGAGTTACCACCAACCAAAATATCAGCGCCGTGATTCCTCGCGTCATCCATGAGCACCTTCATTTCTTTTACCGCAGAGTCGCTTACCAGTGGGCCGATTATGGTGTCTTTCGCAAAACCGTCACCCACCTGTAGTGCTTCGATGGCTGTTTTAAGTCGGCTTATGAATGCCTCTGCGATTGAGTCTTGTACATAAATTCGGTTGGTGCAGACACAAGTCTGACCGCAGTTTCTGAACTTGGTGGCGATGCAGTCATCGACGGCGGCGTCAAGATCCGCATCTTCAAATACTATAAATGGTGCATTGCCGCCGAGCTCTAACGAGATTTTTTTAACGGTGGTGGCGCATTGAGTCATCAATATTTTGCCAACCGGCGTTGATCCCGTGAAGGTAAATTTCGCTACCGCTTCATGTTGTGTCAAAACCATGCCTATTTCACGACTATTGGTGCCGACAACGACATTGATTACACCGGCGGGGATACCTGCTCTTTCTGCAAGTTCACATAATGCTAAAGCAGACAAAGGTGTTTCGGTTGCTGGTTTGATGACGATAGTGCAACCAGCTGCTAATGCCGGGCCGGCCTTACGGGCGATCATGGCGTTAGGGAAGTTCCAGGGAGTGATGCAACCGACAACCCCAACGGGTTGTTTGTAGGTTTGTAAGCGTCGGTCAGCAGCGATGGTTGGTATTGTGTTGCCCATGCTGCGTTTGCATTCTTCGGCATAGTATTCAACAAAACCAGCGCCATACATAACCTCCGCAACAGCTTCAGTCAGTGGCTTGCCCTGCTCCGCCGTCATGATAGCTCCAAGGTCATCAGCATGTTCTACCATCAGATCAAACCACTTGCGAAGCTGTCCTGAGCGTTCTTTGGCGGTTTTTTTACGCCAGCTCTGAAAGGCGACTGCAGCAGCTTCTACCGCCAGGGTTGCATCTGAGGCATCACCATTAGCAATAGTGATGATGGTTTCGCTATTGGCAGGGTTGTTAACTTCAATAGTTCCGGCGCCTCCATCAACCCATTTTCCATTGATATAGTTTTGTGCTTTCAGTAACGCAGGGTCGTTAAGTTTTGGCATTGTCATATTAGTACTTTTCCCGAGATTGATAGTTATGCAGCCTGCAATACTCCCACTACTGCTCACTAAATATTGTTAAAACTATTTTATCCTGATTGACAGGAAATGCGTAGACATAACTGCATCAACCATTGCAGCTATGCGGTATGCAATCGGGCTGATCTAACAGTGATAGAGGATTGGGTTACAACTGACTGTGATGGAGTTCTAAAGTCGGATGGCGACTGATTCACATTTTAACCGAGTCTGAATCTACCGTTAAACAGGGCTTAATTACCTCTGGTTGGACGACTATTGAGCTACGTCACATCCTGGTAATCGAGACACAGTTATTTACTTTACTCGCATCGATCAACTCGACTATAAAGATTCCACGCCAATTAAATGGCGGGCTAAAACAAGGTAAATAAAATGTCTGATGATTTTGAAAATGAGTGGTCTGAAGAAGAGCAACGCGTAGATGAGTTGCTTGAGAAAGTTCAGCCCAAAAAAATGACCAGTATCGAAGCGCGTAAGAAGATTGAAAAATTACGTGAGCGTATGGCACTGAAAGAAAGTGAGTCTGATCCATTGATGGATACGCTGATCTTTTAATCATTGTTGGAAACTGTTGATATTGTTACTGGCGTTGTACGCCAGTTGATGTTCATAGTCTTAATTTGAGGCTATGACTGGCTGAAAGGCTTGAAATAATGGGCACAGTCACCATATATTCAATATGGGGCTAGCCTTAGCATGAATCCTTGCTAACATAGAGCTCTACCCAATTAACGGAGGGCAGTTCTATGAGTTTCGGATGGATCGCTATCATTGTGCTAATCGCACTCACGTTCTACGTATTTTCCCTATACAACGGTCTGGTTTCCAAGCGTAACCAGTATAAAAATGCCTTTGCACAAATTGATGTGCAAATGACCCGCCGTTATGACTTGATTCCTAACCTGGTTGATACTGCCAAGGGCTATCTCAAGCACGAGAAGCAAACCCTTGAAGATGTTATCAATGCTCGCAACGCAGCCGTAACCGGCTTGTCGAATGCCGCCAAAGATCCTTCGAATGCAGAAAACATGAAACAGCTAGCGAGTGCCGAGCAGGGTGTTAGTGGTGCACTGGGTCGTTTGTTTGCATTAAGTGAGGCTTATCCTGATTTGAAAGCCAACGAAAACATGATGCAACTTACTGAAGAGCTGACCAGTACCGAGAATAAAGTTGCATTTGCCAGGCAGGCTTATAATGACGCTGTGAAAGTTTATAACGACATGTGTGAGAAAGTGCCTTCAAATGTTGTCGCGAATAACTTTGGTTTTGATCTGGCTGAAATGTTACAGATTGAAGACGATGTTAAACGAGAAGTGCCTAAAGTTAATTTCGAAACTTAAATCCCTCAACTTTAGCGAGAACCAGCGCTGATGAACTTCTTTGACCAGCAAGAGCGGGCCAAGCGTGATACCCGTTATTTGATCATAGCTTTTGTGTTTGCACTCGTTGCAGTAACTGCAGCGATTGATTTGTTGGTGCTGGTCATAATGAGTTTTAAGGATCAGGCAACCCTTTCCAGTCTTATGGCTGCCGAAAACCTGCCAATAATTGGTGTCACCTCACTATCGGTCCTCGGGTTGATTGGCATTACCAGTTTGTTCAGAACCATGAGTTTGCGCGCTGGTGGCGGCAAGATCGCTACCGAGTTAGGTGGTGTACGTGTTGATGCTGATGATAAAGACCCTTTGCGTCGTCGGCTTCGTAATGTGGTTGAAGAAATTGCTCTGGCCTCCGGTGTGCCGGTTCCCGAAATTTATGTGTTGGAACAGGAAGATGCGATTAACGCATTTGCTGCCGGCTATGAGCCTAGTAGTGCTGCAATCGGTGTGACTAGAGGTACTCTGGAAAAACTCAACCGTGATGAATTGCAGGGTGTTATAGCGCACGAGTTCAGCCATATTCTAAACGGTGATATGCGCTTGAATATTCGCCTGATTGGTTTGTTGTTTGGTATTACCGTTATTTCATTAATTGGTCGTTCAATATTAAATAACTCAAGACGTACGCGTTATCACCACCGTTCCCGTGACGATAATGCCGCTGGCATTTTAGCGGCAGCGTTTGCGGTGATGATTATTGGTTATGTTGGTTTGTTTATCGCTCGCATGATTAAGGCTTCGCTCTCTCGCAAGCGCGAATATCTGGCCGATGCTTCGGCAGTTCAGTTTACGCGTGACCCTCAAGGCATTGGTGGTGCTTTGAAAAAAATCGCTATCGGTGGTGCGCACCCTAAATTACATGTAGACACTGAAGAAGTTAGCCATATGATGTTTGGCTCTTCGGGCTTACGTGGTCTATGGGCAACCCATCCGCCGATCATTGATCGTATCACCAAAATTGAGCCTACCTTTAAAGCTGAGCATCTTAACGAGTTGTCAGAAAAAATGGCGCGTGAAGTAGAAAGAAATCAGCGCAAGCAAGCTGCAAAAGAAGAGCGTGAACGTAAAAAAGGTAAAGCCAAAGGCAATATGGACTTTACCAATATTGTCGATCAGATTGGTAACCCTAGCGAGAACCAGATGATGTTTGCTGCACTAATTGCAGCATCCATACCTGAGAATTTATATGCCTCGGCGCATTCAACTCAATGGGCAAAAGAGGTGATCTGTTACACCTTGCTGGATGATGATCCTGAGTTAAGACAACAACAACTGCTGATCGTGGCGCAGCGAATGGGTGGTGAGAGCCTGGAGCAGGTAGAGCAACTACTTAGAGATTCACCGGACATTGATCAGCAACAACGTTTACCGTTGGCTGAAATGACATTTCCGGCGTTAAAGAGACGTCCGCCGGCTGAGCTGGAAGAGTTTCGAGAGACTATCAATGAAATAGTAATGGTGGATGGACGCGTTGATGTATTTGAATACGCGCTGGCGAAAATGCTTGATATGCAGATTCAGGACTCTGTATCACCGCCATCTATTCTCACTGGAGGCAATAAATCTCTGTCGCGTTTGCGTAAACATGCTGCCTCACTAATTTTAGTGGTCGCCAATTTAGGCAATGACGATTTACAGGCCGCCGCTGCTGCTGCTGAAGCAGGTTTTAAGGAGGCGGGTGTTGATACTCGTAGTGAAGGGCATAGAGAATCAGATTGGCGCAAGATGCTGGATCAGTCGCTGGAGCAGTTACATGATCTTTCGCCGCGCGGTAAAGAATCTTTGATCAAAGGCCTGGTCGCTACCATCACGCATGATCATGAGGTAACCGTTGAAGAGCATGAGGTTTTGCGTATTATCTGTGCATCAATCAGAGTGCCTTTGCCCATGATGAACAGCACACAACATGCCTGAACCGACTAAAGCGCCCAATGAGCGTGCCCAGGCGTTACTCAAAGCGCTGATTGAAACCCATATAGTAGAAGGTCAGCCGGTTGGTTCAACCAAGCTTGCCAAGTCGTCTGGTTTGAGTGTTAGCCCAGCAACCATTCGTAATGTGATGAAGGACCTGGAGGCGTTGGGTTACATATCTGCGCCGCATACATCCGCTGGACGTGTACCGACCGAAGCTGGTTATCGTTTGTTTATAGATACGCTGATTCAGACCAAGCCGATTGAGCAGCAGATCATGAACCAACTCAAGGAAGAGATTGATCGTGAGGTGGATACCAATCAGATTTTAAAATCTGCATCCAGTATGTTGTCAAATCTCACCCAGCTGGCCGGAGTCGTTTCATTGCCGTATCAAAAACCATCCAGCATTACTAAAGTTGATTTCGTGAAGCTGTCGCAACAGCGTGTGCTTGGCGTATTGGTAATGACTGATGGCAAGGTAGAGAATCGAATCTTGCAGCTCGAGCGTGAATATAATCGGAGCGAGTTGGAGCAGGCGGGTAACTATTTAACCGAACACTTTGCTGGCATGGATATCTTTTCTGCACGCACACGTCTGGTTAATGATCTCGAGGTGATGAAAAGTAGCTTAAACGATCTGATGACCTCAGTGATTGATCTGGGTAAGGAAGCGTTTCAGAGTGACAAGCCCCAGGAAACACTGGTGACTTCCGGTGAGACGCATTTGATGGAGTATGCCGAGTTATCCGATGTGGAAAAACTGCGCAAGCTATTCGAAGCTTTTAATGAAAAAAGAGATATCCTGCACGTACTGGATCGCTGTGCAGATAGTGATGGAGTGCAGATTTTCATCGGTCATGAGTCTGGTTACGATGTGATGGACGATTGCAGCGTTGTAACCGCGCCGTATTCAGCTGATGGCGAGGTACTCGGCGTGCTGGGAGTGATTGGCCCGACTCGCATAGCTTATGACCGCATTATCCCGTTGGTGGATGTCACTGCACAAATTCTCGGAAGTGCCTTGAAATCAGATTAAGTGCCCCCATATCCATCGCGTTAGGGCGCTATTTGATGAATAAATAATCTCAAGTAGCTGTTTTAAGTTACCGAATAATAAGGAAAAATATGTATCCAGAGGACGAGGCGGAAGAGCTAGATCTTGACGCTGAAAATACCGCTGAAGCTGAAGTTGAGGAATCAGATGATTCTCCTGAGGCTCAATTAGAACAGGCTAACGCCAAAATAGAAGAACACTGGGACCGAATCCTGCGCATGCAGGCGGAGCAAGACAACTTGCGCAAGCGTCACAGCCGTGACCTGGAAAAGGCACATAAGTATGGTGCAGATGACTTTGTCAAAGCCATGTTGCCGGTCAAGGATAGTCTGGAAATGGGTATTCAGGTTGCTGGTGAAGCTAAAGATGTTGATGCTATTGCTGAAGGTATGCAGCTGACTGAAAAAATGTTTACCGACGCGCTGGAAAAAATCGGCGTAACCGAGCTGGATCCTGTCGGTGAAAAACTGGACCCGGAACACCATCAGGCCATGTCGATGTTGCCTTCAGATGAGCACGAACCAAATACCATCATGACTGTGATGCAGAAAGGTTATTTATTGAATGACCGACTGATGCGCCCGGCCATGGTAGTGGTGGCAAAAGCACCCGAGAAAGAATAAATATCGGGCTGGTTGATTTATTCAATCCAGCCCCAATCAATTGAGTCATGCGAATACGTTTTTACGGAGAATATTAAGATGGGAAAAATAATTGGAATCGATCTAGGTACCACCAATTCATGTGTTGCTGTGATGGAAGGCGATGGCGCTAAAGTTATTGAAAACAGTGAAGGTGATCGAACTACACCTTCGATCGTAGCTTTTTCTGCTGACGATGAAGTATTAACCGGACAACCGGCTAAACGACAAGCAGTGACCAATCCGGACAACACCCTGTATGCGGTGAAGCGTTTGATCGGGCGTCGTTATGATGAGAAAGAGGTGCAAAAAGACATTGACCTGGTGCCTTATAAAATTGTAAAGGCCGATAACGGTGATGCCTGGGTGGAAGCAAATGGCACCAAAATGGCGCCGCCTGAAATTTCGGCACGTGTACTGCAGAAGATGAAAAAGACGGCCGAAGATTATCTGGGTGAATCAGTAACAGAGGCGGTCATTACTGTGCCTGCTTACTTTAATGACTCCCAGCGTCAGGCGACCAAAGATGCCGGTCGTATTGCCGGCCTTGAGGTCAAACGAATCATTAACGAGCCTACCGCAGCAGCACTTGCCTATGGTATGGACAAGAAGGGCGGAGATCGCAAGATCGTGGTTTATGATTTAGGCGGTGGTACCTTTGATATATCGGTGATTGAAATTGCTGAAATTGATGGCGAGCACCAGTTTGAAGTGCTGGCTACCAATGGCGACACGTTCCTTGGTGGTGAAGATTTCGACATGCGCTTGATTGAATATCTCGCTGGCGAGTTTGAAAAAGAGCAGGGTATGGATCTTAAAGGTGATCCACTGGCGATGCAGCGTTTGAAAGAAGGTGCCGAGAAGGCCAAGATCGAACTGTCATCCAGCCAACAAACCGATGTTAACTTGCCTTACATTACGGCAGACGGCAGTGGTCCCAAGCATTTGAATATCAAGCTGACCCGAGCCAAGCTCGAATCACTGGTAGAGGATTTGGTTACCCGTACTATTGAGCCGTGCAAGGTTGCATTGAAAGATGCTGGTTTGAGTGCCTCCGAGATCAACGATGTGATTTTGGTGGGTGGTCAAACACGTATGCCGATGGTCCAGGAAGCGGTTAAAGACTTCTTTGGTAAAGACCCGCGCAAGGATGTGAATCCTGACGAAGCAGTTGCGGTCGGTGCGGCAATCCAGGGTGGTGTGTTATCCGGTGACGTTAAAGATGTACTGTTGCTTGATGTGACGCCATTGTCTTTGGGTATAGAAACAATGGGTGGGGTAATGACCAAGTTGATTGAGAAAAACACCACTATTCCTACCAAAGCGAATCAGGTGTTCTCTACGGCTGAAGATAATCAGGGTGCGGTAACGGTCCATGTCTTACAAGGTGAACGTGATCAGGCGGCTGGAAATAAATCTCTCGGTAAGTTTGATTTGAGCGATATACCACCAGCACCACGTGGCACGCCACAGATCGAAGTGAATTTCGATATTGACTCGAACGGTATTTTGAATGTGAGTGCTAAAGACAAGGCAACTGGCAAAGAGCAGTCGATTGTGATCAAGGCATCCAGTGGTCTGTCCGATGAAGAAGTTGAAGCTATGGTCAAGGACGCTGAAGCACATGCCGAGGAAGATCGTCAGTTCCAGGAACTGGTGAATACTCGTAACATGGCGGATGGCATGGTTCACTCTTCCGAGAAGGCGTTAAGTGATTTGGGTGATAAAGTTGATCCTGAAGAGCGCATCAAAGTTGAAGCAGCAATCAATGACGTTAAGGAAGCGCTGAAAGGCGACGACAAAGAGCGCATTGAGAAGAAAACCGAGGCACTGACAGCGGCGGCGGGTGCTATCGCACAACAGGCCTATGCTGAATCACCTGAAGGCCAAGCGACTGAAGGGGCTGCCGGTGGTGAGCAAACTGCCGCGGCAGACGATGATGTTGTTGATGCCGAGTTTGAAGAAGTTGATGAGGTTGATGAAGATCAAAGCTAGCTAAACAGCTGGCTTGCAAGACCACAGGTGTGGCCGGTTACCGGTCACACCTTTTTGTACATCTAGAGATAAGTAAATGGCACAGCGAGACTATTACGAAATATTAAATGTAGCCAAAGATGCTACCACAGCTGAAATGAAGTCATCCTATCGCCGTCTGGCGATGAAATATCACCCTGATCGCAACCAGGATGACGATGAAGCAGAGGCAAAGTTTAAAGAAGCCAAAGAAGCCTACGAAGTCTTGAGTGACGACCACAAGCGGGCAACCTATGACCAGTTTGGTCATGCCGGGCTGGAAGGCGGCGGTATGGGCGGTAGCGCCGGTGCTGGCGGTTTTGGCGATATCTTTGGTGATATTTTCGGCGACATCTTTGGTGGTCGTGGCGGCGGTGGTCAAAATGTCTATCGTGGTCAGGATGTGCAGTATGAACTGGAGTTGTCGTTGGAAGAGGCAGTCTTCGGTACTGATAAAGATATTGAAATTGAACTCCAATCTGTCTGTGAAAGCTGTGAAGGTAGCGGTGCCGCGCCTGGTAGCAGTCCAACCGGTTGCGATACTTGTGGCGGGGTTGGTCAGGTTCGTATGCAGCAAGGCTTTTTCTCGGTACAGCAGACTTGTCCAGCCTGTCGCGGTGCTGGTACGGTAATTTCGGACCCATGTAATACCTGCAATGGCTCGGCCAGGATGCCAGAGTTACGCAATATCAGTGTCAATATCCCGGCTGGTGTTGATACCGGTGATCGTATTCGTCGCAGCGGTGATGGTGAGGCGGGAATTAATGGCGGACCGGCAGGTGACTTGTACGTGCGGGTCAATGTGCTTGATCATCCAATTTTTGAACGCGATGAAAATCATCTGTATTGCGATGTACCATTGAGTTACAAGCTGGCGACCCTGGGTGGATCAGTTGAAGTGCCCTCGCTGGAAGGGCGTCAAAAAATGAAGGTTCCAGCTGGGACTCAGTCAGGTACCTTGTTCCGATTGCGAGGTAAGGGTGTAACGCCCGTGCGAGGTGGGCCGAAAGGCGACTTGATTTGCCGGGCCAATATTGAAACACCGGTGAATTTGACCAAACAACAAAAAAAGCTGTTGCAGGAACTGGATGATTCTCTGCATGATGGTGGCACGCGACATAATCCTCAAGAAGCCGGCTGGCTGGACAATGCCAAGGGTTTTCTTGATACCATGAAAGATCGATTTAAAGATGGCACAGGATCAGAGTGATGACGAGAGCAGCAATTGCCGGTGCGGTAGGAAGAATGGGCCAAACATTGATCCATGTGATTGATGAGCATGAGTCTATAGTGGTGGGTGCTGCAACTGATCAAAAGGGCAGCGATGCTATTGGTTGCAATGCCTATCAATTGGCAGGCATACCGGTCGGCAATGTCACTATTACTGAAACATTTTCTGATGCTGCGGATGAATTTGATGTGATGATTGATTTCACCAGTCCAGATGCGACAGCGAAACACGTGCAACAGTGTGTCGAATTTGGCAAGCCGATGGTTATTGGCACCACGGGTATGAATGACGATCAGTTGCAAAAAATCAATGAGGCGGCCAAGTTTATACCCATCATGTTTGCTCCTAATATGAGTATAGGCGTCAATGCGATGTTGGGGGCGCTGGAACTGGCAGCAAAAACCTTGGGTGACGATTTTGATATAGAGATCACCGAAGCGCATCATCGTCATAAAGTTGATGCACCGTCTGGCACTGCCCTCAAGATTGGTGAGGTTATTGCCAAGGCGTTGGGGCGTGATCTCGACAAGTGTGCGGTTTACGCGCGTGAAGGTATTACTGGCGAGCGAGAAAAGAACAGCATCGGCTTCCAGACCATTAGAGCCGGCGACATTGTCGGTGACCATACCGCGATGTTTGCCACTGATGGAGAGCGTTTGGAAATCACCCACAAAGCATCGAGTCGCAGAGCATTTGCCAATGGTGCTGTGAGAGCGGCTCTCTGGGTGCAAGAACAGCCAGCTGGGCTATATGACATGCAAGATGTGCTCGGTTTGCGATAAGAAGCTGGACTCTTAAGTGCCAAGCAATTAGAATACTGACGCTTAGCCCGAAGAATAAATGATACGGGTAAAAGACGGGATGAAGGCTGGCGCCGATCATCCCGTTTGTGTATCTGGACTCAGGAGTAACGTTGAAACAACTCGCGACTTTGGCGCTG